>JANOSY010000044.1:0-4470 GCA_031416075.1 Tenderia sp. (SeqCode) | reverse complement strand
AAATCAAGACAAAGAAGATGCTCATTACGATCAGCTCAAGTTAGGTATGTGAGTCAGCGCCTTCAGGCGCTTCATGTTTTTGCCCCTTTGAGGGGCTAATAAAGATAAACCCCCGGCTTTGCCGGGGGTAACTTAATTTTTCCGGTAAGGTCGATGAACAGGGAGTTGGACTGTTGTGGTGGCAGGTGATGGGTGGCGGATAACCAGGTATCGCCCACACCTGACTGGCGCTCTTTTTGTTCCTTGTGATTGGTTTCTGCCCTTAGCCGTTCACTTGTTAAAAGGGTAGTGGCCAAGCGGACACTCCATGTATCTGCTTGTATACGGGCAGACAGCGGGATAGCACTCATCGAGCGATTAATACCTTCACGGTAGTCACCTTGGCTCCAATATACCCCTGTGGAGAGCTGTAATTTTTGCACTGAATCGCCAGCCGCAAGGGCAGGCAGAGTGAGACAGATAGCGATGGTGAAAAAAACAGCGTGATACCGACTCATAGCCAAGATAATTAGTTGAAAACATATTCTCCCATGCTGAGGCAATCCTTGACAAGGGAAAAAATCCCGCATATAGTGATTTTATAAGTGGGAAAATATCCCATTTATATTGAATGGGCTGAAGTTATGGTGAGTTCCTGATGGGGTCAACTCACATGGGTATAGGAGAGGAACATAATGAATCATTACATGAGACCAATTAGGCTTTGGATATCAGCGTTGGCTGTTATCGGCCTGTTAAATGGCTGTAACGATAATAATGGGGTAAGCAATACTTCACTGTTAAAGCCGTTTGGCTCAGAAGAGAGCTACGATGAGTTTACTAAAAAATATGATTTTAATCGTAATTCCTACGGTAGCTTCATACTGAATGAAAATGGAACCTCTAATTTCTCAGGCGAGTCTGGTGGCGGGGGTTTTTCACGGACCAATCTTCAGGAGGAGGGGGTTGATGAGCCGGATGTGGTTAAAACCGATGGTGAGTTTTTATATGTAGTATCGAGCAAAAGTGTTCATATTGTTGATGCGGTTCCGGCGCTGGAGTCACATAAGGTCTCTGAGGTCACGGTACCAGGCAGTGTCTCGAAAATATTTCTGCATGAAAAAAAGCTGATCATTATCTATACAAAATATATAGACCAGTCAGTGGAGATATCAAATAGCATCAACGCGGACAGACTTTCGACTGACCCTATATCGTTTCAGGGCACAGGGGTGTTGATTGCCGATGTCAGCAATCCTGAAGCCCCCGTTACACAGCGGCATGAGATGTACGATGGCTGGCTGAGTGCAGCACGTAGGGTGGATGGCACATTGCATCTGGTATTGGAGTTTTCACCTCCTGATGTCTCTGCCGGGACCCAACCCGCAGCGCTGTTGCCAAAACGTTACCGTGTGAATGGTAACGGAGTGATCACCGATCTTGGTGCACTGGTTAATGCGGCCAATATTTTGCATCCTGATAATCCCCGCTGGTTAAATTTTGTGACGGTAGTGAGTCTGGATCTGGCTCAATCTAATCGTGAGCCTAATGCGCTGACTTACCTTGGCGATAGCTATACGATCTATACATCACCACAGGCGCTCTACATTATTCAGCGTGACTATTCTGCTGTATCCAGTGGTGGTGATATCTCTATACAACCTGTGGCCACTTCAACACAGATTCATAAATTTACGTTGCTGCCCGGGGCTGTTCAGGCGAGTGCAAGCGGTGTTGTATCGGGTAGCATACTGAATCAATATTCTCTGGGTGAACATAACGGTTTTTTGCGACTGGCAACCAATAGCTGGAATACAGATACGGCTGTTTATGTATTGGAGCAGGTGGGTGCAGCACTTGAGGTGGTGGGTAAAGTAGAAAATATTGCCCCCGGTGAGCGGCTTTTTTCAGCACGATTTTTAGGCGATCGTGGCTTTTTAGTCACCTTTTTACAAGTGGATCCGCTGTTTACAGTTGATCTTTCCAACCCCAGGGCACCGGTGGTAGTGGGAGAGTTGAAGGTTCCCGGTTTCTCAAACTATCTGCATCCCATCAGTGATACACGTCTGTTATCTATAGGTCTGTCGCCGAATAATCCTCAAATCTCGTTGTTTGATATCAGCGATTTTTCCGAGCCACTACTGATGGATAAAGTGGAGTGGGCACCAGGTGAATGGAGTAACGCACTATATGATCCACTAGCCTTTAACTATTGGGCTGAACATAGGTTGTTGGCACTGCCGATGGACTCCTGGCGGACAGATGGTGTTTTGTACACGTATGAAAATGGTACTCGTGTATATGAGGTGGATGCTACCCATGGTTTTATCAGTAAAGGCCAGCTAACCAGTCAACGTACGGGTTATACTAATTCAGCGCGTGTAGTATTTATTGGCGACTACACATATTACGTTCGTAATGATCAAATAGAGGTTGCCGCGACGGCACTGCTGGAGCAGGTGGTGGCATCGGTGGAGCTGGTTGCCCCAACCCAACGTAATGATGGTGACACTATCGTTAACTATTAACTCGACTTAATCTGATACAAGGTTGACGCATTAAAAAGCCCGCCACAATAAAGAACAGGTAGGGATCAGGCTGGCCGGATACGCTGAATGGCCTGTTGGCGTTTTTCATAAGCCTCGCGGGCGATACGGCAATCCTCCAGGAAGTAGGGTAGCTCGCTTATCAACAGCGCCTGCGGGCCATCCACCAATGCTTTACTGGGGTTGGGGTGAAAATCAACCAGTACCATATTGGCCCCGGCAATAATGCCCTGGGCAGTGACGTGGAATACATCCAGCAGACCATCCGGCGCATAGTCGCGGCTGCCTACGGAGTGGGATGGATCAATACAGATCGGCATCCGTGTGAGTCGTTTTACTACGGGCACATGGGCAAAATCGACAAAATTCCGATGTGGATCCCCCATATTGGTCTTCATACCACGTAGCCCAAACACCACCTTGCGATTCCCTTCGCTGGCCAGATACTCTGCCGCGTTGAGTGACTCTTCCAGCGTAATACCAAAACCGCGCTTCAGCAGCACCGGCATCTCCTGCTGACGGCCCACGGCCTTAAGCAGCTCAAAGTTCTGGGTATTACGTGTACCAATCTGCAACATCACGCCTGTTGGGTTGCCCGTTAGCTCCAGCGCCTGTTTAATCTCGGCCACATGCTGTTCACAGGTGACCTCCATGGCAATCACCTTCATGCCATACTTGCCCGCCAGCTCAAACACATAAGGCAGGCAGTTTTTACCGTGTCCCTGAAAGGCGTACGGGCTGGTGCGTGGTTTGTACGCCCCCATTCGTGTAGTCTCCAGACCATGCTCCTGCAGCACCTTCATCATCTGCTCAACATGGGTTGGACTATCCACGGCACACAGACCGGCAAAGATGTGTAGATTGTCCTGGCTGAACGTCACACCATTGTATTCAAACTCCGTGGAGCGGTTAGCATCCTTGTGGCGGCCCAACACACGGTACTCCTGAGAGATCCGGACTACACGCTCAACCCCAGGCAGACACTTGATATCATCCTGGTCAAGACTCTTGGTATCTCCCACCAGATAGAGCTCTGTTAGTATCTGCTGCGACCCCTTCTCCTCATGAACACGCACCTGAATGCCAGGTTGATTGCTGAGATAATCCATCAGGGTTGTATACTCAGGCCCCGTTTTATCGATGCTGGGTTTAAGAATAACGATCATAGCGTCCTACTTGTTGATAAAGATGTGGATGAGAAGCATTATTTCACAAGGGGCGGGGGGATAATAGCCAGATAATCGATACAAACACCACAAACTATCAGCCATTGCCAATAGCAGTGCAAAGTGTCACTGAACACTGATACAGCCACACGGGTTTAACCCGTTTCCACCCATCCAAAAGTTTAATAATTTCAAATAATTACCAAACCTGTAAAATTATCATTTGTCGCATAATGTATATTATGTTAAATACAGGACGTATGGGCTAGACGGGGTGCAAACACATACTTGCAAGAGTTTTGGATCAACTTGGCAGGTATTGCGCGATGGCAAAAATATACGGTGTTGTCTCCACCAAAGGTGGCGTTGGTAAAACCTCGTTTTCAGCCCAGTTTGGCGGCATTCTTGCCGACATGGGCCAACGGGTATTGTTGATTGATGCGGATTTTCAGCAATCCCTCTCCTGTTACTACACACGCCGCACACAGGCTGCCCACGGGCTGCGTCAGCTGGTCACCACGGCCAATCCCGACGGCTGTATCTCTCAGACCACCATCGACAACCTCGATATCGTCCTCTCCGATGATGTTGGCCAGAAGCTGCTCGACTGGCTGCGTGAATCGATTAACCACTCCTTCTAATTAAGTTACCCCCGGCAAAGCCGGGGGTTTATCTTTATTAGCCCCTCAAAGGGGCAAAAACATGAAGCGCCTGAAGGCGCTGACTCACATACCTAACTTGAGCTGATCGTAATGAGCATCTTCTTTGTCTTGATTTCT
>JANOSY010000043.1:0-66834 GCA_031416075.1 Tenderia sp. (SeqCode) | reverse complement strand
AACGACCGTCTTGATGGCGGCAGCGGCGCCGACACCCTTCAAGGCCAGGACGGCGATGACACGCTGTACGGCCAAGCCGGGAATGACACGCTCGACGGCGGCATCGGCAACGACACCCTGGACGGTGGTGCAGGCAACGACACCTTCCTGTTTGGTCGAGGTTCGGGCAAGGACACCGCCAATGCGTACGACAGCACCGCGGGCAAGCTCGACGTCGTCCAGCTGGGTGCTGATGTGCTCACCACTGACGTGGTCCTGACCAAGGAAGGTGACACGCTTGTTCTATCTTTTCTGGATGCTACTGACCAACTTCGTGTTATGAACTACTTTGTCAACGATGCTACCGCTGGTTATCAAGTCGAGAAAATTCAGTTCTCTGACGGCACGAGCTGGGGCATTGCAGCTATCAAAGCTAAAGCTGCGGGGGCAACGTCAGGATCGGATACGATAATATTGGGTGCCAACAACGATACTGTTGATGGATTGGCTGGTGATGATGTGATTGACGGCGGCGCTGGCAATGACAATCTCAGTGGCAACGCAGGCAACGACACCCTGCTGGGAAGGGATGGCGCCGACACACTTAACGGTGGCGCTGGTAACGACATACTGAACGGCGGTATCGGCAACGACACCCTCAACGGTGGTGTTGGCAACGACAGCTACCTGTTCGCCATCAGCACGGGGGTGGATGTCATCAACGACTACGACACCACCGTCGGCAACATCGATGTGGCGCAGTTCAGCAACGTCGCCTCCACGGCGCTGACGGCGCTGGAGCGCAAAGGCGACGACCTGGTGTTGAAGTACGGCACGGCCCATCAGGTCAGCGTGGCCAGCTACTTCAGTAGCAACACCGCTTACAAGGTTGAGCAGTTCACGTTCAGCGACGGCGTGACGTGGGACGAAGCCGCCATCAAGGCTCGCGTCATCACCAACGGCACGGTGGGTAATGACTCCATCACCGGCTACAACGACGGCACCAACCGCATCTATGGCCTGGACGGAGCCGACACCTTAACGGGCGGCGCGTTGAACGACCTGATTGATGGCGGCGCTGGCAACGACACCCTCAGCGGCAGTGCAGGCAACGACACCTTGTTGGGCGGTGCAGGCACGGACACCCTCAACGGTGGCGCCGGTAACGACATCCTCGATGGCGGTGTCGATAACGACACCCTCAGTGGCGATGTCGGCAACGACACCTATCTGTTTGCCACCGGTGCGGGCGTGGATATCATCAACGACTACGACACCACCGTCGGCAACAGCGATGTTGCGCAGTTCAGCAACGTTGTCTCCACGGCGGTGACCGCGCTGGAGCGCAAAGGCGACGACCTGATATTGAAATACGGCACGGCGGATCAGGTCAGTGTGGCCAACTACTTCAGTGGCAACACCAACTTCAAGGTTGAGCAGTTCACGTTCAGCGACGGCGTGACGTGGGACGAAGCGGCCATCAAGGCCCGCGTCATCACCAACGGCACAGTGGGCAACGACGGAATCACCGGTTACAACGATGGCGCCAACCGCATCTACGGACTGGATGGCAGCGACAGTTTGACGGGCGGCGCGCTGAACGACCTGATTGACGGTGGTAGTGGCAACGACACCCTCAGCGGCAGTGCAGGCAACGACACCTTGTTGGGCGGCGCAGGCACGGACACCCTCAGTGGCGGTGTCGGCAATGATACCTACGTGGTAGACAGTGTGGGCGATATCGTGACTGAGGGGTTAAACGAAGGCACTGACCTTGTGCAAAGTGTGATTGCTTATACCTTGATGGCTAATCTGGAGAATCTCATGCTCACTGGGACATCTGCCATTGATGGTACTGGTAACGAACTCAACAATATTCTGACAGGCAACAGTGCCACCAATGTACTGACTGGAGGCATTGGCAACGATACTCTGAACGGAGGTGCCGGGGCCGATACGTTGATTGGTGGACTGGGTGACGACACCTACGTGGTGGAGAATATAGCGGACGTCGTGATCGAGAACCTAAACGAAGGTAACGACACTGTACAATCATCCATTACCTACACCTTGGGCGCTAATGTCGAAAACCTCACCCTGCTCGGAACAGCGGTGATCAATGGTGCGGGCAATATTCTCAATAATGTCCTGACGGGTAATGGCGCTGCCAACGTGCTCACAGCAGATGCCGGTAACGACACCCTTAATGGTGGGGCAGCGAATGATTCGCTGATAGGTGGTGCAGGAAATGATACCTATATGTTCGGTCGTGGCTACGGTGTTGATACGGTAACGGAGAATGATGCGGCGGTGGGTAATAGTGATCTGGCATTGTTCGGTTCAGGCATTACGACTAATCAGCTCTGGTTTACACGCGCTGGCAATAATCTGGATGTCAGTATTATTGGCACCTCTGACCGAATGGTGATGAAGGACTGGTATCTGGGCAGCCAATATCACACTGAGCAGTTCAAGACCGCTGATGGAAAAATGTTGCTGGATAGTCGGGTCGATGCACTGGTAAGTGCTATGGCTTCGTTTGCCCCGCCTGCCGTCGGACAGACGACGTTGTCGCCTGAATATGAAACAGCTCTGGCGCCGGTGCTTGCCGCCAACTGGCAGTAATGTTTGAACTGAAAGGTTGCCTTGCTTTTCAGATTTGAAGGAAGCCATGCCCATCGGGCATGGCTTTTTTATGGTGCGCCCGGCAGAGGGTGTACCTACTGGGAGGTGGGTATCATCTACATGCCTGACAAAGGGCTGCTTACTTACTGGAATATCAATAGGTTGAGCCGTAGAGGGTGCTAGCAGTGTTTGGGGCTGAAATGGATGAGTGGGGCTAAGTGTTTGTTATTTGGCAATTATTGCCAGCAAATCCCCATGGACAGGGGAGGGTTAGGTAAAGTAGAATCCGCGCAACCGTTTAGTACCGTATTTTTAGAACGCACAGCGGGGTGGGTCGCAAGAGCCATCCCGCTTTGTTGCAACTAAAGCTTGGAGGATGAGTTGGAAAAGTCTGCCCTTTTGGTTCTGGAAGATGGCGCGCTGTTTTATGGGAAATCCATCGGCGCGGTGGGGCGTACTGTGGGGGAGGTGGTCTTTAATACCTCCATGACCGGCTATCAGGAGATTCTGACCGATCCTTCCTACTGTAGACAGATTGTGACATTGACCTACCCCCATATTGGTAATACGGGCACTAATAGCGAGGATGAGGAGTCGCCTCATATCGTTGCCAGTGGTCTTGTGATCCGTGATCTGCCGCTGGTTGCCAGCAATTGGCGCATGCAGGAGAGCCTGGATACCTATCTTAAACGCCACAATGTGGTGGGCATTGCCAATATTGATACCCGTAAGTTGACCCGTATCCTGCGTGAGACAGGTGCCCAAAATGGCTGCATTATTGCCGGATTGGCGCTGGACGAGGCGGAGGCACTGGCAGCTGCTAAGGGTTTTGCCGGATTGGCGGGTATGGATCTGGCAAAAGAGGTGACCGTTAAAGAGCGCTACATCTGGAATGAGGGGAGCTGGCGTTTGGGTCATGGTCATGTATTACGAGCTGACGCTGAGTTGCCGTACCATGTGGTGGCGTACGATTACGGTGTTAAACGGAATATTCTGCGGATGTTGGTGGATCGTGGCTGCCGCCTGACTGTTGTGCCTGCCCAGACCTCTGCTGAGGCGGTGCTGGCGCTGAAGCCCGATGGTGTTTTTCTCTCCAATGGGCCCGGTGATCCCGCCCCCTGTGATTATGCGATTGAGGCGATCCAAAAGATTGTGGCCAGTGGCATGCCGACGTTTGGTATCTGCCTGGGCCACCAGCTGTTGGCGCTGGCGAGTGGTGCCAAGACCTTGAAGATGAAGTTTGGCCATCACGGTGGCAACCATCCGGTCGAGGAGCTTGCGAGCAAGCGGGTGATGATCACCAGTCAGAACCACGGTTTTGCGGTAGATGATTCCACCCTGCCTGCCAATCTGGAGGCGACCCACCGTTCACTTTTTGATGGCTCTTTGCAAGGTATTCAACGTACAGATCTGCCCGCCTTTAGCTTTCAGGGGCATCCGGAGGCGAGCCCTGGCCCCTGCGATGCAGCGCCGCTCTTTGACCATTTTATTAAGCTGATCAAAGCGGCTGCAAAGTAGGCTGCCCCCCAAGAACAACACGACGAGTGATTGAGTAAGCGATGCCAAAACGTAACGATATTAAAAGCATACTGATTATTGGCGCTGGTCCGATTGTGATCGGTCAGGCCTGTGAGTTCGATTACTCGGGTGCCCAGGCGTGTAAGGCGCTGCGCGAAGAGGGGTACCGCGTCATTCTGGTTAACTCCAACCCTGCCACCATCATGACCGATCCGGACATGGCAGACGCCACTTACATCGAGCCGGTCACCTGGCAGACTGTGGCCAAGATCATCGAGAAAGAGCGCCCCGATGCGCTGCTGCCCACCATGGGCGGGCAGACGGCGCTCAACTGCGCCCTGGATCTGGCCAAACAGGGCGTGCTGGAGAAGTTTAATGTCGAGATGATTGGTGCCCGTCGTGATGCCATTAATAAGGCAGAGGATCGTGACCTGTTCCGTAAGGCGATGATCAAGATCGGCCTGGATATGCCGGACTCTTCGGTGGCCCACAGTATTGAGGAGGCGCTGCAGGTTCAGGCCCGTGTCGGTTATCCCACCATCATCCGTCCTTCATTCACTATGGGGGGTAGTGGTGGTGGCATCGCTTATAACAAAGAGGAGTTCCTGGAGATCTGTGAGCGTGGTCTTGATCTCTCGCCCACCAAGGAGCTGCTGGTTGAAGAGTCCATCATCGGCTGGAAAGAGTACGAGATGGAGGTGGTGCGTGACCACGAAGATAACTGCATCATCGTCTGTTCAATTGAGAATCTCGATCCGATGGGCGTGCATACCGGTGACTCCATCACCGTGGCCCCCGCCCAGACGATGACGGATAAAGAGTATCAGATCATGCGTAACGCCTCTCTTGCGGTGCTGCGCGAGATCGGTGTTGATACCGGTGGTTCCAACGTTCAGTTTGCCATCAACCCGGAAGATGGCCGTATGATTGTCATTGAGATGAATCCGCGTGTCTCGCGCTCATCGGCGTTGGCTTCCAAAGCCACCGGCTTCCCTATCGCCAAGGTGGCGGCGAAACTGGCTGTGGGTTACACACTGAACGAGCTGAAAAACGAGATCACCGGCGGTGCCACACCGGCATCGTTTGAGCCGAGTATCGACTACGTGGTCACCAAGGTGCCCCGTTTCACCTTTGAAAAATTCCCACAGGCGGTGCCGACGCTGGGTACCCAGATGAAGTCGGTGGGTGAGGTGATGGCCATGGGTCGCACCTTTCAGGAGTCACTGCAGAAGGCGCTGCGTGGTCTGGAGACTGGGGTTGATGGTCTGGATGAGGTGCTGGATACCAGCATGGATTCCGAAGGGATCAAAAACAAACTGCGGCACGAGCTGCGGATTCCCGGCCCGGACCGCCTCTGGTACGTGGCCGATGCCTTCCGCCAGGGGTGGACGGTGGAGGATGTGCATGAGTTCAGCCGTATCGACCCCTGGTTTCTGGTGCAGCTGGAGGATCTTGTTAAATGCGAAAACGAGGTTCGTGCCAAGGGTGTGGCAGCGCTGATCAAAGGGCGTATGTTTGAGCTCAAACGCAAGGGGTTCTCGGATCGCCGTCTGGCCAGGCTACTGAATATCAGTGAGGGTGAGGTGCGCAACAAACGCCATGCACTAGGGGTGCGCCCGGTCTACAAGCGGGTCGACTCCTGTGCCGCCGAGTTTTCAACCGCCACTGCCTACATGTACTCCACCTATGAAGATGAGTGTGAGGCTGCCCCTACCAATAAGCAGAAAATCATGGTGTTGGGTGGTGGGCCTAACCGTATCGGCCAGGGGATTGAGTTTGACTACTGCTGTGTTCATGCGGCGTTGGCGCTGCGCGAAGATGGTTATGAGACCATTATGGTTAACTGTAATCCAGAGACGGTCTCTACTGACTACGATATCTCTGATCGTCTCTATTTCGAGCCGTTGACGCTGGAAGATGTGCTGGAGATTGTGCACAAAGAGAAACCCAAAGGCATTATTGTTCAGTACGGCGGCCAGACACCATTGAAGCTGGCCCGTGCCCTGGAGGCTGCGGGCGCGCCGATCATCGGTACAAGCCCGGACTCTATCGACTTGGCCGAGGACCGCGAGCGGTTCCAGAAACTGTTACAGAAACTGGAGCTGCGTCAGCCACCTAACTGCACAGTCCGTAATCCTGAAGAGGCGGTTGAACGTGCACGGGAGATGGGTTTCCCGCTGGTGGTACGCCCCTCTTACGTCTTGGGTGGGCGTGCGATGGAGGTTGTTTATAATGAAGAGAACCTGCTGCGCTATATGAAAACAGCGGTCAAGATCTCAAACGACTCGCCTATTTTGCTGGACCGCTTTCTTGATAACGCCGTTGAGCTGGATGTGGATGCCATCAGTGACGGTGTTGATGTGGTGATTGGCGGGGTGATGGAACATATCGAGCAGGCGGGAGTGCATTCGGGTGACTCGGCCTGTTCATTGCCACCGTACAGCGTCTCAGCAGAACATCAGGCTGAGCTGCGCGACCAGGTAGTGAAGATGGCCCGTGGTCTGAATGTTGTGGGGTTGATGAATGTGCAGTTTGCAATCCAGGATGATCAGATCTACGTGATCGAGGTGAATCCACGGGCCTCACGTACCGTGCCGTTTGTCTCCAAGGCGATTGGTAAACCACTGGCGAAGATTGCGGCGCGTTGCATGGCGGGCCAGACGCTGGCGCAGCAGGGCATGACCAAAGAGATCGTGCCACCTTATTATTGTGTTAAAGAGGCAGTTTTCCCGTTTGCCAAGTTTCCGGGTGTAGACCCTATTTTGGGGCCAGAGATGAAGTCTACCGGTGAGGTGATGGGCGTTGCGCCAACCTTCGCTGAGGCCTTTGCCAAATCCCAGATTGGTGCGGGTGTGGATATGCCACGCAGTGGTCGTGCCTTCATCAGCGTACGTGATGCTGACAAGATCCATCTGGTGAGTGTAGGCAAAGATCTGGTGGAAATAGGCTTTGAACTGTGCGCCACCCGGGGGACAGCCAAGATTCTGGAGGAGGCGGGCGTGCCGTGCAAACGTGTGAATAAGGTTGCTGAGGGGCAACCCCATATCGTTGATATGATCAAAAATGATGAGATTGATCTGATCATTAACACCGTCGAAGGTCGCCAGGCGAGCACTGACTCCTATATGATTCGGCGTCAGGCATTGCAGCATAAAGTAAACTACACCACCACCATGTCGGGTGCCAGAGCAACGTGTATGGCCCTAAAACATAATGTCGACCATGGTGTTAACCGTTTGCAGGATTTACACAAGGAGATTTCTGCATGAGTACCATTCCAATGACTGCGCAAGGGGCAGAACGTCTGCGCGAAGAGTTGCATCACCTTAAAACAGTAGATCGCCCACGGGTAATTCTGGCCATCGCGGAAGCGCGCGCCCACGGTGATTTAAAAGAGAATGCGGAATATCACGCTGCCCGTGAGCAGCAGGGGTTTATTGAGGGGCGTCTCTCTGACCTGGAGGGGCAGTTATCCCAGGCCCAGGTGATTGATGTTACCAAAATGGAACCCACCGGGCGTGTGGTCTTTGGCACGACCGTTGACCTGGTGGATGATGAAACAGGTCAAAAAGTGACCTATCAGATTGTGGGTGATCTTGAGGCCGACATCAGCAAAAGCCGCATCTCCATCAGCTCCCCTATCGCACGGGCATTGATAGGCAAGGAGGAGGGTGACACGGTGGTTGTTAAAGCCCCTGTTGGCGACAAAGAGTATGAAATCCTTGCTGTACACTACATTTGATGAATAGGCAGTGGCTATTTAAAGGTGAGCAGCTGCTCCAGACTGTTTGGATAGGGGGGCTGCTGGTGGTCGGTTATCTGGCCGTGCCGATCCTTTTTCAGACGCTGGATGACCGCCGTCTGGCAGGTGCAGTAGCGGGCAGCATGTTTTCAGCCATGAGCATTGTCGGGTTTATTTGTGGTGGTGCGCTGTTACTGAGTGCGTTAGTCGCGTCTGGTAGCCGCTGGTTAAAAACGCGGCGGGTGCAGGTATTACTGATAATGTTGTGTCTGGTAACGATTGGTTTTTTTGTATTGCAGCCGATGATGCAGACGCTTAAGGCCGTTGGTTATCAGCCGGGCAGTGAAGTCGCGGCACAGTTTGGCCGGTTGCACGGCATCTCATCGCTGCTGTACCTGGCAACCTCACTTTTAGGTGTATATCTGGTGATGATGCAGGCCCGCACCAGTGGGCAGGCCTGATGAAATCAGATATGAATTTTGGGCTTCTGTGGGTTGCGGCGAAAGATTAGGGCGATATGCCCGACACGTTGTATCAGTTCAGAATCAGTGAGCTGGCACAGCTCCGCAATCATGGCGTCACGGTTTTCACGTTCGTCGGCATGAACTTTGACCTTGATTAGCTCATGGTGGGCAATCGTGCTGTCAAATTCAGCATAGACGGCATCTGTCAGGCCATTGTTGCCAATGGTCACCAGCGGCTTGAGTGTATGACCAAGTTTACGTAACTGGCGTTTTTTATCTTCGTTGAGAGACATTATCTAGGGTAACTCCATCATGGCCCATTCAAAAAGGGAGCCAAGTCTACCACGCCAGCGGCGTAGTTTCACCGTTGCT
This sequence comes from Tenderia sp. (SeqCode), assembly GCA_031416075.1. GTDB lineage: Bacteria > Pseudomonadota > Gammaproteobacteria > Tenderiales > Tenderiaceae > JAKFXL01. The sequence goes on along the minus strand of JANOSY010000043.1, from coordinate 58,134 downwards.
GCCAGCCCGTTTAATGGCGTGAAGTTTGATTTGGCGCTGATTGTTGTTGTGGGCGTGGTCGTCTGGCTAATACACGATCGTCTGATTGACAATGGCTTAGGACAAACGTTGTTTCTTGCGGTGTACGGTGTGTCTGCCATGATCTGGTTGATGGCAAAAACACGGCGTATAGAGCAGGCGCAGCGCGCAAAGGCGGACTCTTTTCATGACCAAGAGTAAAAGCAGCAACCGCTGGTTGCAGGAGCATGAGTCGGATCAGTATGTGCTCAAAGCACGGCAGGATGGTTACCGCTCACGGGCAGCCTATAAGCTTCTGGAGCTGAATGAGCGTGACAAGTTGCTAAAGCCGGGAATGCTTGTGGTAGATTTGGGGGCGGCACCAGGCAGCTGGTCCCAGGTTGCGGCGAAAACGATCGGTGACAAGGGGCGTGTCTTTGCGCTGGATATTTTACCTATGGACGTATTGGCCGATGTTGACTTTATCCAGGGCGATTTTCGTGAGCAGGTGGTGATGGATCAGTTGCTGGAGTTGGTTGCCGGTCGCAAAATTGACCTTGTAATCTCGGATATTGCCCCCAATATAAGCGGGATGGCGGCGATGGATCAGCCCAAGGCGATGTATCTGGTTGAACTGGCCCTTGATTTTGCCAGACAGGTGCTGGGTCCCAAAGGTGTATTTGTGGCTAAAGTGTTTCAGGGCAGCGGTTTTGACGAATATGTAAACGATGTTCGTGCCAGTTTTGGCAAGGTGTTGGTACGTAAACCCAAGGCTTCACGTCCACGTAGTCGTGAGGTTTATCTGGTAGCGCGCGAACTTAAAGTGTAGTATTTTTTCGAATAGAGGATTGATCTGCGTTGGACACATTTGATCTGACGTGGGCGACCAAAGCCTTCCTGACTCTGGAGAGGGATTAACGTTGAGCGATATGGCAAAAAATTTGATTTTATGGGTGGTGATAGCGATTGTGCTGATGTCGGTTTTCAGCAACTTCGGCCCATCACAGTCGACCTCACAGGCGACGCCATATTCGCAATTTATTAGCGATGTGAAAAGTGGCAGGGTAGAAAAGGTGATAATCGAGGGGCGCTCTATTCAGGGCGTCACTACCTCCGGGGAACGTTTTATTACCTACAGTCCTGATGATCGTGGTTTAGTGGGTGACCTATTGGCGAGCGGGGTTGAGATCAATGCCCGGCCACAAGAGCAGCAGGGTTTTCTGACGCAGATCTTTATCTCCTGGTTTCCGATGCTGTTATTGATCGGTGTCTGGATCTTTTTCATGCGCCAGATGCAGGGTGGTGGTGGCGGTGGTCGGGGTGCCATGTCTTTTGGTAAGAGCCGTGCCAAGCTGCTGAGCGAAGATCAAGTTAAGATCACTTTTGCTGATGTTGCCGGTGTTGAGGAGGCAAAAGATGAGGTGAGTGAGCTGGTTGAGTTCCTCCGTGACCCGAGTAAATTCCAGAAATTAGGCGGTAAAATTCCTCGGGGGGTGTTGATGGTTGGCTCCCCTGGCACAGGTAAAACCCTGTTGGCGAAGGCGATTGCCGGTGAGGCGAAGGTGCCGTTTTTCTCAATTTCAGGTTCTGATTTTGTAGAGATGTTTGTGGGTGTTGGTGCGTCCCGTGTCCGTGACATGTTTGAGCAGGCAAAAAAACATGCCCCTTGCATCATATTTATTGATGAAATTGATGCTGTGGGGCGTCATCGTGGTGCTGGCCTTGGTGGTGGACACGATGAGCGTGAGCAGACACTTAACCAGCTGTTGGTTGAGATGGACGGTTTTGAAGGCAGTGAAGGTGTAATAGTGATTGCGGCTACCAATCGTCCCGATGTACTTGATCCGGCGTTGTTGCGCCCTGGCCGTTTTGATCGGCAGGTGGTGGTGCCGCTGCCTGATGTGCGTGGTCGTGAGCAGATTTTGCGTGTGCACATGCGTAAAGTGCCATTAGGTGATGATGTTAAACCTAACCTTATTGCTCGTGGTACTCCTGGGTTTTCTGGTGCGGATTTAGCCAACCTTGTTAATGAGGCTGCTTTGTTTGCGGCGCGACAGAATAAACGCATGGTGGGAATGGAGGAGTTTGAGAAGGCGAAGGACAAAATCATGATGGGCGCGGAGCGTAAATCCATGGTGATGAATGATGAAGAGAAAAAACTCACTGCGTATCACGAAGCGGGTCACGCCATTGTTGGGCGTCTTGTTCCATCGCATGACCCTGTTTATAAAGTGTCTATTATCCCGCGTGGCCGTGCTCTTGGTGTAACCATGTTCCTGCCTGAGGAGGATCGTTATAGTTATAGCAAAGAGCGCCTTGAGAGCCAGATCAGTACTCTTTATGGTGGTCGAATTGCCGAGGAGTTGATATTTGGTGCGGATAAGGTGACCACAGGTGCCTCTAACGACATTCAGCGCACGACCGAGCTGGCGCGTAATATGGTGACCAAATGGGGCCTTTCCGATGTATTGGGGCCGCTGACTTATAGTGAAGAGCAGGGCGAGGTCTTTCTTGGCCACTCCGTAGCTCAGTCTAAGAGTGTTTCCGACGTAACTGCCCATACCATTGATCAGGAAGTCCGGGTGATCATTGATCGTAACTACCAACGCGCCAAGAAGATCTTGGTTGATAATCTGGAAAAAATGCACCGCATGGCGGAGGCACTGATCAAGTATGAGACTATTGATAGCAAACAAATAGATGACATCATGGAGGGGCGTGTACCTCGTCCTCCCCAGGATTGGAGTGATCACGAGCCACACGATGGTGCTGGCAGTGGGCTGAAGTCTGGTGATGATGCTGTTGATAAAACATCTGAAAAAGAGGTGGGTGGGCCGGCTGAGTCTCACTGATGGTTTGATTGTGGTTGTTATTAAAACGCCCTGCCTGTGCAGGGCGTTTTTCTTGGTGGATCTAGTTGGCATTGATTGAGGATATTATTAGATGCTGGGAGAGTTTTCGCCTCCAGAAGTGATGGGTATTCTGAACGTCACGCCTGACTCTTTTTCTGATGGTGGCCGTTATATGTTTCGGGACGCAGCGTTGAGGCGGGCGGAGCAGATGGTTGCTGAAGGTGCTGACATTATCGATGTGGGTGCAGAATCAACTCGCCCAGGTGCTTTGCCTGTGACGGCGGCTGAGGAGATTGATCGGGCTGCCTCAATTGTCGATGCTATTACTAACCGTTTCAGTGTTGTTGTTTCGATTGATACAAGCAAACCGACTGTTATGGCCGCAGCCGTAGCTGCAGGTGCAACAATCATTAATGATGTACGTGCGTTGTGTGAGGACGGTGCGTTGGAGATGGCGCAGAAGCTTCAGGTACGTGTCTGTTTGATGCATATGCAGGGTGAGCCGCATGCGATGCAAAACCAGCCTGTCTATGATGATGTTGTGGAAGAGGTGGCTGATTTTTTACGGCAGCGTATTGGTGTATGTGTTGAGGCGGGCATCCCAATGGAGCGTCTTATAGTCGACCCCGGTTTTGGTTTTGGTAAAACGACAAAGCATAATCTTATGCTGCTTAATGGGTTGAGTCATTTCAAGACGTTAGGTGTGCCAATGTTGGTGGGGTTGTCGCGTAAATCGTTTATTGGTGCTGTGTTGAATAAATCTGTGAATGAGCGGTTGATGGGTAGTCTTGCAGCCGCAACGCTGGCGTTATGGCACGGTGCCGCTATTATTCGTGTGCATGATGTGGCCGCAACGGTCGATATTATGAGGCTCTGTCATGCCGTACAGAATGCAGGACATGAGTACCCTTAAATATATGAGTGCGAGGTAGTGAGTATGTCGGGGAAAAGAAAATACTTCGGTACTGACGGTGTGCGTGGAAAGGTGGGGCAGTATCCTATTACGCCAGAATTTGTGATGAAGCTCGGCTGGGCGGCTGGTCGTGTATTGGCACAAGGCAAAGGCAGGCAGAGCAGGGTGTTGATAGGTAAAGATACCCGTATTTCCGGATATATGTTTGAATCCGCATTGGAGGCAGGGCTATCTGCAGCGGGTGTGGACATATTGTTGCTGGGGCCGATGCCAACGCCGGGGGTTGCTTATCTTACACGTACGTTTCGTGCGGACGCAGGTATTGTCATCAGCGCCTCCCATAACCCCTATTACGATAATGGGATAAAGTTTTTCTCTGGTGATGGTACCAAACTACCTGATGACATTGAGCTTGCTATTGAAGCAGAGCTAGATAAGCCGATGGAGACGGTGGCACCGGATGCCTTGGGTAAGGCTGAACGGGTTGTGGATGCGGCAGGCCGGTACATAGAGTTTTGCAAGAGCACCATTCCATCACGACTCTCTTTTAGTGGCTTCAAAATAGTGGTGGATTGTGCGAATGGTGCCACGTACGGGATGGCCCCGTTGGTGCTTGAAGAGTTGGGCGCGGAAGTGATCTCCATTGGTGCCGAGCCAAATGGTTTAAATATTAATGACAACTGTGGATCGACTCACCCAGAGTTGTTGCAGGCAGCGGTTGTTCATCACCGTGCTGATTTGGGCATTGCGCTTGACGGTGATGGTGACCGGTTGATTATGGTTGATCATAAAGGAGAGGTGCTCGACGGTGATGAGCTGCTCTTTATCATAGCGGTCGCCAGAATGGGGCGTCCCGGATTCAAACGAGGAGTGGTGGGGACGGTGATGAGTAACCTGGGGCTTGAGCATGCCCTGGGAACGTTAGGCATTGAATTGCATCGCGCTGCGGTAGGGGATCGCTATGTAATGGATTTGTTGCGGCAAGGCGATTTGGCGCTGGGTGGAGAGTCATCTGGCCATATTATTTGTCTGGACCATGCTACCACGGGAGACGGTATAGTTGCTGCGTTGCAGGTGCTGGCTGCCGTGGTCGAGTCAGGTAAATCTTTGAGCGAATTAAAATCCGGAATGGAAAAATACCCACAAACCCTGATCAATGTTCGTACAGAACGTCCGTTTGATTATGCCAAATCGGTTATTGTGAATGATGCGTTGCGAGAGGTAGACCTGCGGCTCAGCGGCAATGGCCGTGTTTTATTGCGGGCGTCGGGTACCGAACCAGTGATTAGGGTGATGGTAGAAGGTCAAAGTGGTGAGTTGGTGCGTCAATGTGCTGAGTATCTGGCACGACAGGTTGAGCTTGCATACGCACAGCTATAATGCACATCCAGGTTGAGTATGTCTCATCCAACTGCTTAAAAACGTTTGATTTATTGGCTCCCGCTCTGTAATATCTGGGACCATTATTTTCAAAGCCCGGAGTTAAGTTGGATGCGTAAGTCACTAGTCGCCGGTAATTGGAAGATGAACTGTAACGCGGCAGATGGTGAGGCTTTAGTGAGTGCGATTAAAGTCGGGCTGAAGTCATCCGTCGCTGATGTGGTTCTTTGTCCGCCATTTGTCTATTTGCCGATGGTGGAAAGGGTGTTGCGAGGTTCGCCAGTCTCTCTAGGTGCCCAGAATATGTCACAGCATGTTGAGGGGGCCTACACGGGTGAACTCTCTGCTGGCATGTTACTGGATGTCGGCTGTAAGTACGTCATTCTGGGCCATTCAGAGCGTCGCGCCCAGTGTGGGGAGAGTGATGCGATTGTGGCGGAAAAGGTGGTTGCTGCCAGTAAAGCTGGCCTGACCCCGATACTGTGTATTGGCGAGCTGCTGGCGGAGCGTGAGCAAGGCACGACCGAAGCGGTCATCTCTTGCCAGCTTGATGCGCTGTTAAGCAGCGAGGCCGGGCTGGCGGCGTTGCAAAGTGCTGTTATAGCCTATGAGCCGGTGTGGGCCATCGGTACGGGCATGACGGCGACACCTGAGCAAGCTCAGAGCGTGCACGCGTTTATTCGCCAAAGAATAGCTATGAAAGCCCCCGCGTTAGCTGCTAGAATCCAGCTCCTTTACGGTGGCAGCGTGAAGGGTGGGAACGCTGAAGAGCTGTTTGCCCAGGTTGACATCGATGGCGGGCTGATAGGCGGTGCCTCGCTCGATGCTGAAGAATTTTTGACAATTTGCAGGGCGGCAACATAAGCGCTGTGGCTGGTAATCAGGGGAAGGTTTGATGGTTGCAGTATTTACTGTGATTCATATTGTGTTGACGATTGCACTGATTGTATTGGTGCTTGTTCAGCGCGGTAAGGGTGCAGATGTGGGTGCGGCTTTTGGTAGCGGCGCCTCGTCAACTGTGTTTGGTAGCCAGGGTTCAGCTTCGTTTTTGACTCGCGCTACAGCGTTAGTTGCGACGCTCTTTTTTGTGACCAGCCTTACGTTGGGTTACTTAGGCGGGCATCGCGGGGAGCATAAGAGCGTGATTGAGTCGACCCAATCAGTGACTGATAAGCCATCACTGGATTTGCCGTCAGATAAGCCAGTGCTTCCGGCCAATTAAGATTTTTGATTTGTAAAGAATTGCCGATGTGGTGAAATTGGTAGACACGCTATCTTGAGGGGGTAGTGGCGCAAGCTGTGCCGGTTCGAGTCCGGCCATCGGCACCAAATTAAAGGCAGCAAGACTGCTTAAATAATAAAAATGATAAATTTGTGTTGTTTGATGTGGTGCGAAAATAAAAACATCGCTAACCTCATGAATGTAGCGGCTTCTATCCGGGTTATTTGGGTTGACACTGCGCGAATAACTAGCCTAGACTGCCCCTCCAACGCTATAAATAAAATAACAGTAGCGGCCATGTCTGTTGGGTTTTTATGTTCCGGTCTTGAAGTTAATCAAGAGTCGAGTAATGGGAGGGCGACTTAAATGTTAGAGAATTACTTGCCGGTTTTGATCTTCCTCGTACTAGCCATTTTATTTGGTGTGGGACCTGTTGTTGCCGGTTTTGTGTTGGCACCCCATCGTCCAGACAGTGCAAAGCTGTCGCCGTATGAGTGCGGTTTTGAGGCGTTTGAGGATTCGCGCATGAAGTTTGATGTGCGCTACTACCTAGTTGCTATTCTTTTCATAATATTTGATCTCGAAATTGCTTTTCTCTTTCCTTGGGCAGTGGTGCTTAAGGAGATCGGGATGTTTGGCTTTCTCTCCATGATGGTGTTTCTTGGTATTCTGGTTGTAGGCTTTATATATGAGTGGAAAAAAGGGGCTTTGGAGTGGGAATAGAAGGCATTCTCGAGAAGGGGGTTGTTACCACAACTGCCGACAAGCTTATTAACTGGGCGCGTACAGGTTCGCTTTGGCCAATGACATTTGGTTTGGCCTGTTGTGCCGTTGAAATGATGCATGCCGGTGCAGCCCGTTACGATCTGGATCGTTTTGGTGTGGTTTTTCGTCCCAGTCCCCGTCAGTCAGATGTGATGATTGTGGCCGGGACGCTGGTCAATAAAATGGCACCTGCGCTACGTAAGGTGTATGACCAGATGTCGGAACCGCGTTGGGTTATCTCCATGGGATCATGCGCTAATGGTGGCGGATACTACCATTACTCTTATGCTGTGGTTCGCGGTTGCGACAGGATTGTGCCTGTGGATATTTATGTGCCGGGTTGTCCCCCAACGGCAGAAGCCCTGCTCTACGGGATAATTCAGTTGCAGAATAAAATTCGCCGTACTAATACCATTGCGCGTTGAGAGTTGATTAATGTCTATTACGCTTGAGAAATTGGTTGAATCCCTTCACGCCCGTTTTGGCGAGGTTTTGCAGAACTGCCGTGTCGCGGTAGATGAGGTCACTGTTGAGATTTCCGCCGCCCAAGTGGTTGATGTATGCACTCTCCTGCGTGATGATCCTGATTTTCATTTTGAGCAGCTGATAGACCTTTGTGGTGTGGATTACCTTGAATATGGCTCTAGCCGCTGGCAGGGATCACGTTTTGCTGTTGTCTACCACCTGCTCTCTATCAAGAATAATGTGCGTTTGAGGGTGCGTGCTTTTGTGGATGATGACGAGCCTAAGATCAGCTCGGTTGTTAACATATGGAGCGCCGCAAATTGGTATGAACGTGAGGCGTTTGACCTGTTTGGCATACTCTTTGAGGATCATCCTGATTTACGCAGGCTCTTGACTGATTATGGCTTTATTGGCCATCCTTTCCGAAAGGACTTTCCGTTGATAGGTCATGTGGAAATGCGCTATGACCCTGAACGTAAACGTGTTGTGTATGAGCCGGTATCAATAGAGTTGCGCGTTAATGTCCCGCGTGTGATTCGTGATGATAACCGTTACGAAAAAATGGCAAAGGGTAGATAATCGTGGCTGAAATTCGTAATTACACTATGAACTTTGGTCCGCAGCATCCATCAGCGCATGGAGTGCTGCGTCTGGTGTTGGAGCTTGATGGCGAGGTGATTGAGCGCGCGGATCCGCATATCGGCCTTTTGCACCGCGCTACCGAAAAGCTTGCTGAAGGCAAGCCATATAATCAAAACATTGGTTATATGGACCGTCTCGATTATGTCTCCATGATGTGCAATGAGCATGGTTATGTATTGGCCATTGAAAAACTTCTTGGCATGGAGATTCCGCTGCGCGCCCAATACATTCGTGTCATGTTTGATGAGATGACCCGTATTCTCAATCATCTGCTCTGGCTAGGTGCCCATGCACTTGATATTGGCGCGATGACGGTCTTTTTGTATGCCTTCCGTGAACGTGAGGATCTGCTCGACGCCTACGAAGCTGTTTCGGGCGCGCGCATGCATGCTACCTATTATCGTCCAGGCGGTGTAGCACGTGATTTGCCGGATCGGATGCCTCATTATCAGCCATCCAAGTGGCATAATGCCCGTGATGTGGATCGCATGAACCGTAATCGGCAGGGTTCGTTGCTCGACTTTATTGATGACTTTACGCAACGTTTTCCAACGTACGTGGATGAGTATGAAACACTCCTGACAGATAATCGTATCTGGAAGCAGCGCACGGTAGGTATTGGTGTTGTCTCTCCGGAGCGTGCTTTGCAGATGGGGTTTACTGGCCCAATGTTGCGCGGTTCTGGCATTGAGTGGGATCTGCGTAAAAAGCAGCCTTACGAAGTGTATGACCGTCTTGATTTTGATATTCCAGTGGGTGTTGAAGGTGACAGCTACGATCGTTATTTGGTGCGTGTTGAAGAGATGCGTCAATCTAACCATATTATCAAGCAGTGTGTTGATTGGTTGCGTAAAAATCCTGGTCCAGTGAAGGTGGATAATTACAAGGTGTCTGCACCAAACCGCGAGCTTATGAAGGGCGATATGGAGGCGTTGATTCACCACTTTAAGCTTTATACCGAAGGGTATTGTCTGCCGGTGGGTGAGGCGTATGCGGCAGTTGAACATCCAAAGGGAGAGTTTGGTGTCTACCTGGTCTCCGACGGCGCTAATAAACCGTATCGCATGAAGATTAGAGCGCCCGGGTTTGCTCATATGGCTGGTCTGGATGAGATGTCCCGCGGCCATATGATTGCTGATGTTGTCACAATTATCGGTACACAAGATATCGTGTTTGGAGAGGTGGATCGCTGATGTCCCAACAGATGTCCCAAAGTAAACTGGATTTGATCACCCCGGCGTCCCGCGCTGAAATTGATATGTGGATTGCCAAGTATCCGGCTGATCAGAAGCAGTCTGCGTCTATGGCTGCTTTGCGAATTCTGCAAGATCAAAATGGTGGCTGGTTGACGAATGATTTGATGGATGCAGTGGCAGAGTATCTGGAGATGCCTGCGATTGCTGTTTACGAAGTGGCCACATTTTACTCGATGTATGAGCTTAAACCTGTGGGGCGTCATAAGGTGTGTGTTTGTACCAATATTTCATGTCTGTTGCGCGGTTCAGAGGAAGTGGTAGACCATCTGCAAAAGCGATTGGGTATCAAGTTTGGCGAGATGAGTGCTGATGGTAAGTTCAGCATGAAAGAGGTGGAGTGCTTGGGTGCTTGCGCCGGTGCGCCAATGATGCAGATTGGACGGGTATATTACGAAGATCTGACACCGGAGAAGATAGACTCCATTTTGGATAGTCTCGAGTAGAATCTTATGGCCAATGAAATCTGTTTTCGCAATAATCATCTTGATAAACCCTGGACATTGGATGTCTACCAGAGTACGGGTGGTTATGAGCAGTGGAGAAAAATTCTTAAAGAGAAAACGCCTGCTGAAACGATCATCGATCAGGTGAAAATATCGGCGCTGCGTGGTCGTGGTGGTGCGGGTTTCCCTACGGGGCTCAAGTGGAGTTTTATGCCTCGTAACTCAGCGGGCCAGAAATATATTGTCTGTAACTCTGATGAAGGTGAGCCGGGTACCTGTAAAGATCGCGACATACTTCGTTTTAACCCCCATCAGCTGATTGAAGGCATGGCGATTGCTGGTTACACCATCGGTGCTACCAAAGGTTATAACTACATTCGTGGTGAATTCTGGGAGCCCTATGAGCGTTTTCAGAGTGCTATTGAAGATGCGCGTGCCGCCGGACTTCTGGGTAAAAATATCATGGGCAGCGGTATCGATTTTGATCTCGATACACATCTGGGCGCAGGGGCTTACATCTGTGGTGAAGAGACTGCGCTGCTGGAGTCATTAGAAGGCAAAAAAGGGCAGCCCCGTTTTAAGCCGCCGTTCCCCGCCAGTTATGGGCTTTATGGTCGTCCGACGACGATTAATAATACTGAAACGCTGGCATCAATCCCGCAGATACTCGCCAACGGTGGTCAATGGTTTTTGGAGATTGGCAAGCCCAATAATGGTGGCCCCAAACTGTTTTCAGTGACTGGCCACGTGAATAAACCAGGTAATTATGAGATTCCGATGGGAACCCCTTTTGCAGAAATGTTAGAGATGGCGGGAGGTGTTCGGACGGGGCATAAACTTAAGGCGGTTATACCGGGCGGCTCTTCAACACCGGTGTTGCCCGCACATATTATGATGGATTTGACGATGGATTATGATTCCATTAGCAAAGCGGGCTCCATGCTGGGGGCGGGTTCGGTTATTGTCATCGATGACAGTATGTGCATGGTTAAGGCGTTGTCCAGGCTCTCGCACTTTTATTATGAAGAGTCCTGTGGCCAGTGTACGCCGTGTCGCGAAGGCACGGGTTGGCTGTCGCGTGTTGTGCATCGTATTGAACATGGGCATGGCAGGCAGGATGATCTTGACAAGCTTGATGACGTTGCAGCGAAGATTATGGGGCGAACTATATGTGCGCTCGGTGATGCTGCGGCCATGCCAGTAGCGAGTTTTATCAAACATTTCCGCGATGAGTTTCAATATCATATCGACCACGGCAAATGTATGGTTTGACCTCGAGTTGTGCAGGCTAGTGTGGCTTAACTCAGTGAATTGAATGTGTTGAATCAGATAAGGGTAACGGGACGCCAGATGGTAAAAATAGAGATCGACGGCAGGACAATCGATGCTAAAGATGGCTCAATGATTATTGAAGCCGCCGATGACGCAGGAATCCCCATCCCCCGTTTTTGTTACCACAAAAAACTCTCTGTTGCCGCTAACTGCCGGATGTGTCTGGTGGAGGTGGAAAAAGCCGCTAAGCCGTTGCCTGCTTGTGCCACACCCATTACCGATGGCATGAAGGTCTATACCCGTTCCAGAAAAGCGGTGGCTGCCCAGAAGGGGGTCATGGAGTTTCTTCTGATCAATCATCCGCTCGATTGCCCAATTTGTGATCAAGGGGGTGAGTGCGACCTGCAGGACCTGGCGATGGGATACGGTAGCTCGCACTCTGAATACAGTGAGCAGAAGCGTGTTGTGAAGGATAAGAATATCGGCCCGTTGGTTGCAACCGATATGACTCGCTGTATCCACTGTACCCGCTGTGTCCGTTTTGGTCAGGAGATTGCCGGCATCCGTGAGCTGGGTGCTACCGGGCGTGGTGAACATATGCAGATTGGTACCTACGTTGCTAAGGCGATGACCTCTGAACTCTCCGGCAACATCATCGATCTCTGCCCGGTGGGTGCATTAACATCCAAGCCTTTCCGTTTTCATGCCCGTGGTTGGGAGATGGATAAAGTGAGTTCTATTGCTCCCCACGATTGTGTTGGCTCCAATATCCACATTGAGTCGTTGCGTGGTCAAGTGCGCCGTGTTGTTCCAGAAGAGAATGAGTCGCTGAATGAGACTTGGCTCTCTGATCGTGATCGTTTTAGTTATGAAGGTGTGAATAGTCCTGAGCGAATAGCTGTGCCGATGATTAAACACGGTGATGATTGGGTAGAGTGTGACTGGCAGACGGCACTGGAGTTTGCAGTCAATGGTTTGAAAAGTGTGGTGGATAGTAAAGGCGCTACACAGCTGGGTGCGCTCTGCACTGCGAGTGCTACGACAGAAGAGATGTACCTGTTGCAGAAGTTGGTACGTGGTTTGGGTAGTGTCAATGTTGATTTTCGTCTGCAGCAGCAGGATTTCTCAGACCAGGAACAAATGCCACTTTATCCGGCGCTAGGCCACTCCATTGCCGATATTGATACTTTAAACGCGGCGTTATTCATTGGTTCTAATGTGCGTATGGAACAGCCCATTATTGGTTTGCGGGTTCGTAAAGCCGCTATGAATGGTGCCAAAGTGATGTTTGTTAATCCTGTTGATTATGATTTCACTTTTAAGGTTCATGCTAAAACTATTACAGCTCCTCTTGATATGGAAGATGTGCTGGTGGCAATAGCCAAGGCGTTACAGGAATCGGGTATCACCGCACCTTTGGGGCTTGAAAAACTATTTGCTGATGTTGAAGTGAGCGATGCTGCGCGCCAGATGGCGGTTGCGTTAAAAACATCCACAAAATCGACAGTACTGCTTGGTTCGTATGCAGAGTCACTGCCTAATGCGGCGGTGCTTCGTGCTTTAGCACAGGCGATTGCCACGATGAGTGGGGCAACTTTTGGCTCTTTGACTACTGGCGCAAACAGTGCGGGTGGTTATTTGGCGGGCGTGTTACCGTATCGCGCCGCTGCTGGAAAAGGCGAGACTTTTGGTTTAAATGCAGCTGCAATGTTGAAAGAAAAACTGGCGGGTTATCTGTTGTTGGGTGTTGAGCCTGAGTTTGATACAGCCATCCCATCGGTTGCGTTGAATTCCCTTAATGGTGCGGACTTTGTTGTTACTTTGTCAGCATATAAAAACGATGTAGCGCTGACCTATTCTGATGTGATTCTACCTGTTGCTCCGTTCACAGAGACATCGGGCACATACGTCAATGTAGAGGGTTGCTGGCAAAGTTTTAATGGGGCAATAAAACCTCTGGGTGAGACCCGTCCAGCCTGGAAAGTATTACGTGTGTTAGGTAATTTGTTTGAAGTGGATGGTTTTGAATATATCTCTTCAGAAGAGGTGCGTGATGAACTCAAGGCGCTTGTTAAAGGCGCGACCTTTGAGTCAACCGGATGGATTGCTCCAGCAGCGTTGACTGACAAAAGCAGCGCGCTGGTACGTATTGCTGAGCTGGCTGCCTATGCTGCTGATGCCACAGTTCGTCGTGCCCCTGCTCTGCAGGCGACGGTCCATGGCGATGCCGCCACTGTGCGTATTAATGCCAATGTGGCTTCTGCGTTGGGGGTAGGGGATGCGGTGAATGTAGAGATACGTCAGGGTGATGAGTGCTGTGTACTGCCACTGACGATCGACAATCGTGTCGCTGATGGTGCCGTTTGGCTGCCTGCCGGTCTGCCGGGCGTGGCCGGTTTTGGTGTTAATGCGGCGGCCATCGTTATTAAACCTGTGTAAAAGAGCGAAGACGAGAATATAAAGAATGATTGATGCTTTGCTGACAATGTGGAACCAGCTCCCAGAGCTGTTGCAGACAATTATTTTGACGGTTGTCAAAATTGTGGCTATTGTGGTTCCCATCATGCTTTCTGTTGCCTATTTGACCTTGGCTGAACGTAAGGTGATTGGTTACATACAGGTACGTATTGGCCCTAATCGAGTTGGTCCTAAAGGTCTATTGCAGCCGATTGCCGACGGATTGAAGCTGGCTCTCAAAGAGATCATTATCCCGACCAACTCCAACCGGATTCTTTTTATTCTGGGGCCGATTCTTACGCTGGGACCAGCATTGGCAGCCTGGGCTGTTATCCCCTTTGATGAGGGAATGGTGCTGGCTAACGTGGATGCGGGTCTGCTGTATATTTTGGCCATGACCTCCATGGGTGTCTATGGTGTCATTATTGCGGGTTGGTCCTCTAACTCAAAATACGCGTTTCTGGGGGCATTACGTTCTTCAGCACAGGTTGTTTCATATGAAATTGCCATGGGTTTTGCCTTGGTCGGTGTATTGATGGCGGCGGGCAGCTTGAATCTACAGGAGATTGTGCTGGCGCAAAAAGGGGAGTGGGGTATTGTTAACTGGTTTATGCTGCCGCTACTGCCCTTGTTTATAGTCTATTTTATCTCTGGTGTTGCTGAGACCAACCGCGCCCCGTTTGATGTTGCTGAGGGTGAGTCTGAAATCGTGGCTGGTTTTCATGTTGAATATTCAGGAATGACCTTTGCGGTATTTTTCCTGGCGGAATATGCCAATATGATTCTGATTGCGGTGCTGACGTCCATTATGTTTATGGGCGGTTGGCTTTCGCCGTTTGAGGGTATTCCAGTCCTTGGGCCTCTATTCTCGTGGGTGCCGGGAATCGTATGGTTATTGCTTAAAACAGCGTTTTTCTTGTTTCTGTTTTTGTGGTTCCGGGCGACTTTTCCACGTTACCGTTATGACCAGATCATGCGTTTGGGCTGGAAGGTCTTTATACCCGTGACCATTGTCTGGATAGTGGTGGTTGGCCTGTTCATTATGGGTCAAGTTGGCCCCTGGTTCGATTAAGTAAGGAGCGGCCTGATATGAATATGATGCGCCACTATGTTAAGAGCTTTATGTTGTGGGAGTTGTTGCTGGGTCTGAAATTGACAGGCAAGTACTTCTTTGCAAGAAAGATTACGGTACAGTATCCAGAAGAGAAAACACCGCAGTCGGCCCGCTTCCGGGGTCTGCACGCTTTGCGGCGTTATCCTAATGGTGAAGAGCGCTGTATTGCATGTAAGCTGTGTGAAGCGACCTGCCCAGCGCTTGCCATTACCATCGAATCTGACCAGCGTGATGATGGTACGCGCCGCACTACCCGTTATGACATTGATCTTTTTAAGTGCGTCTATTGTGGGCTATGTGAGGAGGCGTGTCCTGTGGATGCCATTGTTGAGACACGGGAATTTGAGTATCACTTTGAAAAGCGTGGTGAGCAGATCATGACCAAAGATAAATTGTTGGTTGTGGGTGATCGTCTTGAATCGCAGATTGCTGCGGACCGTGCCGAAGATGCACCTTACCGTTAAGTGAGCGATACTATATGGAATCAGTAATTTTTTATCTTTTTTCTGCCGTGTTGGTGGCGTCATCCCTGGCGGTGATTACAGTCCGTAACCCGGTGCATGCAGTATTGTTTCTGGTGTTGGCCTTTTTTACTTGTGCAGCCATTTGGTTAATGATGGAGGCTGAGTTTCTTGCCATTACCCTGGTGCTGGTCTACGTTGGGGCCGTGATGGTACTGTTTCTGTTTGTGGTTATGATGTTGGACATTAATATTTCTGTACTTCGCGAGGGGTTTGTCAAAAATGCCTATGTAGGCGTGCCAGTGGCGTTGATAGTTCTTCTTGAGTTGATAGCGGTTGTTGGCAGAAAAGAGTTTGGTCTGGAACAGATGCCAGCACCCGTCAGGCATGCGGCAGATTATAGTAATACCAAAGAGTTGGGGCGTGTGCTTTATACCGATTATGTGTATGCCTTTGAGTTGGCTGCGGTGGTTCTGGTGGTTGCAATTATTGCCGCGATTATTTTGACAATGCGCCGTCGCCCTAATACCAAGGTTCAAAATATCGGGGAGCAGGTTGCTGTTCGTCGGGATGACCGAGTACGCATTGTAAAAATGGCGTCTGAAAAGAAGAATGATGGTTCTGCTACATAAGCGATCCACAATAGACTGGGGTTAGAGGGAAGCATGATTTCACTGTCACATTTTTTAGTGCTGGGCGCCATCCTCTTTTGTATAGGTGTGGCGGGTATTTTCCTGAATAGAAAAAATGTCATTGTTTTGTTGATGGCAATTGAGTTGATGTTGCTGGCGGTTAACATGAATTTTGTAGCCTTCTCATACTTTTTAAGTGATCTGTCAGGGCAGGTATTTGTGTTTTTTATATTGACAGTGGCCGCAGCTGAGGCAGCTATTGGTTTGGCAATTCTGGTGGTGTGGTTCCGTAATCGCCGTACTATCAATGTAGAACAACTTGATACGTTGAAGGGATAGGAAATAATTATGGAAAACATCTATCTCGGCATTGTGCTTGCCCCGTTACTGGGGGCCATTATTGCGGGTCTGTTTGGCCGACAGGTGGGTCGTAGTGGTGCCCATTGGGTGACTATTATAGGTGTGGCTGTTGCGTTTGGTCTCTCTGTGCTCGTATTTAATGACATCATTCTTAATAATGGTGTCATCTATAATGCCACGGTCTATAGCTGGGCTGTTAGCGATGGCATCGCGTTTGAAGTTGGTTTTTTAATTGATGAACTGACAGCCACCATGATGATGGTGGTGACGTTTGTATCCCTTATGGTGCATATCTATACCGTTGGTTACATGCGGGACGACCCAGGTTATCAACGCTTTTTCAGCTATATCTCGCTCTTTACCTTCTCGATGTTAATGCTGGTTATGGCCAATAATTTCATGCAGCTGTTTTTTGGTTGGGAGGCAGTGGGATTGGTTTCATACTTGCTCATCGGCTTCTGGTACAAAAAAGAGACTGCCATCTATGCAAACATGAAGGCATTTTTGGTTAACCGTGTAGGAGACTTTGGCTTTCTGCTTGGAATTGCTGCGGTGCTGATGTACTTCAACAGTCTTGATTATGCGGATGTATTTAAAGCCGCTCCAGAGATGGCGGGGCTGACCATTCAGGTGTTACCTGGGATTGATTGGTCATTGATGACTGTTATCTGCATACTGCTTTTTATTGGTGCAATGGGTAAATCGGCGCAGGTTCCTCTGCATGTCTGGTTGCCTGATTCAATGGAAGGCCCTACTCCAATATCTGCACTGATTCATGCGGCAACGATGGTAACTGCCGGTATATTTATGGTGGCACGTATGTCCCCACTGTTTGAGTTGTCCACTACCGCGTTGAGTGTGGTGTTGGTGATTGGTGCAATAACAGCGCTGTTTATGGGGTTTCTTGGCCTGATTCAGAACGATATTAAACGTGTGGTTGCCTATTCGACGCTCTCACAGCTCGGTTATATGACGGTTGCTTTGGGTGCCTCGGCCTATGCTGCGGGTATTTTTCATCTCATGACTCACGCCTTCTTTAAGGCGCTGCTGTTTCTGGCTGCCGGTTCGGTCATTGTGGCGATGCATCATGAACAGGACATCCGCAAGATGGGCGGTCTGAAAAAATATATGCCCATTACCTATTGGTGTATGTTGATCGGTTCGCTGGCGCTGATTGGTTTTCCTGGGTTTGCAGGCTTTTTCTCAAAAGACGCTATCATTGAAGCGGTGCACGCTTCGGATAACCCTGCCGCAACGTTTGCTTATGTGGCGGTCCTGTTGGGTGTTTTTGTCACAGCGCTCTATAGCTTCCGGATGTTCTTTCTGGTGTTCCATGGTAAAGAGCGTATGGATCACCATACCAAGGAGCATTTACATGAATCACCGGCAGTGATTACTTTGCCACTGATTCTGTTGGCAATACCGTCGGTAGTGATTGGTGCTATTGCGGTAGGTCCATTGCTCTTTGGTGATTATTTTGGCGATACCATTTTTGTTAGTGAGCAGAATGATGTATTAGCGCATTTGGGTGAGCATTACACGGGGGTGATGGGCTTTATTGTGCATGGAATGATGGCACCCCCATTCTGGCTGGCAATGGCGGGGGTTTTCACGGCTTGGTATCTCTATATGAAACGTCCGGAGCTTCCTGCGACAATCAAAGCTCGTTTTGGTGGCATTTACAAGCTCCTCGATAATGCCTATTTCTTTGATAAATTCAACGCTGCGTTTTTTGCGTTGGGCAGTCTTAAGGCTGGGAAATTTTTCTGGCAGATAGGGGATGTGAAAGGTATTGATGGGGTAATGGTTAACGGTACCGCCAATCTGATTGGCCGAGCGGCTGGCGTGGTTCGTCATTTGCAAACAGGTTATCTCTACCATTACGCCTTTGCGATGATTATTGGCTTGCTAGTTTTGATGAGTTGGCTACTGGCCTACGCATAAGAATAAAGGGATTGGATTGAATGTCAGATTTACCGCTCCTCAGTTTAGTTATCTGGCTGCCTATTATTGGTGGTTTGATGGTGTTGGCACTTGGTGCCACCGGCAATAAGGATTTAGTACGCTGGTCATCACTGGCCTGGGCGATTATTGCCTTTGCGGTCTCAATTCCGCTTTATACAGGCTTTGACCTGACCACACATCAGATGCAGTTTGTTGAGCAGTATTCATGGATACCTGCGTTTAATGTTTTCTATCACGTAGGTATTGATGGTGTCTCTATGCCGTTGATTCTGCTCACCTCCTTTACCACCATTCTAGTGGTGGTTGCAGCGTGGGAAGTGATTGAACATAAAACCGCTCAGTACATGGCTTGCTTTTTGATTATGGAAGGCATGATGAACGGTGTATTTGCAGCGCTCGATGCGGTGCTGTTCTACGTTTTTTGGGAAGGCATGCTGATTCCAATGTTTTTGGTAATCGGAATCTGGGGTGGTGTACGGCGTGTATATGCCACCATTAAGTTCTTTCTCTATACCTTCTTTGGTTCAGTCTTTTTGTTGATTGCACTGATCTATCTCTACTTCCAGACAGGTAATTTTTCCATTCTGGATTTCCAGTCGGTGCAGATAGGGCTGACAGCCCAGATATTGATCTTCCTAGCGTTCTTGATTGCCTTTGCGGTAAAAGTGCCTATGTGGCCAGTGCACACTTGGTTGCCTGATGCCCACGTTGAGGCCCCCACCGGTGGTTCCGTTATTTTGGCAGCGATCATGTTAAAGCTAGGGGCCTATGGTTTCCTCCGTTTTATGTTGCCAATTACCCCTGATGCCAGTAACGAACTTGATTGGCTGGTGATTACAATGTCGCTTGTGGCGGTGGTCTATATCGCATTGGTGGCACTGGTCCAGGAGGATATGAAAAAACTGGTGGCCTATTCATCAATCTCTCATATGGGATTTGTGACGCTTGGTTTCTTTTTAGTCTTTGGCATCTATCAACAGACGGGTAGTACCTCAGGTGCAGCACTTGGTATGGAAGGTGCGATGGTGCAGATGATCTCCCATGGGTTCATCTCCGGCGCAATGTTCCTTTGCATCGGTGTATTGTATGACCGCATGCATAGCCGCAGGATCAGTGATTATGGTGGTGTGGCGAACACTATGCCGTGGTTTGCTGCGTTTATGGTTTTCTTTGCCATGTCTAATGCCGGGTTGCCAGGGACGTCGGGGTTTGTCGGTGAGTTTTTTGTAATCCTGAGTGCTTTCCAGGCCAATTTCTGGTACGCATTCCTTGCTGCGACCACGCTGATTTTGGGTGCTGCTTATAGTCTGTGGCTGGTTAAACGCGTGGTTTTTGGTGAGATTAAAAATGATAATGTGGCAGTACTGAAAGATATAAATGCCCGTGAAGCATTGGTGTTGGGTTCGTTGGCAGCGTTGATTTTGTTGTTTGGTATCTGGCCTGCACCTTTGCTGGAGGTGATGCATCCAACGGTTGGGCATCTGCTGCAACAGGCAGTGACATCTAAGCTGTAACATAACAAAAGCACAGAAGGTTAAGAGAATAATCGTTATGGTGAATTTTGAAATACCAAATTTTGTGCCGGCGTTGCCCGAAATATTCGTGCTGACCATGGCTTGTATCATTTTGATATTTGATCTTTTTATTAAAGATAATGACCGTATAGTCACTTTTGTTCTGGCAATCGGTACCTTGGTGGGTGCAATGATGTTGACTATCAGCCTGTCGGAAACGGGGCGGATTTTAACCTTTAATGATATGTTTGTTAGTGACCCGATGGGCAACGTGCTGAAGGTCTTTATCTATCTGGTTACCGCTGTTGTTTTTATCTATTCCCGTCAATATTTGAAGCAGCGAGGCCTGTTTAAGGGCGAGTATTTTGTACTTGGCCTGCTTGGTGTGCTTGGCATGATGGTGATGGTTTCGGCTCACAGTATGTTGACGCTCTATATGGGGCTTGAATTGTTGTCACTGTCGCTGTATGCCATGGTTGCTTTCCAACGTGACTCATTGAGCGCGACCGAAGCCGCGATGAAGTATTTTGTGTTGGGGGCGTTAGCGTCTGGGATGCTTCTTTATGGTATGTCCATGCTTTATGGTGTTGCTGGTACGCTTGATATTGCCGGGATCAGCGCTGTTGTGGCACAGAGTCCGAATAACATCATATTGCTGTTGGGACTTGCGTTTGTAGTTGTTGGTTTAGCCTTTAAACTTGGTGCAGTACCATTTCACATGTGGGTGCCTGATGTGTACCAGGGTGCCCCTACGCCAGTCACCATGTACATTGGTGCTGCCCCGAAGATCGCTGCGTTTGCCATGGTGATGCGCCTGTTGGTGGAAGGGCTGGGCGATCTGCACGGCCATTGGCAGACGATGCTGGTGGTTTTGGCGATTCTCTCTATCGTCATAGGTAATGTTGTTGCCATTGCCCAGACCAATCTTAAACGCATGCTTGCTTACTCAACAATTTCCCATGTGGGTTTTATTTTGTTGGGTATATTGGCCGGGACAGAGAACGGTTATTCGGCGTCTATGTTTTACGTAGTGGTTTACGCGCTGACGAGTATGGGGGCGTTTGGTATGATTATTGTACTCAGTCGTGCCGGTTTTGAGGCTGATAATATTGACGACTTTAAAGGTTTGAATGAACGTAGTCCGTGGTTGGCTGCGATGATGATGATCCTGATGTTCTCGATGGCGGGTGTGCCACCAACTGTTGGTTTTTACGCCAAACTTTCTGTGTTGCAATCCATTGTCCAAGTTGATCTGGTGTGGTTGGCAGTCACTGCAGTAGTCTTTTCTGTGGTTGGTGCGTTTTACTACCTGCGTATTATCAAAACCATCTATTTCGACAAGCCGGAAGATACCGCTAAGATTGAGGCGGGTATGGATATGCGTATTGTGATTTCGCTTAATAGCTTGGGTATGCTGGCACTGGGGATTTTCCCGGCGGCTTTGATGCAGTGGTGTATTGTTGTTATGTAACAGCGGGTTTGTAGTGGTACCTGTTTTTGTGTTGATAGAGGCTTTTGATGCGCATCTTGGTTAGTAATGATGATGGTTATCAAGCCCGTGGTATACGTTGCTTGGCGGAGGCCCTGCGTAGCATAGCTGATGTTACTGTAGTGGCCCCTGAGCGTAATCGTAGTGGTGCCAGTAACTCCCTGACTCTAGAGTATCCACTCCGCGCTACGGAGGTCTCCCCAGGCGTGACCTTTGTTGATGGCACACCGACAGACTGTGTCCACTTGGCGTTAACAGGGCTGTTGGAATTTGCTCCGGATATGGTGGTGGCAGGTATTAATGCGGGTGCCAATTTAGGCGATGATGTGCTCTATTCAGGGACTGTGGCTGCGGCGACAGAGGGGCGTTTTCTTGGCTATCCGGCGATTGCAGTCTCACTGGCCGGGGAGGCTTTGATCCATTATGAGACGGCCGCACGTGCGGCGATCATGTTGATCAAACAGTTGCAGCGTGATCCACTGCCTGCGGACACGATTCTTAATGTCAATGTACCTAATATCCTCTGGGAGCAGATTGAAGGGTTTGAGGCCACCCGTTTGGGACGACGCCATAAAGCTGAAGCGGTGATAAAAACTCAGGATCCACGTGGCCGTGATATCTATTGGGTGGGGCCGGCGGGTTTAGAACAGGATGCTGGCCCTGGTACGGATTTTCATGCCATTCGTTACAACCGGGTTTCGGTGACTCCGATACAGATTGACCTGACCCGTTATACCGCTCTGGAGCAGGTGGCGAATTGGTTAAAAGGGGTTGAGTAGCTTGACGGTTAGTCAATTTCGCGGCATTGGAATGACCTCGCAGCGTACCCGCGAGCGTTTAATCACCCGATTAAGCGATGCGGGTATTAGCAGTCGTGCTGTTCTGGATGTAATTTTGAATACCCCCCGTCACATTTTTGTTGATGAAGCGTTGGCCAGTCGTGCCTATGATGATACCGCCCTGCCTATCGGCTTTGGCCAGACTATTTCACAACCGTATATAGTTGCCCGTATGACACAACTGCTGCTTGAGAGTGGTCCGGCAAATAAGGTGCTTGAGATTGGTACGGGTTCGGGTTATCAGGCGGCGGTATTAGCGCAGTTGGTGGAGCATGTGTTTAGTATTGAGCGTATTGGTGCGCTGTTGAATCGTGCCCGGCAGCGGATGCGTGAACTGAAACTTTATAACGTTCGGTTAAAACATTATGACGGCCATATGGGCTGGAAAGAGCATGGTCCATTTGATGCGATTATTGTGACCGCTGCCCCCTCTAAAATCCCGGAAGGATTGTTGGCACAACTGGCTGAGGGTGGGCGACTGATTGCCCCCGTGGGGGTGAATGGTAAACAGCAGTTGAATATGGTCACCCGTACCCCTACGGGGTTTGATAGGGATGTAATTGAAGAGGTTAGCTTTGTGCCGCTATTGCCTGGCAGTCGTTGATGAAACTCTTTTCACGTATCTATGATCTGGTGCTCTCATGGGCAGGTCACCGCTATGCCTCCTGGTATTTGGCGGCCATGAGTTTTGCAGAGTCATTTTTTTCCGATACCGCCTGATGTGATGCTGGCACCGATGGCGCTGGTCCGTCCGGCGCGTGCCTGACACTATGCTGCTATTACAACGGTTGCCTCTGTGCTGGGTGGAGTATTTGGTTACCTGATTGGTATGTTTGCGTTTGAGTTTATCGAGCCGTTGCTGCACCAGTTTGGTTATTGGCAGACGTTTCAAACGGCTGTTGAGTGGTTTGCAGTGTGGGGCTTCTGGGTAGTGTTGCTGGCCGGTTTTTCCCTTATTCCATATAAGGTGTTCACCATAGCCGCGGGCATCGCGGGCACCGTGGGAATGGTTTTTATCCCGTTTCTACTCGCTTCGATCATTGGCCTGGTGGCCGCTGTTTCCTGGTGGCGGGGTTGATCTTGTGGGGAGGGGAGCGGATGAACAGTTTGCTGCGTCGTTATGTTGACCGTTTAGGGTGGCTTTTTGTCATTTTGGCACTAGTGCTTTATCTTGTTATTACCTTCAAATAACTGTGGGTAGTTGTAATTCGTTGTGTTCATGTATGAAAGGTCCAAGGCGTCCCTTACCCTAGGTTTTACCATGGGGCTGCTGCTTCTGTTTGCCGGCTGTGGCAGTCACGTTTACCATCAGGTTCGCCCCGATGACACCCTCTACTCTATAGGCTGGCGCTATGGTCAGGATTATCGCCAGATCGCGTCGTGGAATGGTATTGCCCCGCCTTATGTGATCCACGCGGGGGATTGGGTGCGTGTGGCCCCGCCCAGTGGTGGGGCGGCAGTGCGGACGTTGGCCACAACCGATCCCAAACCACCCCCTTCAGCAATGGCTGGCGAGAGCGGTAATAAGGTATTACCTGTCAAAGAGCGTGTTGCGACGGCACCGCCAATACCATCAGGTGTTTCAGTCCCCCCTAAACCTGTGCCCCCAGGCAAGATAGAACCTGTGTTGAGGGTTGATGTAACCTGGATATGGCCGGTTAAGGGGCGGGTCGTGGCGAGATTTAATCTAAATTCGCCGGCCAATCAGGGTCTGGATATTGTTGCACCACTGGGGGCACCGGTGTACGCGGCGGCAGCGGGCAAGGTGGTGTATAGCGGTAATGGTCTGAAGGGGTACGGCAACCTTGTCATTATTAAACATAATGATAAATATCTGAGTGCCTATGGTCATAATCAGAAAATTCTGGTGGCAGAGGGGAGCGTTATCAGTCAGGGGGATGTGATTGCCCATGTGGGTAGCAGTGAGGCAGAGCGGGTGCAGCTCCATTTTCAGATTCGCATTGATGGCAAGCCTGTTGACCCGTTGCGTTATCTTCCGTAAATTGGTCCGCATTTAGATTGTCAATATTTTGAGGAACGGTTTTATTCAGGTGGTTTTATAGTCTTCTAAATTCGGCGAGTCGCATCAGCAATATGAGGGGTCATGGTTGTGGGCAACAATAGTCAGGGCACTGAGGGTAGTGATACGTTAGGTGAGAGTGTTGATGGTATAGATTCTCAAGCTGAGTGGTCGGTTGAAGATGATTCTGAAGATAAAAAGAGTCTTGGGTTAGCGGATATTGACGATCATGTAAAAGGGGTGGCTGAAGATAAAGCCGTCTGGCATACATTAGATACAAACGTTGACGCTACCCGTATTTACCTCAATGAAATAGGTTTCTCTCCTTTACTGACTGCTGATGAAGAGGTCCATTTTGCCCGTCTGGCACTGGCAGGCGATGGGGCGGCGCGCAAGCGCATGATTGAGAGCAACCTCCGATTGGTGGTGAAAATTGCCCGTTACTATATGAATCGTGGCCTCGCTTTTCTTGATCTGATCGAAGAGGGCAATCTTGGTTTGATCCATTCGGTTGAGAAGTTTAACCCCGAGCTGGGATATCGTTTTTCCACTTATGCCACTTGGTGGATTCGTCAAACCATCGAGCGGGCTATCATGAACCAGACCCGCACCATTCGCTTGCCGGTTCATGTTGTAAAACAGATTAATAGTTACCAGAAAACAGCCCGCCGTCTGGCCCAAAGTATGGACCATGAGCCGAGTCCGGAAGAGGTGGCAAATAAACTGGATCTGCCGGTCATGGATGTGCAGAACATTATGGGGCTTAGCGAACAGCTCTCAATGCTCGATTCAGCCACTCTTGACAAGGATAAGTTACTGCAGGATGTGATTGCGGATGAGCGCCAGACGGACCCGTCGGTACTGTTGCAGACGGAAGAGATACAAATCTGTCTGGCGGAGTGGTTATCCCAGCTCAATGATAAACAGCGTCAGGTGGTGGAGCAGCGCTTTGGCCTGAACGGTGACGATGCGGCGACCCTTGAAGAGGTGGGGGAGCGTATTGGCGTTACCCGTGAGCGGGTCCGTCAGATCCAGGTCGATGCGTTAAGAAAGCTGCGTAAGATCATGGAGCTGGAAGGGGTCTCCAGCGAGCAGCTGTTGGGTTAGCAGGCTACCCTCTGGCCGTTGTTCAAAAATACCGTTCAAGGTGTGCTGGATAGATTATTCAAAACTGAGTTGATAATCGATGGCCTCAAGATGATCTTTCTCTTCATCCAGGTCGGCGTGGGTAAGTGGGCGCTCACTGAGCCAGTTTTCCGGAAATTGCAGATGTAGCTGATGGTCGCTGGCGATCAGTGTGAAGGCCGGCAGTGGTGTAGTGCTGCGGCTGCGATTAAGAATACAGGCCAGCCGCAACAGTATGGCCAGCTCCTTGGCGTGACGTTGCCACTGCTTGGGCAGCTCTTTAAAACTCTTGGCGGGAAACTTGCGGCGATGGCTGCGGACCAGTGTGGCTAAAATGCGTTGTTCCTGCTGGGTAAAGCCGGGGATATCGGAGTGGGCAAGTATGTAGGCGGCGTGTTGGTGATGGCTGCTGTGGGCAATGGCCAACCCGGTTTCGTGCAGGGTGGCGGCCCAGTTTAACCACTGGTTTTCATCCTCGTCATCAAATCCCCAGGGTAGCGCCGCTTGTCGGAAACAGTACTGGGCAGTGAGTCTGACTCGCTCAGCGTGGGCCCTGTCGAGATGGTAACGGCGGGTGAGATGTTCGACACTCTGGCTGCGGACATCTTCGTGTTGTAATCTTCCCAGTAGATCGTAGAGCAGCCCTTCGCGCAGCGCGCCATCGGAGACACTCATCTCGTCAATACCCAGTGCTTCAAAGATGGCCAGCAGGATGATGACACCACCGACAAAGACGGATGCACGTTCGGTGCTTAGGCCATCGAGTTTGATGTTCTCTATTTTGCCGCTCTCCTCCAGTGTCTCCACCAGCTTTTTGAGTGCAGAGAGGGTGATGCCCCCCTTGCACCAGTCCGCCTTAACCACCACGCTGCGGACAGCGCGAATAGTGCCAGAGGCACCGATGGCCTGTTGCCAGCCCCATTTACGATAGTTGTTGAGATGGGGTTCCAGCTCCAGGCGTGCATGTAACAGCGCTTTTTTGATGTTGCCTGAGCTGATTTTGCCATCACCGAAAAAACGTTGTGTCAGGGTGACACACCCCATCTCCATGCTCTCCATATAGTCAGGGGAGAAACTCTCGCCAACAATCAGCTCAGTGCTGCTGCCGCCAATATCCATCACCAGCCGTTTTTGTGGCGTGGTGGCGAGACTGTGGGAGACGCCGAGGTAGATGAGGCGAGCCTCCTCGATGCCGGCAATAATGTCGATGGGGTGCCCCAGTGCCTGCTCCGCCTGGGCCAGAAACTCCATTGAGTTGCTGGCGTTACGTAAGGTGTTGGTACCGACGGCACGTACCGCGCCGTGTGGCAGTTCTTTAATCCGCTGGCCAAAACGGTGCAGGCAGTCGAGTGCTACCTGCTGCACCGCCGGGCGGATTGAGTGGTTCTCATCCAGACCATCGGCCAGCCGGACCATTTCGCGCATTCGGTCAACGATGTGCAGCTGCCCCTCCTGCAGCCGTGCCACGATCATGTGGAAGCTGTTGGAGCCAAGATCAAGTGCTGCAACAAAGTCGGGAAGCTTCTTCTGATGGGGCATGTGATTAATCCTGCAACATATTGATGATAGGGGAAAAGTATAACGGTTTTTGCTGGTAGGGGTGGATCAGTGCGCAGTGAGCTGTTTGGGGCGCATCAGCTGGGCTAGGTGGCAGGTATGTGGTTGAAGGGCCAGCCAGCCATCTGGCAGGGTGAGAATAGCGATGGCTGCTGTGGTTAACAGCTTGCCGTTCTGGGTGCGTGGCGGGGGATCGCGGCAGAGCTGCATTAACAGTTCGTCCAGTCCCGGATTGTGGCCCACGAGCATCAACTGCCGGACAGTTGCAGGTGCTTGGTGAATATGACTGAGCAGTGTAGAAGGGGCTGCGTGATAGAGTGATTTTTGCCAATGGATCTTGGCAGTGTTGAGATTAGCGGCGTGGCAGAGTTGTACAGTTGTCTGTTTGGCACGTGTGGCGCTGGAGCTGAGGATCAGGTCGATGTTGGTTGTCTGGTGGGTTAGCCAATGGGCCATTGCGTTAATGTCATTGATACCACGCAGTGCCAGGGGGCGGTTATAGTCGTCAGAAACGTTACTCTCCCAGGCTGATTTGGCGTGGCGTATCAGGATCAGCTGTTTTTTGGGTGAGGGATCGGTCAACGCCAGCGTAGTGCCGTCAGTTCACGTTCCAAAAGCTCCGGATCACCAATGTTCAGCTCCACCAGGCGGCGCAGATGGCCAGCACCCTCAATATCGATCTGTGTGATCTCAAAGCCGATGTGTGTCTCACGAATATGGGCAACGGTGACGTTGCCACTGATCAGGCTGCCGCTATCGGTAAAAATCACCTCGAAATGAAAGCGCTCGCCGATTGTGGTATCCAATCTGGGAGGTGCTTCGATCATCACCCCTTTGAGCGAGATATCGAGCAGTTTTGAACGCCACTCCTGGCCATTCTGGCTGATTAGCACATTGGCATCAAAACGAATGCGGCTAAAGCGTCTCTTTTCGTGATGTTGGTCAGTCACGTCCTTTCTCCACAGGTTGGTTACAGCTCTTCCTGATGATTAATCTATTAGCAGGTTTACCAGGATCTGTTCGTATATATCGGACAGTGTGTCTAGATCCTCAACCGCTACACACTCGTTAAGTTTATGAATCGTGGCATTCAGCGGTCCGAGCTCCAGCACCTGGGCCCCTGTGGGGGCGATGAAACGGCCATCGGAGGTGCCGCCGCTGGTGGAGAGTTCAGTTTCAATACCTGTCACAGTGCGAATTGCCCGCTGGGTTGCTTCAACCAGTTGGCCTTCGGCGGTCAGGAAGGGGTTGCCGGAGAGTGACCAGTGGATCGAGTAGTCGAGACCGTGGCGGTCAAGCAGTTCATGGATACGTTGACGCAGCCCCGCCTCGGTTGACTCGGTGGAAAAACGGAAGTTAAAGACTATCTCCAGCTCGCCGGGAATGACGTTGGTGGCACCGGTGCCACCCTTGATGTTGGATATTTGGAATGAGGTAGGGGGGAAGAACTCATTGCCACGATCCCACTCGATGGTGGCCAGCTCTGCCAGGGCGGGTGCCGCCAGATGGATGGGGTTTTTAGCCAGCTGTGGGTAGGCGATATGCCCCTGCACACCGCGCACGGTGAGGATGCCGTTGAGCGAACCACGGCGGCCATTTTTGATCACGTCACCCACAACATTGCTACTGGTGGGTTCACCAACCAGACACCAGTCGATTTTCTCGTGACGGGCCTCCAGATGTTCTACTACCTTTACGGTGCCGTTAATGCTGGGCCCCTCTTCATCGCTGGTGATCAGATAGGCGATGGAGCCAGTGTGGTCTGGATATCGCGCCACAAACCGTTCGCAGGCGGTCACCATTGCCGCCAGACTGCCCTTCATGTCAGCCGCGCCACGGCCATAGAGCATCCCGTCACGGATCTCAGGGGCGAAGGGGGGGGATGTCCACTGCGCCAACGGTCCGGTGGGCACCACATCGGTGTGGCCAGCAAAGCAGATAAGGGGGCCGCTGTTGCCACGGCGGGCCCAGACGTTATCCACATCCTCAAATCGTAACGGTTCAATGCTGAAGCCGACGGCGGCTAAACGGTCGCACATGAGTCTCTGGCAACCAGCATCCGCCGGGGTAACAGAGGAGCGACTCATCAGATCAATGGTCAGTTCGAGGGTAGGGGAGAGAGGAGTTTTGGACACAGTTAGCCTTTCATGAATCATCTGGGTTGGACGTTGGCGGTTTCAGGGCTGGATTATACATCTGAAAAAGCGGATGGGGCTGATGTCCCCACCCGTATGGTTGGTCTGATTCTCTGCTTATGCCAGTCGGTGGCCGGGCAGAATCGGTTGAATTATTTCTCGTTAAAGACGATTTTTGCCTCTTTTTGCAATTCGCCCAGGCGCTGGCTGACGATCTGGTCCTGTATCGCTTTAATGAGCTGGTCACGTACCGCTTCAAAGGTTGGCGGCTGAACGGGGCGGTTGGCCTCCACATAGATCACGTGCCAGCCGTAATCGGTCTTGACGGGGGTGGTTGTATATTTGCCAGGCTTGAGACTGGAGAGGGCAGCACCAAAGGTCGGGGGCATTTTTTCCGGTTTGATCCACCCCAGATCACCACCACGGGCAGCGCTGCTGTCTTTGGAGGTGGCTTGTGCAACCTTGGTAAACTCCTCACCCTTTTTAAGGCGGTTGATGGCAGCAGTGGCGTCATTTTCTGTGGCCACCAGAATGTGGCGGGCGTGGTACTCAGCCCCGGTCTGGTTGCCAACCTGTTTGTCGTAAATGTCACGGGCCATCGCTTCTGTGACGGGTTTGTCACGTAGCAGCTGTGAGACATAGGCCTGTGCAAGCACGGCGTGGCGGGTCTCTTCCAACACGGCCTTTACGGCGGGCTGCTGATCGACTTTCTGTTTCAGTGACTCTTGATAGAGCAGTTCGCGGCCAATAAAGGTCTGCAAAAGCTGGGTCCGTGCGGCCTGATCCTGTAGGTTGACCTGGGGGGCGGCAACACGTGCATAACCAATCAGTTGCCCCTGCGTCATTGGCGCGCCGTTAATGGTGCCAACAACAACATTCTCTTGTGCCATGGCGGCTGTGCCGATGGCTACGCTGGATATGCCAAGGCAGATGACTGCAATTGGAATACCTGATTTTTTTATGGGCATCGCTCTCTCCGTGTGGATGTGGTGTTATTTTAATAAGTTCGTCAATCTAACATCATCGCTACTGTGTTGACTACTTGGGCGCGCTGGCCTGGATGCTAAGGGCGTGGATGTCGGTTTGCATCAGCGCCGCCAGCGCCTCATATACCAACCGGTGGCGCTGGAGGGGGGTTTTACCCTCGAAGGCAGCGGCACAGATCTGGACAGTGAAGTGCCCCATGCCATCCGCACCGCTGTGGCCGACATGTTTGTGGCTGTCGTCAATGATCTCCAGGGATTGTGGGGCCAAGGTCTGTTCAAGCTGCTGGCGAATCATCTCAATACGGTTGTTGCTCATCAGGGGAGGACCTTTTTGAAGGGTTTGACGGTTACCTTGGCGTAAACGCCGGCGCTGATATAGGGGTCGGCATCGGCCCACTGCTGTGCCGCCGCCAAGGATTCAAACTCCGCCACAATCAGGCTGCCACTGAAGCCAGCAGGACCGGGGTCAGGGGAGTCGATGGCCGGGAAGGGGCCTGCGAGTATCATGCGTCCCTGATCGCGCAGGGCAGTGAGCCGTTCAACGTGGGCAGAGCGGGCTGCCAGCCGTTTTTCCAGGCTGTTCTCGGTATCTTCAGCCATGATGGCGTAGAGCATTATAAGTCCTCTTTTTTATCTTTGATTTCAGGGGCCTCTGGTGTACTCGGGGCGGGGTCTTTAATGTACCGACCGATGAACAGGGCTTGGACGAATATGAAGAGAATGGTTAGGCCGAGCATGCCAAACATCTTGAAGTTGACCCAGGTATCGAGGTCGTAGTTATAGGCGACATAGAGGTTCAGGAAGCCGGTGGAGATGAAAAAGAGTGCCCACGCTAGGTTAAGGCGTAACCAGATAGGCGCTGCTAGATCTACGGAGGCCTCCATCATGCGCTGGATAATCGGCTTTTTGCCGATGAACTGGCTGCCCAGGAAGGCAATACCAAACAGCCAGTTGACAACCGACACCTTCCATTTGATGAAGGTGTCGTCATGAAAAATCAATGTGGCACCGCCCAGTACCGTGATCATCAGCAGGGTGATGACATGCATCTTCTCAACCCGGCGATACTGAAGCCAGAACCAGCCTACCTGTACAAATGAGGCGGCGATGGCGACGGCGGTGGCGACATAGATATCAAACACTTTGTAGGCGATAAAAAAGAGCAGTATCGGGAAGAAGTCAAACAGAAATTTCATGCAGCACCTGCCAGTTTGGCGAGTATATGAAAACAGTTACTCGCGTTATAAGGTCGAAAATTCTATCATAGGCAGTTTAGTGATTGCGCCATTAACAGATGATTACTCTATGAATTTAGCAACAGAGCGAAATTACGACCTCCACTGCCATTCCACCAGCTCTGATGGAGAGCTGTCGCCGACGGCGCTGGTGCAGCACGCCGCCCGTCAGGGGGTGCAGGTGATGGCGCTGACCGACCATGACGTCACCGATGGTCTGGCGGAGGCGGCGGCAGAGGCTGAAAAGCTGGGTATCGGCTTCATCACTGGGGTGGAGATATCGGTTACCTGGCAGAAACATCTCATCCATATAGTGGGGCTGAATTTTGATCCGGCCAACGAGGCGCTGCAGCAGGGGCTGGCCGGATTGCGGCAGAAACGCCAGACGCGGGGTGATGAGATCGCACAAAAACTGGCCAAGCTTGGCATAGAGGATGCTTTGGCTGGGGCACAAGGCTACGCCAATGGTGAGATTCTCAGCCGTACCCACTTTGCCAAATTCCTGGTTGAATCGGGACGTGTCAAAACCTTTCAGGCTGCCTTTGACCGCTACTTGGCCACCGGCAAACCGGCCTACGCTGCCTGTGAGTGGTGCACACTGGAAGAGGCGTTGGGCTGGATCCAGGGGGCCGGTGGCGTGGCGGTGATTGCCCATCCCGCCCGTTACAAACTCTCGGCCGCCAAACTGCGGGCGTTAATTGGTGACTTTAAGGCGCTGGGCGGACAGGGGTTTGAGGTGATATCCGGTAGCCAAGGGGTGCAGGATAACCATAATATGGCGGACTACGCCAGACGCCATGAGTTGCAGGCCTCTGTAGGATCTGATTACCACGGTCCGAGCCAGACCTGGCTGGGCATGGGGCGAATCGGGGCGTTGCCCAAGGGGCTGGTGCCGGTTTGGCATGACTGGGGCGTTGCCACTGCAGAGATGCCGGCGTGAGTCCGTTGTTCCAGATCCACCCGGACAACCCCCAGCAGCGGCTGATCCGTGGTGCTGTTGAGCTGTTGCGCCAAGGGGGGGTGATCGTCTATCCGACGGACTCCTGTTATGCGCTGGGTTGCCAGATTGGCGATAAAGATGCCCTGGAGCAGATGCGCCGTATCCGCCAAGTGGATGACAAACACTATTTCACCCTGATGTGTCGTGACATGGCGGAGATGGCCACCTACGCCAACATCGACAACGTCGCTTACCGGCTCATCAGAAATCTTACCCCTGGCCCTTATACCTTTATTCTGCCCGCCATGAAGATTGTGCCCAAGCGGCTACTGCACCCAAAACGTAAGACTGTGGGGGTGCGCGTTCCGGATAACGCCATCTCCCAGGCGCTGCTGGCGGAGCTGGGTGAGCCGATTTTGAGTACAACCCTGCTACTGCCAGGAGAGGGTGACCCCATCAGCGATCCGTATGAAATCCGCGACGCCATCGGTAATCAGGTGCAGTTGATTATCGATGGCGGTTTCTGTGGTCTGGAGGCCACCACAGTGGTGGATCTGACCGGTGATATGCCTGAGGTGGTGCGTCAGGGGAAGGGCAGTGCTGATCAGCTGCGTTGATTTGTGCTGATGCTGTTTCTGTTTCTGTTTTCTTTAAAGTTAACGTAGAAGATTAATAAACGTCCATAACTTCTGCTAAATCAATTAGGTAATGGCTGGTTTTGGGAAAAGGGTTATACTCCGCCGATGAATGAGTTGAGCTTGATACAGAAGGTAGCGGTCTGGTCACTGCCGGTTTTGTTTGCCATTACGGTGCATGAGGTGGCCCACGGCTGGGTAGCCAAACGGCTCGGCGATCCAACGGCGATGATGATGGGGCGATTGACACTTAACCCGCTGAAACATATCGATCCTGTGGGTACAGTGCTGGTGCCTATTATCCTGCTGATGCTGGGTGGTTTTATCTTCGGCTGGGCCAAGCCGGTACCGGTCACCTGGCGCAACCTGCGCAACCCAAAGCGGGACATGGCCATTGTGGCGCTGGCGGGGCCGATTGCAAATCTATTGATGGCGCTGATCTGGGCACTGGTGGTTAAGATCGGCATGTTGACCATCGCCACGGCCCCGTTTATTGGCCAGCCGTTGATCTACATGGGCGCAGCCGGGATTTTCATCAACATCGCGTTGATGGTACTGAATCTTCTGCCGCTGCCACCGCTGGATGGCGGCCGGGTGGTCTCGGGACTGCTGCCCGGCCCGCTCTCTTATAAATATGACAAGATTGAGCCGTACGGCTTTTTTATTCTGTTGGGGCTGCTGGCGACGGAGATTTTGTCCAGCATCATGAACCCGCCCATGGGGGCGTTAATCGATTTGATCTACACTCTCTTCAGTATCTGAAGGGAAAGATGAACGTTTAGGGAAGGTTTTGACTTGAATACGGTACCAGCTCAACATCAGCGCGTCCTCTCAGGCATGCGTGCCACCGGAAGGCTCCATCTTGGCCACTATCACGGTGTGCTTAAAAATTGGGTCAAGCTCCAACATCAGTATGAGTGTTTCTTTTTTGCTGCCGACTGGCACGCACTGACAACCGAGTATGACAACGTCGGCGGCATTGCCAACAGCGTCTGGGAGATGATTATTGACTGGCTGGCCGCGGGGGTTAACCCCGGTTCAGCCAAGATCTTTATCCAGTCGCGAGTGCCGGAACATGCCGAGCTGCATCTGTTGCTGAGTATGATCACACCGCTGGGGTGGCTGGAGCGGGTGCCCACCTATAAAGATCAGCAGGAAAAACTCAAAGAGAAGGATCTGGCCACC
This sequence comes from Tenderia sp. (SeqCode), assembly GCA_031416075.1. Classification (GTDB taxonomy): domain Bacteria; phylum Pseudomonadota; class Gammaproteobacteria; order Tenderiales; family Tenderiaceae; genus JAKFXL01. The sequence continues at coordinate 24,278 of JANOSY010000043.1, read as the reverse complement.
TATGGCTTTCTTGGCTATCCGCTGTTGCAGAGTGCCGACATTCTTATATATAAGGCGGGCCTGGTACCGGTGGGTGAAGATCAGGTCTCCCATATTGAACTGACCCGTGAAGTGGCGCGCCGTTTTAACCACCTGTATGGACGTGAACCGGACTTTGAAGAGAAGGCCGGTGCGGCGGTGCGGAAAATGGGCAAGAAAAACGCCAAGCTCTACAGTGAGTTGCGTAAACGTTATCAGGAAAAGGGTGATGTTGAGGCGCTGGCCACGGCCCGTGCACTGCTGGAGAGCCAGCAGAACGTCACTCTGGGCGATCGTGAGCGGCTGTTTGGCTATCTTGAAGGGGGTGGCAAGATCATCCTGCCAGAACCGCAGCCGCTGCTGACGCCGGCGTCAAAGATGCCAGGGCTGGATGGCCAGAAGATGTCCAAATCCTACGGCAATACCATCAGCCTGCGTGAAGAGCCGACTGAGGTGGAGAAGAAGCTGCGTACCATGCCTACCGATCCGGCCCGGGTGCGCCGTACCGATCCGGGTGATCCGGACAAGTGCCCGGTCTGGCAGCTGCATCAGGTCTACTCTGATGAGGAGGTGAAGGCATGGGTGCAGCAGGGGTGCCGCTCTGCCGGTATCGGCTGTCTGGAGTGCAAACAGCCGGTGATCGATGCGGTGATTACCGAACTGGCACCGATGCGGGAGCGGGCCGCCGAGCTGACGGCCAACCCCAATCTGGTACGCAGCATTGTGAATGATGGCTGTGATGCCGCCCGTGAAGTGACTCGTAAGACACTGGAAGAGGTCAGGCGGGCGATGGGGTTGGAGTATCGTTGAGCCAGTCCCCTCTTGCCGGGGGATGGTTGGGAAGTCGAGTCTCATGTTAGGCATAAGAAATCGGGCGTGGCCGTAGATGGCAAAGAAGAAAAAACTAAGCAATCCATTCTCCACCGGCGGTGGTGGCGTTCATTTTGAAGCGCATGTCCAGGCGTCATTTGTAGCGTTGATGCTTACCGGCGGTCATGCCCCTTGTCTTCCCTGCTGGCCCATTGCGGAAATCAAACTACAGGGCAAGATCGACGGCTTTGATACGGACGACCTCGTTGTTGTCGTGGAAAACGTGAACAGCAAGGAGCGGTGGAAACTTCTCGGGCAAGTCAAGCATTCCATTTCCATCACACAGGGTAGTGCTTTGTTTGGCGAAGTGATGCAGGCCGCCTGGAATGATTTTAATAACACCAATGTGTTTACGAAGGACAAAGATGTTATTGCGCTGATCACAGGTCCGCTTACTCAAGGCGACGCTGAAGTGGCTTGGCTCTTCAATCATGCTAGGGCTAATCCAAGTGACCCAGGAAGATTCTTTAGGAACATTGCAACTGCAAAATTTAGTTCGAATGTAAAACGCAAGAAACTAAACGTCATCCGTGACCATTTGAAAGCGGCAAACAATGGGATAGACCTGACTGATGAAGTTTTTCACAAATTTCTCATCAACTTCTACCTATTGGGATATGACTTAGGCGAAGAAGAAGGGGTTGTGTTATCGCTCATAAACTCTCACATCTCACAATTTAGACCAGAGTCTTCGCGGTTGGTGTGGGGCCGTGTTCTGGAGTTCACCAACAACCGAAATCATCACGCAGGTTGCATCACTCAGAACGATTTGCCAGATGAGTTGACAAGTGTCTTTGTTGCCAAGCCAGTCAGTGAATTTCCAAGTAATTTTGCATTGCCTCATGAACAGTCGACAGACTGGGCTCATCACCCCGATGCCACCTATCTCGCCTTAGCAGTCCTAATTGGCGCTTGGCAAGACAAGAGTCCGTGCGACCTTGAGGCGATAACCCAGTTGCTCGGCATCAGCTATGACGAGTGGTTAAAGAAGGCACGGGAAATATTGCACTGCTCCGACAGCCCGTTGTCACTTAAAAACGGCATCTGGAAAGTTGTCAATCGAACTGAACTTTGGAAACTGCTAGGATCGCGCATCCTTGATCAGAACCTCGATACGTTTAGGTCGCTGGCTATTTCCTTACTGAAAGAGCCAGACCCCGCTTTTGAGCTTCCTGCCGAAAAGCGATATGCGGCCAGCATTCACGGCAAAGTGCTGAAGTGTTCGCACGTGTTGCGAAAAGGAATTGCCGAGGGTTTGGCTATTCTGGGCACCCAGCCCGACGCGTGCGGTAACTGCTCGCAAGGGAAGGCTGAAGTAACCGGCGTATTGGTAATACGTGAACTTCTAACCGATGCTGATTGGATTTTGTGGGGTAGCCTGAACGGTTTGCTGCCCACCCTGGCCGAAGCCGCTCCAGATGAATTTCTTGATGCGGTCGAAAAGGCGATGCGTCTGACGCCCTGTCCCTTTGATGAGCTTTTTTCCCAGGAAGCCAATGGCATTTCCGGCGGCAATTATTTAACCGGCCTGCTCTGGGCGTTAGAAGGGCTTGCCTGGGATGGACAATATCTAGTTCGAGTCTGTGTTGCGCTTGGTGAACTTGCCAGCCATGACCCCGGCGGCCAGTGGGCCAATCGTCCATCCAATTCGCTTTCAACCATTTTGCTGCCCTGGATGCCACAAACGCTGGCATCTGTTGACAAACGCAAGGTGGCGGTGCGGACGATTCTAAATGAATGGCCGGATATTGCCTGGAATCTGATCATTCAGCTTCTGCCCGGCCAACACCAGACCTCTTCTGGATCGCACAAACCAAGCTGGCGAAAGACCATCCCCGATGATTGGGAAAAAGGTGTTACGCATCAGGAATACTGGCAGCAGGCATCTTTTTACGCGGAACTTGCGGTGGCTGCCGCTGGCCAAGTTACCGCTCGGCTTTCCACATTGATTGCTCATTTTGATCACCTGCCTAACCCCGCTTTTGATCAACTTCTCCAGGCTCTCGCCTCCAACACCATTTCAGAACTTCCTGAAGAGCAACGGCTTTTGATTTGGAACCATCTCACGAAATTCACAAACAAACACCGGCGGTTCTCCGATGCGAAATGGGCATTGCCCGACGAACTGATTACCCGTATTGAACAAGTTGCCGAACAACTAGCCCCTACCAACCCGTTCAATTTATATCAGCACCTCTTTACAGATCGTGATTTTGATCTCTACGAAGAGAACGGCGATTGGGAGGAGCAGCGCAAGAAACTAGACACGCGACGTGAAACGGCCATCTCGGAAATCTTTCAGAAAGATGGTGCTGATGGTCTCATCCGATTTGCCGAATCCGCTTCTTCACCCGGTCAGGTAGGGCACGCACTTGGCATTATTGCCGATCCAGTCATTGAGCGAACCCTTTTGCCTCACTTCCTGGATTCCGCGGACAGCAAACGCAAGGCGTTGGTAAGTAGGTTTGTCTGGCGGCGTAACCACCTCAAAGGCTGGGATTGGTGCGACGCTATCGATAAATCTGATTGGTCTTCAGAACAAGTAGGACAATTCCTGGCTTATTTGCCATTTACCAAGGAAGCATGGGATCGCGCTTCTGATTGGCTTCGGGCGCAAGAGAGTGAATATTGGACCCGCACCGACGCGAATGCCTATCAGGCGGATGGCGATTTTGCATTTGCTATTGAGAAACTCATTGAACATGGCAGACCACACGCGGCAATCAACTGCCTGGAAAGGATGCGCCATGACAAGCAGCCAATCGATACGAATCAATGTGTTCGAGCGTTACTTGCAGCTCTTTCCTCCAATGAGCCTAACTACGCCATGGATGGGTACCATATCGTAGAACTGATCAAGTATCTTCAGGCGGAGCCTTCGGTTAACCAGGACGATCTCTTTAGAGTGGAGTGGGCATATGTTCCCTTGCTCGACCGTCATAGTGGTGCCACGCCCCAACTCCTTGAGAGCAGACTGGCCAATGACCCCGAATTCTTTTGTGAGGTGATTCGACTGATCTACCGTTCCAAGAATGAAGATCAGCCGCCGAGAGAACCCACCGAGGAATCAAAGGAAATCGCAACAAATGCCTGGCGACTGCTGCATGAGTGGAAGACACCACCGGGAACACAAAAAGATGGAACTTTCAGCGAAGAGCGCTTCACCGAATGGCTCCAAAGGGTCAAGGAAGCCTGTACGGAATCCGGCCATATGGAAGTTGCTCTCATCAATATTGGCGAAGTATTGATTCATACCCCACCCGATCCAGACGGCTTATGGATACGCCGCGCTGTCGCTGCCGCATTGAATGACCGTGAAGCTGATGACATGCGTGACGGATTCAGAACGGGGACATACAACTCACGCGGTGTTCATTGGGTTGACCCAACCGAAAAACCGGAGAGAGAACTGGCTGAAGAGTACCGAACCAAGGCGGAAGAAATAGAGAATGCCGGCTTTCAGCGATTTGCTGTAACTTTGAGAGGCTTAGCGAACGGCTATGACCGAGAGGCCGAGCGAGTAATTAACGATCACAAAGACCGGGAAGATGGGTAAGCTCAATGCCTAAAAGCCGCATCAACGCGGACTGGCAATTTCGCTGCGCTTCATTGCCAGCCGGTTATGCGGAACGATGTATTTGGGCATGAGGATAGAAGCGTTTATGTGGGTACGAATGTTGAGCATGTGACCCCCACCCTAACTTTTCCCTTGCAAAGGGGCGGGAATTTAACTCCGGATTGACTGCAAACCAATGACCGAAACCAGTACCACACCAGAACTGACGTTACAGCAGGAGATACCTTTCGCCCTGGTAAATGGCGAGGCGTTCACCCAGCTGCCGCAGGATCTCTACATCCCGCCCGATGCTTTGGAGGTGTTTCTTGAGGCGTTTGAGGGGCCGCTTGACCTGCTGCTCTATCTGATTCGTCGTCAGAATCTCGATGTGCTTGACATACCCATTGCTGAGATTACCAACCAGTACATGTCCTACATCGATATGATGCAGGATATGCGCTTTGAGCTGGCGGCGGAGTATCTGCTGATGGCGGCGATGCTGGCGGAGATTAAGTCGCGGATGTTGTTGCCACGCCCCGAGAGCATCTCGGAGGATGAGGAGGATCCACGGGCTGAGCTGATCCGGCGGCTACAGGAGTATGAGCGTTACAAACAGGCGGCTGAAGAGATAGAAGAGCTGCCCCGTGTGGGGCGCGATATCTTTGAGGCGAGTGCCAAGGGGCCGGATCTTACCGTGGTCAAGGCGCAGCCGGATCTGGAGTTGAAGGAGCTGTTGCTGGCCTTTCAGGATGTATTGCGCCGCACGGATATGTTTGCCAGCCATCACATTCAGCGCGAAGTGCTGTCGGTACGCGAACGTATGACCAATGTGCTGGCAGCGCTGAATGCCGAGAGTTTTACCGAGTTTACAACGCTGTTTGAATATAAAGAGGGGCGTATGGGGGTGGTGGTAACACTGCTGGCCATCCTTGAACTGATCAAAGAGAGCATTATCGAGATTATTCAAACAGAACCTTTTGGCCCAATTTATGTAAAGACACGTCAACATGTCCATGAATCCTAATCCTGAACGTTTGCAACAGATCATCGAGGGGGCGCTGCTGGCGGCAGGTCGCCCGCTGGGGATTGACCAGATCCTGGCGCTCTTTCTGGATGAGGAGCAGCCGAGCCGTGATGATATTCGCGCCGCCATCGAGTCACTCCAGGGCGATTGTGTCAGCCGGGGTGTGGAACTGGTGGAGGTGAGCAATGGTTACCGTTTTCAAGTGAAGTCTGATCTGGCGCGCTGGATTGCCAACCTTTGGGAAGAGCGGCCAACACGCTACTCCCGTGCCGTATTGGAGACACTGGCGTTGATCGCCTATCGTCAGCCCATCACTCGTGGCGAGATCGAGGATGTCCGTGGTGTGGCCGTCAGCACCAATATTGTTAAAAGCCTGCTGGAGCGGGAGTGGGTGCGGGTGATCGGTTATCGTGATGTGCCGGGCAAACCGGCGCTCTATGGTACTACCCGCCAGTTTCTCGACTACTTTAATCTTAAAAGCCTGAGTGACCTGCCGCCGTTGGCGGAGATCCGCAATATTGAAAGCATCGAACGGGAACTCGATTTTGGCTTGTTTGATACCAAACCCCCTGTTACCCCGTTGCGCGCTGATAGTGAAGATGACCAGCTGGATGGAGAGGAGGATGAGCCTGACGAGACTATTGTGGCTGTCGCCGTGGCCATGGCTGACATAGATGAAGAGGCTGGGTTGCCTGAAGATAGTGGGTTGCCAGAAGAGGTGGCTCCAGAACAGATCGATTTAGCACAAACAGATCCAGAACAAGTAAAACCAGAACAAGTAGAACCAGAGGAGGTGGAGTCACTGGCTGAACCCGCCGACGAAGAGCGTGATAATAAAACAGTGGCAATACCCTAATGAGTGAACGTATACAAAAACTGCTGGCAACTGCCGGGGTCGGCTCGCGCCGCGAAGTGGAACGCATGATCGAAGCGGGACGTATCACCGTCAATGGTGAGGTGGCGACGCTGGGCGGTAAGGCCCATTGGGGTGATGTCATTGCCCTGGATGGTAAAGCGTTACGTCTGGAGCAGCGCAGCGAAACCCTGCAACGGGTATTGATCTACCACAAACCGGAGGGGGAGGTCTGCACCCGCTCTGACCCTGAAGGTCGCCCCACCATCTTTGCCAAGTTGCCCCCAATACGGTCTGGGCGCTGGATTGCCGTGGGACGGCTCGACATCAATACCAGCGGTGTCATCCTCATGACCACCGATGGTGATCTGGCCAATCTGCTGATGCACCCCTCCAGCGAGATCGAACGTGAATATGCCACACGGGTATTGGGGGATGTGGATAACGAGCTGTTGCAGCGACTCACCCAAGGGGTGGAGCTGGAAGATGGCATGGCCCGTTTTAATACCATCACGGATGCGGGCGGGCAGGGGGCCAACCACTGGTATCACGTCACCCTGAACGAGGGGCGCAACCGTGAAGTGCGCCGTCTCTGGGAGTCACAAGGGGTGAAGGTGAGTCGCCTGATCCGTGTTCGGTTTGGTTTTATCACCCTGCGCCGTGGCCTTAAGGCGGGGGCTTGGGATGAGCTTAATCGCGATGCCATAAATGAGCTGCGCCAGCTGGTGGGCATGCCCAAGATCGCCGAAGTGGCCAGTACCAGAAGCAGTCGTGATACACCGGAGAACAAGGGGGTAAGGCATCCCTTTGCAGATAAATCGCCACGCCGTGCCGAGGGCGATAAACCCGCCCGTCGTCCGGAAGGTGACAAGCCGCCACGCCGTAGTGATGGCGATAGAGCCGCACCACGTTCTGATAGTACCAGACCACCGCGTCGTGCCGAGGGCGATAAATCCGCCCGTCGTCCGGAAGGTGACCGGTCGCCACGCCGTAGTGATGGTGACAGGGCTGCGCCGCGTTCTGATAGAGCCGCGCCGCGTCCCGATAGCGCCAGACCACCCCGTCGTGCCGAGGGCGATAAACCTGCCCGCCGTCCGGAAGGTGACCGGTCGCCACGCCGTAGTGATGGTGACAGGGCCGTGCCGCGTTCTGATAGGGCCGCGCCGCGTTCCGATAGCGCCAGACCACCCCGTCGTGCCGAGGGTGATAAACCATCACGCCGTCCCGACGGCGATAAGCCAGCACGGCCACCCACTGCGCGCCAACCAAAGCGGCGTCAGACACGTAAGTGAGCGTAGGGGGTGTTTATACCACCCTGTTTGACCACTACGGTCCACAGGGGTGGTGGCCGGGGGATACCCCTTTTGAGGTGATGGTGGGTGCGGTGCTGACCCAGAGTACCGCTTGGCGCAATGTTGAAAAGGCGATGGCCAATCTTAAACAGGTCAGCGCCCTTGATCCCCAGGCCATTGTCACACTGGAGACCGCAGAGTTGGCTGAGTTGATCCGTCCTGCGGGCTACTTCAACGTTAAGGCGCGACGGCTACAAAACTTCTGTCGCTGGCTGTTGCAACAAGGGGGGGAGGCGGCCCTGCAGACGTGGGACGATGCCACGCTGCGGCGTGCCCTGCTCTCGGTCAATGGCATTGGTCCGGAGACCGCGGATGATATGTTGCTCTACGCCTTTGTCCGCCCGATCTTTGTTATTGATGCCTATACCCGTCGTATCTTCATGCGGTTGGGGTTGATCCGGGGGGATGAGCGTTATGAAGAGTTGCGCCAGCACTTTGAAGATCAGTTAAAGGCAAACCATACCGAGCGGCCACAGCAGACGCAGCTGTTTAACGAATATCACGCCTTGATTGTGATCCATGCCAAGCGGTCGTGCCGTTCCAAACCGTTGTGTGGCGAGTGCTGTTTGAGAGGGTGTTGTGCGACGGCACAGGGTTAATGCTTGCGTGGCGGGTTATGCACATTTGCTGTGGATAACTCTGTGTGGAGTTTGGGTGTGGTGTCGGCAAAGCCATGCTCAATACCGTCTGGCGCGACTGCTACAAAATTACCCAACTTTTTTCAGTGGTGAACAGGTGTGGTGAAGTTCGCCGCTTATTTATTCTCTGGTCTACTGCGTGGGATGCTGCTGTGCAGTGTTCTGTTGAGCGGCTGTGCCAGCAATGGTCCGTCGCCGTTGGGGGTGGGCAAGGCGCGGTATGATTTTGAGCGGGTTGTGGCGAAGATTGAGAGTCACTATGTGGAGCCGGTTTCGGTGGAGGCGCTGCTGGACGATGCGATTGAGGGCATGTATCTCTTTACCGGCATGACGCCACTCTCTGAGGCCGAACTGATGGTGCAGGGGGTGGCGGTGGGCCCGGTGTTTGATCCCGCCGATCTGCTATTCCGCTTTTCACTGACGTACGGCTATTTGCTGAACCATTATCCACCCCCCGTGGTCCATGTTGCGCCTGTGCCGCAACCTGACGTTGTGTTGGAGTTTTCTGAACAGGTGGGGATCGGCATCACCCTGGCCCATGATGGTGAGTGGATCCGGATTGCGTCGGTTGTGATTGATTCGGCGGCGGAGCGGGTTGGGCTGAACCGCGGTGATGGCATTATTGCCATCGATGGCCATCCCGCTGTGGGCAAGTCCCTGGCGTGGTGTTATCAGCAGCTCACTGGTGTGGTGGGCTCCCAGGTGAAGGTAAAGGTGAATACTGAGGAGGGTACGGTAATCGATTATCAGATCATCCGTACCAGACCTCATATTCCAATAATTGTATGGCTGGGTTTGCCGCCGGGAGTGGGTTAAAAGTGCTCCCCTCGTCTGCACATCTCGACCGCTATTGTGGTAATGTGCTGCCCCATGTTTAAACCCCTCTCAATTTTTATCGGCCTGCGTTATACCCGTGCCAAACGGCGTAACCACTTCATCTCTTTCATCTCCTTTATCTCCATTGCGGGGGTGGCGCTGGGGGTGACAGCACTCATCACGGTGTTGTCGGTGATGAACGGTTTTGAGCAGGAGTTGCGGACCCGTATCCTCGGTGTGGCCTCCCACTCGACCATCACCGGGGTGGATGCCGGGATGCGTGACTGGCAGTCGCTGCCCCCGTTGTTGACACGTTATCCGGAGATTGAGGCGCTGGCACCTTATGTAGCTGCGGAGGGGATGTTGAGCTACAACGGTGTGGTGAGTGGCACGATGATTCGTGGTGTTTTGCCGGACCAGGAGCCCAAGGTCTCAAACCTGGCGGACAAGATGTTGTTGGGTGAGTTGAGTGATCTCAAACAGGGTGAGTTTGGCATTATTCTGGGTAAAGATCTGGCCAATCGCCTGGGGGTCTATCTGGGTGACAAGATCACCTTGGTCACGCCGCAGGCGAGTGTTACCCCGGTGGGGATTGTGCCGCGCCTGAAACGGTTTACCGTTACCGGTGTCTTTGAGGCGGGCATGTATGAGTATGATAACGCGCTGGCACTGATTCACCTTGAGGATGCGGCGCGACTGTTTCTTCAGCCCGATGAGGTGACTGGGGTGCGTTTAAAACTGACCGATATGTTTGCCGCGCCGATGTTGACCCAGACAATGGTGGGTGAGTTGCCCGGTGGTTACGTGGTGACAGACTGGACGTTGCAACACGCCAACTTCTTCCGTGCTGTGCGTACGGAGAAGATTGTGATGTTTGTGATCCTGATGCTGATTGTGGCGGTGGCGGCCTTTAATATTGTCTCGACATTGGTGATGGTGGTGACAGACAAACAGGCCGACATCGCCATTTTGCGGACGCTGGGGGCAAGCCCTGGGCGAATCATGCGTATCTTTATTGTCCAGGGGGTGGTGATCGGTCTGTTTGGCACGCTGCTGGGGCTGGCAGGGGGAATCACGTTGGCCAGCAATATCGATGTGCTTGTGCCTGCTATTGAACGTATGTTGGGATTGAAATTTTTGGCACCGGATGTCTACTACATCAGTAATCTGCCATCAGAGATGAAGGTCTTAGATGTAGTAACCATCAGTGTGATTTCGTTTTTCCTGAGTCTGCTGGCGACGCTCTATCCCGCCTGGCGCGCCTCACGAACCCAACCCGCGGAGGCGTTGCGTTATGAGTAACGTAGTGTTGTCCTGCAGCAATCTATCAAAACGTTTTATTGATGCAGGTCTGGCGGTGGATGTATTGACCGGGATCAATCTCACCATCAATAGAGGTGAACGGGTGGCAATTGTCGGGGCCTCCGGCTCTGGCAAGAGCACGCTATTGCATCTGTTGGGTGGATTAGACCTGCCCAGCAGTGGTGAGGTGCAGGTCAATGGCCACTCCCTGACCCGTATGGGCGAAAAACAGCGTGGTGAACTGCGTAACCGCGCCCTTGGGTTTATCTACCAGTTTCACCATCTGTTGCCTGAGTTCAGCGCGCTGGAGAATGTGGCGATGCCGCTGCTGATCCGTGGCGACTCGCCGGAGGTTGCCAGCAGTGCTGCCGTTACACTACTCACACGGGTAGGGCTGGCACATCGCCTGAAACATAAACCGAGTGAGCTGTCGGGCGGTGAGCGGCAGCGTGCTGCTGTGGCCCGCGCCCTGGTGACTAAACCGCAGTGTGTCTTGGCGGATGAACCCACCGGCAACCTTGATCAGCAGACAGCAGCGCAGGTCTATGAGTTGATGCTGGAGTTGAACAGCGAGTTGGGTACCAGCTTTGTGGTGGTGACCCACGACATGGCACTGGCGGCCAAGATGGACCGTATATTGAGGATCGAGAACGGCCACCTACAGCCGTTTTAGGGCTAACGTCAGTCTTCTCTTTTTTGACTGGACGGGGGCGTGTGGTTGGCGCTCTGTTTACTGGCCCTGCGTTGTCGCCGCTTTTTGATGTGGTTGGCGATGTAGATGCGCCATACCAAACGGATCGAGATGTACCCCGCCACGGCCAGTACCAGCCCTACAATCAGACAGCCAAGCAGAAACGGCGCCCAGATTGCCCCCAGTTCTGCCATTAACCAATCATATGAGAGTTCGAAGTTGAAATCACGCGGTTCGACGTGCAGAATCCAGGTGCCAACCTTGTAGGCGAAGTAGAACATTGGCCCGACGGTGAATGGATTGGTGACCCAGGCCAGGCCCGCAGCGATAGGTAGATTGACACGGGTGAAGATGGCAAAGGCCGCTGCCACCACCATCTGAAATGGAATCGGGATCATCGCCACAAACAGGCCGACGGCAAACGCGCCGGAGACGGAGCGGCGGTTGAGGTGCCAGAGGTTGGGGTCGTGCAGCAGGGTGCCAAAAAATTGCAGATATTTGTGTTCACGAATCTTGCGAGGATCGGGCATGCAACGGCGAAAGAATTTTTTTGGCATGCTTGAGTAGTCTTCAATAACATTCTTTGGGATGGGAATAGTACCCATAAACTACCGAAAAACAAAAGCATGCGTACAGGGATTGTCGCATTTCTCTTAGGTATCTTATTGCTGCAGCAGTTCTCAGGCCTGCCCGATGGGCGCTGGGGGTGGCTGTTGCTGCTGTTATTGCCACTTTCGGTGGTTTCTTTCCGTTTTGTCGCCGTGCTCTGGTTTGTGAACGGGTTTCTCTGGGCGCTGGTGTATGCCCATCTGCTGCTGGGTTCGCCACTGGCTGCGGCCCTGGAGGGAGAGGATCTGCTGCTGAACGGTGTGATCGCCACGATCCCTGAAGAGCGTGATCGCCTCTGGCGTTTTGAGTTTGAGGTGGAGCAGGTTTTGACGCCCGGTGTGGGGCGCTCTCAGCTCCCTCAGCGAGTTCGCTTGAATTGGTACAACCGTGTCCCGCCACTGGCCGTTGGTGAGCGCTGGCAGCTGCTGGTGCGGTTGAAGCAGCCGCACGGTTTTATGAATCCAGGGGGCTTTGATTACGAAGGGTGGCTCTATCGTCACGGTATCCGTGCCACGGGCTATGTGCGTGATCAGGGCGAGAATCATAAAACAGGTGAGGCGGGACTGGATTATCAGGTGGACCGCTGGCGGGCGTTGATCTCGGCGAAGATTGACGAGGCGCTGCCTGAGGCGCCGTTTAGCGGCATTATCAAGGCGCTGGCCATTGGTAAGCAGGATGAGATCAGCCAGCCGCAGTGGACCACCTTTTTAAAGACTGGGACCAACCACCTGGTGGCGATATCGGGGCTGCATGTGAGTATGGTCTCCGGCTTGGCCTTTTTTCTCTGGCGCTGGCTTTGGGGCTGTTCGGCGTGGTTGACGCTACGCTGGCCGGCGCAGAAGGCCGGGGCGGTGGCGGCCATTCTGGCAGCCCTGATCTACGCAGCCCTGGCGGGGTTCTCCATACCCACACAGCGGACGTTGATTATGGTGGTGGTCTTTATGGCGGCGCTGATTTTGCAGCGCTACCGCCGTCCTAGTGATGGCCTGTTGTTGGCGTTGTTGCTGGTGCTGCTGTTTGACCCCCTGGCGGTAATGGATGCCGGTTTCTGGCTCTCGTTTGGTGCGGTTGCCTTTATCTTTTTTGGTATGGGTGGTCGTCTTGCTTTGCGGGGTGTCTGGTGGAAGTGGGGGCGTATACATCTGCTGATGGCTGTGGCGCTGGCACCGGCTACGCTGTTGCTGTTTCAGAAGGCGTCGCTGATCTCGCCGCTGGCCAACTTTGTGGCGGTGCCGTGGGTCAGCCTGTTAGTGGTACCGCTGGTACTGCTGGGCAGTCTGTTCCTGCTACTGATCCCCGCAGTAGGTGTCTGGCTGCTGGTCTTGGCCAATGGTTGCCTGGCGCTACTCTGGCCGCTGCTGAATGGGTTGGCAGAGCTACCCATGGCGCAGATCTACCACGCCTTTGTGGGCGGCTGGGTGGTGATCCCCGCCACTATCGGCGTGGTCTGGCTGCTGGCCCCCAAGGGTTGGCCAGCGCGCTGGCTTGGAGGGGTGTGGTTAGCGACGGCGTTTCTACTGCCACAGACCCGTCCTGCGGCAGGTGAGTTCTGGTTTACCCTGCTGGATGTGGGACAGGGGTTGGCTGCGGTGGTGGAGACGGAGCACCATCTGCTGATTTTTGATACCGGCCCACGGTTTAGCGATACCTTTGATACGGGGGAGGTGGTACTGCTCCCCTATCTGTTGCAGCGTGGTGTGGCGCAGGTCGATGCGCTGGTGGTGAGCCATGGTGACAACGACCACATTGGTGGTGCAGAGAGTTTGCTGGCCTCATTCCCGGTTAAGCAGCTATTGACCAGCGCCGCTGAAAAGCTGCCCCAACAGTTATCCGAACCTTGTCGCTCTGGCCAGCAGTGGCGGTGGGATGGTGTCGATTTTTTAATGTTGAACCCAACGGATGAGCGGCAACGCAAAGGGAACAACAACTCCTGTGTATTGAAGGTGAGCGCGGCGACCGGGTCACTGCTGCTGACAGGGGATATCGAAAAAGAGGCGGAGCGCGCGCTGCTGAGCCGTCATGGTTCAGGGTTGCGTGCCGATCTACTGGTGGTGCCGCACCACGGGAGTAAGACCTCTTCCACAGAGGCGTTTATCACGGCGGTGTCGCCACGTTGGGCGCTGTTTCCGGTGGGGTACCGTAACCGCTTCAGTTTTCCCCGTCCTGAGGTGGTGGAGCGTTATCAGGCGCACAACATTGAGTTGCTGGACAGTGCGCAGATGGGGGCGATATCGGTGCGTTTTGAGGGCAAGGGTATTTCGACACCGGAGGGATACCGGGAAACGGCGCAACATTATTGGACACATCGTCCGTAAATCAGCCCTTTATGTAAATCAACGTTTGGCAGTCAGCAAAAAATCAGTATGATTAGCGATTCATTTCGATAGGAGCTTTGAACAGTGTTAGAGATTGTAAAGTCAGGTGGTTGGTTAATGTACCCCATCATCCTCTGTTCCGTGATCGCCCTGGCGATTGTTGGTGAACGGTTCTGGGCCTTGCAGCGTAACAAAATCTGCCCACAGCACCTGTTGGCCGAGATTTGGGGCTGGATCAAAAATAATGAACTGGATAATAGCCGCATTAAAACCTTGCAGTCAGGTTCACCGCTGGGGCGGATATTGGCAGCAGGGCTGATTAATCGTCACCACGAACGTGCAGTCATCAAAGAGGTTATTGATGAGACCGGTCGTCAGGTGCTGGTGGAGATGGAACGTTTCCTCAATACCCTAGGCATTATCGCGCAAATTGCCCCGCTGTTAGGGCTGTTAGGCACTGTGGTGGGGATGATCCAGGTCTTTGCGGCGATTACCCTTGAAGGGGTGGGTAATGCCTCACCTCTGGCGGGTGGCATCTCCGTGGCGCTGATTACCACCGCCGCAGGTCTGTTTGTAGCGATTCCGAGTTTGATCGCACACCGTTACTTTGAGCGTAAGGTTGATGAACTGGTGGTCTCAATGGAGCAGGAGTCGGTGAAGTTGGTAGAGGTTCTGTTGGGCATGCGTGAGCAGGGCCAGCGGGAAGGGGTGTAGCCATGAGCTGGCGCAAACATCGCCGTGAGCAGATCTCCATCGACATGGCACCACTGATCGATGTGGTATTTCTGCTGCTGATCTTTTTTATGGTGACAACCACGTTTCGTGAAGAATCCCAGATTGAGATTAATCTGCCGCAGGCCTCCAACGAACCGACCGAGTCGGTGGGTCAGCCGCTGGAGATACTGATCGACAAAGAGGGGCGTTACTATATTAATAACGTTCTGGTGGTTAATAGCCAGCTTGACACCCTTAAACGGGCACTCCGCAAAGCGATGGATGGGCGGGATGCGCCGCCTGTGATTGTGAGCGCGGATGCCATGTCACCACATCAGTCTGTGGTTACTGCCATGGATGCGGCACGTCAGGTGGGGTTAATCCACCTCTCCATTGCTACCCGTAATGTAAAACAGTGACCGTGTTCACCACGTTTAATGCCCGTGCATGAAACGGCTGGTGCAGCATTGGTACTCGCCACGTGCGCCGCTCTGGCTGTTGCCGTTCTCCTGGTTATTCCTGTTACTGGTCACGCTGCGGCGGTTGGCGTATAGAATCGGTCTGCTGAAAAGTGAAAAACTCCCGGTGCCAGTGGTGGTGGTGGGTAACATCAGTGTTGGTGGCACCGGTAAAACGCCGTTAGTGGCCTGGTTGATTAAGATGTTGCAACAGCGTGGCTACCGCCCGGGCATTATCACCCGTGGTTACGGTGGGCAGGCGCAGCAGTGGCCGCAGTGGGTAACGGCTGAGAGTGACCCGGTGCTGGTGGGGGATGAACCGGTGCTGCTGGCACAACGCTGTGGTTGCCCTGTGGTGGCAGCGCCGGATCGGATACTGGCCGTCAGGATGTTGCTGGGACAGGGCAACTGCAACATCCTGATCAGCGATGATGGGCTGCAGCACTACCGCCTGCAGCGTGATGTTGAGATTGTGGTGATCGATGGCGTGCGCCGTTTTGGCAATGGCCACTGTCTGCCCGCCGGCCCGTTGCGTGAGCCGGTGTCACGACTGAAACGGGTTGATTATCGGGTAGTGAATGGTCGCGCCGGTGATGGTGAGATTGAGATGACGCTGCTGCCAGAGAGATTGGTCTCGTTGTTTGACGGCAACAGTGAGACCGCTCTTGCCGATCTTCATGGGCAGCAGGTCCATGCCGTGGCGGGTATCGGTAATCCGGCCCGTTTTTTTGAGTTGTTGCGGCAGAGTGGCCTGACGGTGATTGAGCACGCCTATCCAGACCATTATCCGTTTAAAGCGGGTGATATCAACTTTGCCGATGAACTCCCCATACTGATGACCGAGAAAGATGCGGTAAAATGTCGCCACTTTGCCACTGCCCGCATCTGGTACTTACCGGTGCAGGCGCAACTGGATGGTTCGTTTGCTGACCGCCTTATGCAACAGATAAAAGAGTTAACAGGAGAGGGTGCGTAACAATGGATAAAAAACTGCTGGATATTCTGGTCTGCCCGGTATGCAAGGGGACGCTGTTATATAACAAAGAGCGCAAGGAGTTGATCTGCAAGGCGGATCGTCTGGCGTATCCGATTCACGATGATATCCCCGTCATGCTGGAAGATGAGGCGCGCCGCTTGTCACTGGAAGAGGTGGGGCGTTGAGATTCAGTGTTGTGATTCCGGCGCGTTTTGCGTCGACCCGCCTGCCGGGCAAACCGCTACTTGATATTGGTGGCAAGCCGATGATCCAGCACGTTTATGAACGGGCGCTGGAGAGTGGTGCCGAGCGGGTGATTATCGCCACTGATGAGGCGAAGATTGAAGCGGTTGCCCAAGGGTTTGGTGCGCGGGTCTGCATGACTGCCGCAGACCATCGTTCCGGTACCGAGCGACTCTCAGAAGTGGTGCAGACGCTGGCGCTGGAGGCCGATGAGATTATCGTCAATCTGCAAGGTGACGAGCCGCTGATGCCGCCACAGCTGATACGCCAGGTGGCGCAAAACCTGAATAATCATCCCTCCGCCAGTGTGGCTACCCTGGCAGAGTCAATTCATAATGCGGCTATGCTGTTTGATCCAAATGTGGTGAAGGTGGTCAGCGATGGGCAGGGGTATGCCCTTTACTTTAGTCGCGCCCCGATTCCCTGGAATCGTGACGCCTTTGCGCTCACTACAACAGAGCTGCCGGAAGATACCCATTATCTGCGCCATATCGGTCTTTACGCTTATCGCGCCGGGTTTATTAACGAATATGTCCGCTGGCCGACCTCTCCCCTGGAGTCGATTGAATCCCTGGAGCAGCTGCGGGTATTGTGGCATGGTCATAAAATACATCTTGCGGTAGCCCAGGTTGCCAGTGTTGCCGGTGTTGATACGGCCCAGGATCTTGAGCGTGTGCGGCAACTGCTACAGTAAGCGTTCAAGCAGATTCAAGGCGCTGAAGTCAGCGTTTAGCGCGGCCCCCTGTGGATCGTAGACCGGTACCGTAATGGTGCTGGGGACTCGGCGGTGGGCCTCGCCATGTTGGTCGGCCTGGATGGTGCTATGCTGGTGGCAGTGCTGCAATATCAGCGCCGGACCATCTTCAAGGATCTCAATAATCTGGCATGTGGTGCCATCAAACTCCACCTCATGGCCAATCAGGTCGCGCAGCTTGGAGACATTGATTACGGTTTCCTGCATGGTGTTTAATCCTTTTTCCCTTGGGTACGTTTTTTAGTTTACGCGTAAATTCCGATTTTAGAACTATGGAGGCGTGAAACCAACAAAGGTTTCATGGGTAATGTGAGATGGTTAAAGTATTGTTTGTCTGTATGGGTAATATCTGTCGTTCACCAACGGCCCATGGCGTGTTTGTTAAAATCTTAGAGGATCAATCGCTTACATCTGTTGTGCAAGTTGATTCCGCGGGCACACATGCTTATCACATCGGTAAAGGGGCTGACGAGCGCTCTCAGTTAGCGGCATCTCGTCGTGGAATAGATTTAAGCGCATTGCGCGCACGGCAGGTTAAACCGGCTGATTTTCATGAGTTTGACTACGTATTGGCGATGGATGACGATAATCTTCAGCATCTGGAGATGATCTGCCCGGTAGAGCAACGTAAAAAATTGCAGCTCTTTATGACGTTTGCCCCGCAGATGAAAAAACGTGAAGTGCCTGACCCCTATTATGGTGGTGGTAGCGGGTTTGAACAGGTGTTGGATCTGGTGGAGGCAGCCGCTGAAGGGCTGTTGCAGGATATCAAGGAAAACCATCTTTAATAGATAAAAAAACCCAGAACCCGTCATCGGGCCCTGGGGTTGTGACTCAACTACTCCGGAGTAGAATCCGGTGCTTTGGTTGGTTGCACAGGTGCTGGGGTCTGAGCGGGCAGATCCATGGTCCGCTGCACAGGCGCAGAAGGTTTGGCTGCTTCAGATTCTGGGCGGGATGCTTCCTGTGGTGCGGAGGCAGGTTCGTTGCGGGGCTCCTTTGTCTCAGTACCTTCGCTGGCCTCACTGTTGCGTGGTTCACGAGGCGGCCGTGGTTTACGCGGTGTGCGTGGTGGTCGTGCTACCCGTGGTGGCATATCCTGTGGCGCAACGGCAGCCGGAGGAGGGGGTGTGCTGCTCTCTTGTGGTGAAGGGGCGCTGTTGCCAGAAGCATTTTCGGTGACCCTGGGGGCCGGTTCAGTCCTGGATGTTGGCTCCGTCTGGACAGCAACGTTGCCGTTGGCCTCTTGTGGCTCAGCTGTCGCTACGCCCTGCTCAGAAGGTTTCCGACGACGACGTCCATTTCCGCCACGTCGACCACGACGTCCCTCGGTATTGCGACGTTGGGCGTTAGCGGCTGTTTCGGTAGTCTCGTCACTGTCACTTACCGCTGTGGATGCTGTTGCCACGGTGGTGGCAGCGGCTGGTGTGATGGGCGCTTCGACGGCGGCCTCAGGTTTGTCCTGACCTTCCACTGTACCAGTGCGACCACCACGACGGTTACGCTGATTATTACCACCTCTGCGGGATGAGTTGCGGTTACGGTTGCCGTCACGCTCCCGGGTCTGTCCCTGGCCGCTGCTGCGGGGTGAGGCTGAAGCAGATGTTTCTTGTTCCGCTTCACTGTTACTGGTTGTTGTTTCGCTGGTAACAGCGGTACCTGGTTTTCCAGCAAAAAGCGAGGTCCAGAGGCGCTTGATAAATCCAACTTCCGCTTCGCGCTGGGCCGTTGATACCTTGGCGGCCTGAATGGGGGCCGGGGCTGGAGCGGTGGGTTGAATCCCTTGAACCGCTGGGCGTTCCACCTTGGTGGGGCGCGGGATCATAGTGGTCTCTTCAGGCTCAATCTCTTGAACTATCTGATAACTGTTGGTGCTTTCAAGATTTTTCAACTCATCAGCCTTGACCCGTTTCACCTCGTAGTTTGGGGTCTCCAGCGAGGGGTTGGGGATCAGAACAAGGTGAATGCTGTGGCGTGCCTCGATGGCGCTGACCGCCTGGCGCTTCTCGTTGAGCAGGAAGGTGGCCACCGAAATTGGCAATTGCGCCTCGATACGGGCAGACTTCTCTTTCATCGCTTCCTCTTCAATGAGGCGGAGTATGGAGAGTGCCAGTGATTCCACATTACGGATCGAGCCTTCGCCCTTGCAGCGTGGGCAGGCGACCTGAATCGACTCGCCCAGTGAGGGGCGTAGCCGCTGGCGTGACATCTCCAGCAATCCAAAACGTGAGATACGGCCAATCTGAACACGGGCACGGTCAACCTTCAGTGCGTCGCGGATGCGGTTTTCCACTTCACGCTGGTTGCGTGCCGGTGTCATGTCAATAAAGTCGATCACAATCAGACCGCCCAGGTCGCGCAGCCGTAGCTGGCGGGCAATCTCATCCGCGGCTTCAAGATTGGTGTTAAGAGCGGTCTCTTCAATGTCGCCGCCCTGGGTGGCGCGGGAAGAGTTGATGTCGATGGAGACCAACGCCTCGGTCCGGTCAATGACGATCGCGCCGCCCGATGGCAGACGTACTTCGTGCTGAAAGGCGGTTTCGATCTGGCTCTCTACCTGATAGCGGGAGAAGAGCGGTACATGGTCATCGTAGTGTTTGAGCCGTTTCAGGTTGTGAGGCATCACCTGAGTCATGAAATCATGGGCGTAATCGTAGACTTCTTTGCAGTCGATCAGGATCTCGCCAATATCCTGACGGAAGTAGTCGCGGATAGCACGGATGATGATGTTGCTCTCTTGGTAGACCAGAAACGGGGCGGCTTTCTCTTGGCTGGCGATGTCGATAGCAGACCAGAGACGCAGTAGATAGTCTAAGTCCCACTGTAGCTCCTCTACACTTTTACCAACACCCGCAGTGCGGACGATGACCCCCATGCCTTCAGGTATGCTGAGCGCAGCCATCGCCTCGCGCAGTTCGTTACGTTCATCACCTTCGATACGGCGCGAAACTCCACCGGCACGGGGATTGTTGGGCATGAGAACCATGTAGCGGCCTGCCAAACTGATAAAGGTGGTGAGGGCGGCTCCTTTGTTGCCACGCTCTTCCTTATCGATCTGAACAACGACCTCTTGCCCCTCTTTCAGTACCTCTTTAATGTTTAGGCGGCTGTTTTCATCGCTAGGCTGATTAGCAAATATGATGGGGTTGACCTCTTTTAGCGGCAAAAAGCCGTGACGGTCAGCACCATAATCAACAAAAGCAGCTTCCAAGCTGGGTTCGATGCGGGTAATTCTACCCTTGTAAATGTTGGCCTTTTTCTGTTCGCGGCCGGGCAGTTCGATGTCGAGGTCGTAGAGTCTTTGACCATCAACAAGAGCAACACGCAACTCCTCTTTTTGAGTTGCGTTAATGAGCATTCTTTTCATTTTTTACTATTCTCCGAGGCGTAACTGCGCTTTTAACCGGCAGCACGGGGAGGCTGAAGCTATGGAGTTTCATTGCGCTTAATGCGCATCTAAAACACCGCCACACACTCGGGCAGAGTCAGGATGAGACTGGTCGCAACGTTCAACTTAACTTCTTAGCAGGGCGTTATCACCTAGCTAAGGTGTTTGAATCCATTTAATTGAGCTGACCAACTCTCGGTCCACATGCCCCAGACAGATTGGGCTTGTTCAGCTTCCGCGCCACACAGGGGCGGGAACGCCATATGTTCGTTAATTAAACACTAATAAAATGGCCTGTAGGGCCGTGCGCTTATTCAGCCGCTTCTCTATGGTCTTTCATCGAATCACCATAGAGTGGTAAAATTTGCTTCAGGGCAGATACGGTTTCAGTATCGGCACTATTCCATCAGATGACAGCGTGTTTTTAATTTGGTTCAGCTGCGATCACTAAAGCTCGCATCTAACCGGAACGAAAAAAGCTGTTGCTATCTGCGGTTAGAATCGTTAATCCATGCTTGCTAGCACGGCTGGCCGATTCGACGCCATTCCCAAATATAGCATGTTCTCTAGAGCCATAGAAGCTATTATAGCGCCCTAAAATGGTGACAAATGACTGATTATTCTGAAAATGACAAAATGGAAGCACGTTTCCTTGAAATTGATGCTGAACGTGCCGGGCAGCGTATCGACAATTTTTTGATGGCGCAGCTGCGTAATCTGCCTAAGAGCATGATTTACAAAATATTAAGGACTGGGCAGGTGCGTGTGAATAAAGGGCGTATTAAACCGCTCTATCGGCTTCAGGCGGGTGATATTGTGCGTATTCCACCGCTTAAAACTGCTGCCGTTGCCGACACAGTATCACCTAGTCAAGGGGTGTTGCGACAGATTGAGGAGAGCATCATGTTTGAGGATGATGCGTTGATTGTGCTCAATAAACCCTCATGCATTGCTGTGCATGGTGGCAGTGGAGTGAGTTACGGTGTGATTGAGGCGATGCGAAAGCTGAGACCTGAGCTGCAGGGGCTGGAGTTGGTTCACCGGCTTGACCGTGATACCTCGGGGTGCCTGTTGTTGGCTAAAAAGCGGTCTGCCTTGCGCCAACTGCATGAGTTGATCCGTAACGGTGAGGTGGGAAAGCACTATCTGGCGCTCTGTCAGGGGAAGTGGAAAGGGGGCGCGCGGGATGTTGATGCCCCGCTGCTGAAAAATACTCTGAGTTCGGGGGAGCGGATGGTGCGGGTGACACCTACCGGTAAGGAGGCGTTGAGCCGCTTTACACCCCAACTGCGTTTTAAGGCGGCCACCTTGATGGAGGTGGAGTTGATGACGGGGCGTACCCATCAGATCCGTGTCCATGCGACCCATTCTGGCCACCCACTGGCGGGGGATGAAAAGTATGGTGATAAGGCGTTCAATCAGCAGATGAAAGCGTTAGGGCTGAAGCGACTATTCCTCCATGCCCAGCGCATCTATTTCATGTGGGATGGGCGGCGTCTGGAGTTTCAGGCACCGCTGGGTGAGGATCTTGAGGCTGTTTTAGGTCAATTGGTGTGAGTGAGTAGGCATGTCCAGAGCGTTTGAATTGGTTGTTTTTGATTGGGATGGCACGTTGATGGACTCTGCCGCCCGGATTGTTGCCTCGTTACGGGCGGCGGGTCAGGATCTCGGTTTTGAGGATCTGACTGACACAGCCTTTCGTAACATCATAGGATTGGGTATGCAGGAGGCGATTCGTTTCCTCTATCCCGCCATTAATGATCAGGATGTTTGGCAGTATACCGACCGGTATCGGCACCATTTTTTGGGAAACTGCCCGATGCCTGAGCAGCTGTTTGAGGGGGTCCCAGCGCTGTTGGCGGGATTGCACCAGCAGCCTGTTATGTTGGCGGTGGCGACAGGCAAGAGTCGTAAAGGGTTGGATAGGGTTTTGCGCCACACTGATTGTGGCCGTTTTTTTCAGGCGACCCGTTGTGCCGATGAGACAACTTCCAAACCGCACCCCCAGATGTTGCTGGAGTTGATTGAGGAGCTTGGTGCCAAGCCTGAAACGACACTGATGATTGGTGATACTGAGTATGATATGGAGATGGCACAACGGGCTGGAACCGCCGCATTGGCGGTGACCTATGGTGCCCATGAGCCACACCGTCTACATCAATACCAGCCTTTGGCCAGCCTAGATAGCATTCCTGCGTTAGGGGAATGGTTTGAACGTAATTTGAAGTTATAATCCAGCAGCGTTTACAACCAACGGAAATAATATGACAGATCATGATAATAGTGGTCAGGTGAAAGATGCCTGGACCCAGGCACCTCAGGTAAAAGAGCAGCAAGACCCTAACTGGGAAAAGGAGCTGATCAGCAAACTGGCACTGGGGGCGTTGACGGAGCAGCGACGTGCGCGGCGCTGGGGTATCTTCTTCAAGTCAATCATGGTCATCTATCTGCTGGCGATTGTGGGGTTTATGTTTGTGGGGCAGGACGGTGCCAGCATGGGCGTGGGTAAAAAACATACCGCCTTGATTGAAGTGCAAGGGGTAATAGCGGCGGATAGTGAGGCAAGTGCAGATAATATAGTAAGCAGCTTGCGCCTTGCCTTTGAGAATAAACATACCGCAGGGGTTATTTTGCGTATCAATAGCCCTGGTGGCAGTCCGGTTCAGGCGGGTTATATCAATGATGAGATCAAACGGTTGCGGGGAAAGTATCCCAACATTCCTTTATATGCAGTGGTGACTGATCTGTGTGCCTCTGGTGGATACTATATAGCCGCCGCTGCGGATGAGATCTATGTTGATAAAGCCAGTATTGTCGGTTCAATCGGCGTGGTGATGGGCAGTTTTGGTTTTGTTGATGCCATGGGCAAACTGGGCATTGAACGGCGGATGTTGACGGCGGGAGAGAATAAAGGTTTCTTAGATCCATTCTCACCACTGAAAGAGAAGGATGCGACCCATATTCACGGCATGCTCGACAATATCCATCAGCAGTTTATAGAGACGGTAAAAACAGGGCGCGGTGATCGGTTGAAAGAGAACGACGATCTGTTTACAGGGCTTGTCTGGACCGGTGAGCAGGCCATTGAGATGGGGTTGGCTGATGGTTTAGGCAGTGCCAGCTATGTTGCACGTGATGTGATTGGTGAAGAGAGCATTGTTGACTACACCGTTAAACCAGACCCGTTCCAGCAGTTTGTGGAGCGGTTTGGTGTGGTGATGGCGGAGACCTTTGTGAAAGTACTGGGCATGCAGAGTGGCACTATTCGTTAATCCGATGCGAGCGTCTATGTAGGTAGCCTTGGTTAAAACTGACGGTGGCGGGTTGTATTAGCGCAACCGTCAGGTCAAGGTCATGATGATGGGTTGATAGTGATCTCCGCCAATGTAAGCACCCCATTGCGGTAAGTGACCCTCCGCCCCAGCCACGTTAGATCGATTTGGGGTAAGACGGCTGAGGGGGTTTGTAGCTCTCGAAGCAAGGTGGCGCCGTGAGATAGTCGTCCGCCTACTCGAGCAATCACGGCTCGCGCTGTTTTGTAATACGTGTATTGGCCTGGGTCTAGTGTGCTGTAACAAATAATATACTCATACCAAGGCAGCCTTAGCACGCCCGATTTTCTCTAAAATCGCTTCAGTTGTTTTTGTCCACACAAAGGGTTTTGGATCGGTATTGTGGACCTCAATGAATTCCATAATCTT
>JANOSY010000042.1:0-31036 GCA_031416075.1 Tenderia sp. (SeqCode) | reverse complement strand
ACGCACTGCCCTTAATTTGCTACGCCAGGCCGAAGACAGCAAGCGCAGCCTGCGCCGCCGTAAATTGGTGGCCCTACTCAACGATGACTATCGCTTTCGGGCCTTATTTGGCTCAGGGGCTATGTAGCGCGATTGCCCTGGTAGAACCACCCCTGTTATGGGGGGTTAGTGACGGCGGCGGCCAGCCAGTATCAGCAGTAGCAGGCTAAAAAATCCGAGTGTGCCACCGCCGCCACCGCTGTTGCTATTACTGCTGTTGCTGGGGGGTGGGGTGGGTGCGGCGAGGGTGGCGGCTTTGCCGGTGTTGTTGAGGCTGTTGCTGCTGACGATAGTGAAGGGTTGGTTTCCTTGTACACGATAACCACGGATACGCAGTTGCCACTGGCCCAGTTGGGGTTGGGCGACCAGTACCTGTTCAACGTTGTCGGTGTGGTTGGCACGGTCTTGTCGGGCCGAGGCGGCGGGGTCGGCGAGGCCGTTGAGGCTGAAGGGGTAGTGGCGGGTGCCGTCGGGGGCGATCAGTTCAAGGTCGAGGTCGTTGACCAGTGCGCTGGCGGCGGCAGGTGAGCCGGCGGGGTCGGTCCAGGTGATGGTGACGCGCAGTTCGGGGCTGGCACTGGTGATGTTGATGGGGAATACCAGTTCGGCACCGCTGCTCAGGGAGGTTTGACGCAGGTAGAGCCCGCTGCCCTGATCGTCACGTATGAGGGTGGCGGCGGCGTTGGCGTTGATGAGTCCCCAGCCAAACTGATAGTCGGGTCCGGAATTGCCAAGGTCGGTGGCGGTATGGATCAGCAGTGCCTTGGCGGTGGCGGCGCTCAGGTTGTTGGTAAAGTGACGGCTGTATAGCTCTGTCAGCAGGGCCAGGGTGCCGGTGATGGCCGGGGTGGACATGGAGGTGCCGCTCATGACGCCGTAGTTGCTGTTGGAGAAGGTGGAGAGGATGCCGGTGCCGTTGGCGACCAGGTCTGGTTTGATGCGGCCATCGTCAGTGGGACCCCAGCCGCTGAAGCTGGCCATGCCGCCGTTATCATCGACGGCACCGACGGTGATGATGTTTTTGGCGCTGGCAACCACCTCAAGGGAGTCGTAACCGCTGTCGCTTTTGTGGCTGTCGTAGTGGAGTGTGATGGAGTCCCCATGGTGGCGGTGGGCTTTGCCCGCGGCGACGCCGTGGTCGTTACGGTTGTTGCCGACGGATTTAACAGCAATGCCGTCGTAGCGGTTAATAAAGTGGTCCCACTGCTGGGTCAGGCTGGAGTAGCGGCCAAAGTTACTGTCGTTCTCTTCGTCGGGGTTGCCAAACCAGGTCCAGCCGCTGCCGTAATAATCCTCGGTCCAGCCGACCATGTAGCCCCAAGAGTGGTTGCTCAAATAGGCTTTGTAACTGATGATAGCCTGGGCCATTTCGGCGGGGATGTCGCCATAAAAGTCGTAGCCGACATATTGGGCCGCCGGTGCCATGCCACGGGCCAGGCGGTTGTTTTTGCCACTGCCGATGAGAGTGCCGGTGACATGGGTGGCGTGGTCGGAGTTGGCGCTGCTCTGGGCGATGGTGATACGGCCGGCGAGGTCGGGGTGGTTGTCCTGGGGGGTGCCGCCCTCCCAGCCACTAATCATGACGCCGGTGCCGAGCAGGTCGGGCAGATGCTGCTGCAGAGCGGTGACCTGGATGAGGTTGGCGGAGTTGACGTTGTCCTGCATGATCGGGGCGGCGGGTTCCTCTATCCAGCGCACTGCTTCAAGGTTGGCAAGGTCGAGCAGGCGGCTGGCTGGCAAGGTGATCTGCAGTTGCTGGCCGCTGCTGTACTCACTAGCAAGGGGGGTGGCAGCGATGGTCTGCAGTGCTGCCAGCGCCTGTTGAAGGGTCTGGTCCGGTTGAAACGAGACATCAAGGGTGATCTGACTCCCCTGTTTTGCATGGGGTGAGAGGTCGTGGTTTAAAAGAGTGGCAGGCAGTTTGTCACCAGGATAGAGCTTGCCCATGGCGCGTACAAAGGGCAGGTCGTGAATCGCCTGGAGCTGGTTACGGTTAACGCGGCTGCTCCAGGTGTTGTTCGGAATATACTCCAGCAGGTTGACCTGCAATGTTTCCAGCTGATTACGCCACTCATCCGTCAGGGGGCCGGTGAGCTGTAGCAGCAGATACCCCTGTGCGGTGTTGAGCTGGGGGATGACGCTGGGATCAAGACGGAAACTGCCGTGCTGCATCCGTATTGTGTCGCGGCCACTCTCCGGCCCCAGGCTGCGTAGCCCGGTCTGTGGTGCCTGACGTTCAGGGGCGTTGATCTGTTTCAGCGAAGCGAAGCCACTGTCCGCTGCATCGGCGTGGCCGCTGGCCGCTATGCAGAGGAGGAGCGTTATGCCCTGTAGCCTGTTTTTGCTGAGAATGTTCAATTGGCGCTGTTGTTCCGATTGTTGTGAATTGTGGGATAGGTGTCCCTACTTGCTTAGGGGCTATCGAATGGCGGGAGGGTGGGATTGAGAGGGCGGTGCTCAATCTGTGACGTGGGTCTCATAAAAAAAGGGTGGACTGCGGCAGGGTGCGGATTTATAAAAAACTGGATGAGTATTTAGCGTGGGTGGTTTTTTTCTGGATCGACATCTGTATATGTCGTAGCATTGTCGCGGTAACAAAATAACGCTATATACTGCTTGTTAGTGTGAGTAACTCCTTAAAAATAAAATAAAAATATATTGAGGTGATGTGATGGCCAGTGAAAAACAGCCAGATCCCAATCGCCGTGATTTTCTGGGTTTGGTGACCGGTGTTGTGGGGGCTGTGGGGGTGGCAGGGGCCTGCTGGCCCTTTATCAGCAGCATGAATCCCAGTAAAGAGGTGAAGTTTGAGGCCACGGCCAAGGTTGATCTTGGCTCCATTCCCAAGGGCAAAACCCATACGGTGGAGTGGCAGGGCAAACCGGTGTTTGTGGTGCACCGTACCGATGAGCAGATTGCCGAGATGGCTGCTAAAGAGAGTCAGCTCGACCGGCAGACCGATGCAGCGCGGGTGCAGCAGCCGCAGTGGCTGGTGGTGGTGGGCATCTGTACACACCTGGGGTGCGTGCCCAACCGTACCCATGAGGGGTGGAGCTGCCCCTGCCATGGCAGCATGTATGACAACAGTGGCCGGGTTGTGCGGGGTCCTGCGCCCAAAAACCTGATTGTGCCCCACTATGAGTTTGCTGGTGATAACACCCTAATCATCGGCGAGGCCTGAGGGCGCTATGTTTAAAAAGACACTGGGCTGGATTGATGAACGTTTCCCGCTGACGGTGATCGTCAAACATGAGTTGACGGAATACCCGGTCCCTAAAAATCTTACCTATTGGTGGAGTTTTGGCTTTCTCGCCATATTCATACTGGGCGTGCAGCTGGTGAGCGGTATCTTTCTGGCCATGCACTATAAACCTGACGCACTGCTGGCGTTCGACTCCGTTCAGCACATCATGCGCAATGTTAATTATGGCTGGCTGATCCGTTACCTACACTCTACGGGGGCGTCGGCTTTTTTTGCGGTGATCTTTATCCATATTGCGCGCACACTTTATTACGGCTCTTACCGTCGGCCGCGAGAGTTGATGTGGTGGACGGGTCTTATTCTGTTGTTGTTGGTGATGACAACCGCCTTTATGGGGTACCTGTTGCCGTGGGGGCAGACCTCTTATTGGGGGGCACAGGTGATCACCTCACTGTTTGGTACCACGCCGTTTTATGGTGAGGATATCGTGCGCTGGCTGCGTGGTGGGTATGTGGTGGGGGATGCCACCCTGACGCGCTTTTTTGCCCTGCACTACCTGTTGCCATTTATCATTATTGCGGGTGTGGTCATCCATGTGGTGGCACTGCACTGGGTGAAGGGCAGTAATCCCTCGGGCATTACCCTGACGGCGGGGGACAATATACCGTTTCACCCCTACTTTACGATCAAAGATCTGTTTGGTCTGGGGGTCTTTCTGATTGTATTTTGTGGCGTTGTCTTTTTTGGCCCGGAGTTTTTTATTGCGTCCGCCAACAATATCCCGGCGGACCCACTCCATACCCCCCAACACATTGTGCCTGAATGGTATTTTCTACCCTTTTACACCATCTTGCGCTCTATCCCGGACGCCTTGGGTGGGGTGATTGCCATGATCATGTCGCTGCTGGTCTTTGCCGCCCTGCCGTGGCTGGATCGTTCCAGCGTGCCGGGCGGTGCCCTGTATCGCCCTGGTTATCGCATACTGGTCTACCTCTTTTTTATCGATGTACTGGTCTTGGGGTATGTCGGTGCCCAGCCCCCTGAAGGGGTCTCTATGGTGGTTGGTCAGGCAGCAACCTTTGTTTACTTTGGGTTGTTCCTGTTGCTGCCCATTGTCTCCAGCGGTGAGGATCGCCGCTCCCGTCGGGCGGGGTTGCCAAGTGCGGCTGAACGCCTGATCCGCGAGGAGCAGGAGGAGCTGCTGCGTAGTCAGCACAATCAGCGCCGCGAAGGTGACAATATGCCTGCGAAGCGTAAACGTAGCCATCTGCGGGGGCATAAGTGATGGTGCGTCTGTGGGTCTGGTTGGCAGTGGTGATGGTGATATTGAATAGCCATTCCGCCGTGGCTGATAATGATGGGATTGCGTTGAAAAAGGTCGATTTTGATACAACCATCACGGCCCGCCAGCGCGGCGCAGAGACGGTGGTGGGTGTCTGCCTGATGTGCCATAGCCTCAAATATGTGAAGTTTGGTGATCTGGCGGATATTGGCATGACCCCTGAAAAGATTCAGTCACTGTTGACGGATCAACAGTTTGCAGACCCCCTGCTGAGTCTGACGCCGCTAGCGGTGCGTAAGGAGTCGTTTGGTAAAGAGCCACCCGACCTGTCGTTGATGGTGGTGGCCCGAAAACGTGGGCCGCAATATATCTATACCCTGCTGACCAGCTTCTATATTGATGAGACTGGGCGTACCAATAACTACCTTTTCCCTGGAGTTAAAATGCCGGACATGCTCGGTTATAGCCTGACTACCGAGGGTAGCGTTGAACGTGCCCAAGTTGAGGCGCAGATTCGGGATGCCGTGTCATTTTTAATGTGGGCAGCAGACCCCAGTGCCGACGAACGTCGTGAAATGGGTGTTTATGTGATTGTTTATCTTATTGTTTTGACAATACTGCTGTACCTGATGAAACGTCGTACCTGGAGGCGTGTACGTTAAGTTATCCTCCCCCCTTATTGCATCGCTGTAATTGGCTATGCTTTTGGTAGAGGGGTGGACTGTTTCTGCGAACTCCATCACAACAATCTCCTTTTTTACTGTCTAACTTCAAAGATGCGGGGTACCCGTATCTGGTTAACGTAAAGGAGACACATCATGGAAATTACAAGCTTTTGGGTGATTCTGGCGGCGTGTTTAATACCGGTGGCGATTGCCGTCGCCGCTACCATGCAGGATGAGAGCATAGCGATGCACGGCGGTTTCCATAAAAAACATTTATGAGAGTGAGTTAACGGATGTCAACACGTGATGTGTAAACCCCGCCACTGCTGCAGTGGCGGGGTTTACTGTTTCTGGAGGTGTTGATTTTACGAAACCGCTTCACCTGCCGCCTGCAGGTCAGCATGGTAAGAGGAGCGTACCATCGGACCACTGGCGACATTATCAAATCCCATGGCCCTGGCCTGGATGGCCAATTCGTCAAACATGGCGGGTGTCACATAACGTTCTACCGGTAAGTGGTGCAGGCTCGGTTGCAGGTACTGCCCCAGGGTTAACATGTTGACATCGTGGGCGCGCAAGTCGCGCATCACCTCTAAAATCTCCTCGTCCGTTTCGCCCAGCCCCAACATCAGCCCCGATTTTGTCGGGACCGCCGGATGTGCCGCCTTAAAACGTTTTAGCAATGTGAGTGACCACTGGTAGTCAGCGCCGGGCCGCGCCTGTTTGTAGAGCCGGGGGATGGTCTCCATATTGTGGTTGAAAACGTCGGGGGGTGTGGCCTGTAGGGTGTCAAGGGCGATATCCATGCGGCCCCGAAAGTCGGGGACCAGTACTTCAATTTTGGTGCTGGGGGAGTGCTCTCTCACGGCGGTGATGCAGCTGGCAAAGTGGCTGGCACCGCCGTCACGCAGGTCGTCACGATCGACGGAGGTGATGACTACGTATTTGAGCTGCATGGCGCGGATGGTCTCGGCGAGGTGTTGCGGCTCTTCGGTATCGAGCGCCAGGGGTTTGCCGTGGGCAACGTCGCAAAAGGGGCAGCGACGGGTACAGATGCCACCCATGATCATGAAGGTGGCGGTGCCGTGGCTGAAACATTCACCCAGATTGGGGCATTGCGCCTCTTCACAGACGGTGTGCAGTTTCTGTTCACGCAGTACCCGCTTGAGGCGGTTGACCGCGCCACCCGTGGGGGCCTTGGCCCGTATCCAGCTTGGCTTTTTGAGCGGCACGGCCTTGGGCACAACCTTGATCGGGATGCGGGCGGTTTTGGATTGCCCCTTGAGTGGCGCAAAGCCCTCAATCCGTTGCTGTTCCAAGGTTTTATCAGTCATGGCTGTGTGGTTCCTTTATAGCCTAGCGCTTCTGCCAGATAGCGGCACAGGCTGGGCGCAATGTGAGCGAGGGTTGGACGGTGAGTCTGATCAACCAGATCGGCAAGCTGGGTGACGACCATGCCGGGGTAGCCGCAGGGGTTGATACGGGTGAACGGTTCAAGTGCCATATCGACGTTGAGTGCCAGGCCATGGTAGGTGCAGTGGCGGCGGACCCGAAGGCCGAGGGCGGCGATTTTGCGCTCGCCTACATAGACGCCGGGGGCGTCGCGGCGGCCGTGGGCGCTGATCTGGTAGTCGGCGAGCAGACGGATGAGGGCCTGTTCGATCTTTTCCACCAGCGCACGAATGCCCAGTTTGTTGCGTCGCAGATCTATTAATAGATAGACAACCTGTTGGCCGGGGCCGTGGTAGGTCACCTGGCCACCACGATCAATGGTGATTACCGGGATCTCACCGGCGGCGAGGATGTGCTCCGGTTTGCCGTTGAGTCCAAGGGTGAAGACGGGGGGATGCTCCACCAGCCAGAGCTCGTCGCTGCTCTGTTCATCGCGCAGGTCGGTAAAATGCTGCATTTCACGCCATACCGGTTCATAGTCGCGCCGCCCCAGCTGGCGGATCAACAGGGTTGAGTCGAGCATGGTCAGAGTGCCATCAGGATACGTTTTTCGGCACTGAGTGCACGGTAGATGTCATCGAGCTGGGCGCGGCTGTCGGCCTCAAAGGCGATGGTGACGGAGAGGTATTTACCCGCTGCGCTGGGTTTGGAACGTACGGCAGCTTCGCTCAGGTTGGGGACATATTGGCGGACGATGGTGACGACCAGCCCATCAAAATCATCGGCTGCCAGCCCCATGGCCTTGATGGCAAAGGAGCAGGGGAACTCCATCAATGTGTCGAGTCGTTCCTGGGTCATGGCTGTTCTACCTCTCCGGCGATGAGTGCCTGTTTGTAGCGCTGGTAAAGTTGGTTCATTGTCTGCCAGACGGGGCCTGCGTGGCCACTGCCGATGGGTTGGCCATCGATGTGGGTGATGGCCAGCAGCTCGCGGGTTGAGCTGGCGATCCAGACTTCGTCGGCGTGTAACAGCTCATGGCGATTGATGTTGCACTCCTGGCAGGCGATGTGGTTGGCAGCGGCCAGCTCCAGCAGCAGGTCACGGGTGATGCCGGGCAGTAGATAGGGGCCGTTAGGCGGTGTTTTGATAATGCCATGGCTGACGATGAAGAGGTTGCTGGCGCTCCCCTCGGTGACCAGACCGTCGTGGATCAGGATCGCCTCCTGGGCGTTGGCATCCAGCGCCTGTTGTCGCAGCAATATGTTGGGCAGCAGGGAGATGGTTTTGATGTTGCAATGTTTCCAGCGGGTATCTTCCAGGGTAATGGCACTGGCCTCTCTGGCCAGCAGTGCGGAATCCACCGGAATCAGCGGGCTGCTGCTGGCAAAGAGTGTCGGCGCTGTATTGGTTGGAAAGGGGTGGTCCCGTGGCGCGACACCTCGTGTCAGCTGCAGGTAGAGCGACTGTTCGCCGCCGCCGTTTTTGCTGACCAGGGTGCTGAGCAGGGTGTGCCACGCTGTTTTTTCCAGCGGGTTGTCGAGGCGGATGGCGGCAAGGCTGTTGTTGAGCCGCTGCATGTGCTCATCGAAGCGGAAGAGTCGCCCACCGTAGACGGGGACCACCTCATAGACACCATCACCAAAGACAAAACCACGATCCAGCACCGAAACAAAGGCCTGTTCCTGAGGGAGGAAGCGGCCATTGAGATAGACGGTGCTGGAACTCATCTTATTCGAGCAGCAGTTTGACGTCGTCAATCAGGCGTGAAAAGAGCCCCCCTTCAGGGACTGCCTGTAACGCTACCAGGGGGCGTTCGGCAATCTTTTCACCGTTGAGGCTCACTTCGAGGGTGCCATGTCTGGCCCCTTTGGCGACCGGTGCCATGATTTTGCTGCTGACGCGCATGGAGGCCTTGAGGCTGCTGTACTGGCCACGGGGGATGGTGAGGTAGAGCTCCTGGGCCAGTCCCAGTGGTAGCTGTTCGGTCTCACCCTTCCAGACACGGGCGCTACTCAGTGGTTTTTGCGGGGCGTAGAGGCGGTGTGTTTCAAAAAAACGAAAGCCGTATCTCAGCAGCTTCAGGCTCTCAGCGGCACGGGCGTTTTCACTGCTGGTACCCATCACCACGGCGATCAGGCGCATGTTCTCCTGTTTGGCAGAGGAGATCAGGCAGTAGCCGGCACTCTCGGTGTGGCCGGTTTTCAGGCCATCCACACTTTTATCCATCCATAACAGTTTGTTACGGTTGTGCTGGGTGATGCCGTTGTAACTGAACTCTTTAATGGAGTACCAGGAGTAGTGCTCTGGGTAGTCGCGGATCAGCGCCTGGGTCAGCAGCGCCATGTCGTGGGCGGTGGTGTAGTGGTTGGGGTCGGGCAGACCAGTACTGTTCACAAAGTGGGTGCCGTTCATGCCCAGGGTTTTGGCGGTCTGGTTCATGACGCTGACAAATACCTCTTCACTGCCGGCGGCGTGTTCGGCCAGGGCGACAGTGGCGTCGTTACCCGATTGCACAATTAATCCTTTGAGGAGTATTTCGAGCGGCACTGTGTTGCCTACCTCAATAAAGGTGCGGGATCCTTCCATGCGCCACGCCTTTTCGCTAATGCGGACGGCGTCATTCAGCTGTAGTTTGCCGGCCTTTAACTCCTGCAGGATGACGTAGACCGCCAAGGTTTTGGTTAGGCTGGCGGGTTCCATGCGGGCGTCGGCCTTATCAGCGGCCACTATTTTGCCGCTGTTGTAGTCCATGAGGATATAACTACGGGCTTCAACTGACGGTGGTGGTGTGACACTGCTGGCCTGTGTAGCGCTATTGCTGAGTGCAGCGATCAGTGCTGTGGCGGCAAGACAGAGG
Source organism: Tenderia sp. (SeqCode) (assembly GCA_031416075.1). Taxonomy (GTDB): domain Bacteria; phylum Pseudomonadota; class Gammaproteobacteria; order Tenderiales; family Tenderiaceae; genus JAKFXL01. Next base: position 21,599 of record JANOSY010000042.1, on the reverse strand, counting down.
GTTGTCAGGGTGCGGCGTAAATCAGGTTTTGTTGTAATCATGTCTCTGCTGGGGATTCCGGGGAAGGTTAAAAGGGTGGTTTACATTCTGGTTGTGGGGTTATTAGCCAGGGTGAGACGCCATTTTAGCGGGATTGTTCCGGGAAATGTAGGTGATTGCTGTAATGGCGATGATTAATTCGCCACTAGTTTGGTCTCGGTGACGCCGATCCCGGTCAGTTGATCCGCTAGCTGCCGGGCCTCCTGGTCACTGTTGAGCGGGCCGATCAGGACCCGGTAGATGGGTGGGGTCTGGTCATTTTTGTTGATCACCACCGGGTTGGCCGTCAGGCTGCTGAGGCGGTTGCGTAGATTTTCCGCATTGTCATAGACGCCAAAGGCACCGGCCTGAAGGAACCGTCCGGGGGTGCTGGCCAGTGTGGTGGGCTCAGTTTTGCTGGGGCTGGCGAGATGTGTCGATGGGGCGTAGGGGTCGATGGTCCGCACTTCAACCCGGCCCGTACCGGTTTTCATGATGTCGAGTTTCATGGCGGCGGCATAGGAGAGGTCGATGATGCGGCCTTTATGAAACGGGCCGCGGTCATTGATCTTGACGACGATTGAGCGGCCATTGTCGAGATTGGTCACCTGAGCATAGGTGGGCAATGGCAGCGTTTTGTGGGCGGCAGTCATGTCGTAGAGGTTGTAGGGTTCGCCGCTGGAGGTGCGACGACCGTGGAACTTGGTGCCATACCAGGAGGCGGTGCCACGTTCGACGTGCCCTTTGCTGCTTTTGAGGGGGGTGTAACGCTGGCCATAGACTTCATAGGTGCTGGGATTGCCATATTTGCTATAGGGTTCAGGGCGCGGCACAGCGTTAGGGATGGTATTGATGTCCACCTGTGTGCTGGGTGCACCATCGCTAGGCTCACCCGTTATGGTGGGGGCGGCGGCAGGCTCAGCGGGGGTGGCGGGTGCCACGACACCGGGTTTTATGGTGGGTTTGATGGGGGGACCGCTGCACCCGGCTAGCAGTAGCAGGGTGGCCAGTAGTGTGATGGCACAACGGATTGTTAATATTGATCTATTCATGGATGTGTGACCTTGGTGCATTAGGTAGTGACCAGTTTGCGGTGTGTCTGTATCGACATCAGGATGCCAAAACCGGTCATGAGTGTGATCATGGAGGTGCCGCCGTAGCTGATGAGTGGCAGGGGGACACCCACAACCGGCAGCAGCCCTGAGACCATGCCGATGTTGACGGCCAGATAGACAAAAAAGGTGATTGTCAGACTGCCCGCCAGCAGCCGGGTGAAGCTGTTTTGAGCCTGGTTGGCGATGTAGAGTCCACGCAGGACAATAAAGAGGTAGACCGCCAGCAGCAGTACTATGCCAAAAAGGCCAAACTCTTCGGCAAAGACGGCAAAGATAAAGTCGGTGGAGCGCTCCGGAATAAAGTCCAGTTGTGACTGGGTACCGTTAAGCCACCCCTTGCCGTAGAGGCCGCCGGAGCCGATGGCGATCATGGACTGAATGATGTGGTAGCCGGTGCCGAGGGGGTCGGTCTCGGGGTCGATGAAGGTGAGTACCCGCTGGCGCTGGTAGTCATGCATGCCAAAAAACCACATGAGGGGTGCGGCGCAGGCGCCGAGCAGGGCGGTGGCACCAATAAAGCGCCAGGAGATGCCCGAGAGCAGGACGACAAATACCCCAGCAGCGCAGACAAGCAGGGCGGTACCGAGATCGGGCTGCAGGGCGATCAGGCCAACGGGCACAAAAACGAGCGCGGCGGCGACGCCGATGGCCTTGAGTGATGGTGGCAGGCGGGCTTCGGCCAGGTACCAGGCGACCATCATGGGCACCGCGACCTTCATGATTTCCGAGGGTTGAAAGCGGATAAATCCCAGATCGAGCCAGCGTTGCGCCCCTTTGCTGATATCACCAACTATCTCCACCGCCAGCAACATTATTATGCCGGCACCAAACAGCCAAGGGGTCCAGCGCTCAAGCTGGTGTGGTGGAATGTGGGCTACCCCCACCATGACACCAAAGGCGAGTCCAAGGCGGATTATCTGTCGCCAGATATGTTCCAGATCCTGGCCGCTGGCGCTATAGAGCACCACCAGACCAATGGCGGCCAACAGCAACAGGCCCGCCAGCAGTGGCCAATCCAAGTGCATGCCCCGTGTAAAGAGCGCGCCCTGCTTACGGCGGTCGACCCAAGGCAGATAGTGTTTCTGACGGTAGCGGGTCATGGCGCGGGCGCGGCTCCTAAAAGATAGTGGTCGATCACCGCCCCGGCGACGGGGGCCGCCACCGAACCGCCATGGCCACCGTTTTCAACAATCACCGCGATAGCGATGGTGGGATTGTCTGCCGGGGCAAAGGCGACAAACAGGGCGTGGTCGCGCAGATGTTTGGGGGTCATCTCTTCATTGTACTTGGCCCCCTGTTTAATGCTGGCGACCTGTGCGGTACCGGTCTTGCCGCCAATCTGGTAGGGCTGGCCGTGGGCGATGCGGCGGGCGGTACCACGGTCACCGTGTACCACATTGATCATGCCGTCGATTACCGCCTTCCAGTGGCGCTCATTCACCTTTTTAATGGTTGTGCTGGGGTGTTCCGGTACAAAAGGCAACAGATTGGTCTGGGTATCGGCGATCTGTTTCAGCAGGTGGGGCTGATGGTACTGGCCGCCGTTTGCCAAGGTAGCGGTGGTGACCGCCAGCTGCAGTGGTGTGGTCAGGGTAAACCCCTGGCCGATGCCGGTGATCAAGGTTTCGCCCAGATACCAGGGTTGATTGTAGGTTTTACGTTTCCAGCGGGTGGAGGGAAGAATACCCGAGGCCTCACCAGCGATGTCGATGCCGGTGCTTTTACCAAAGCCAAACTGGATCAGGTAGTCGTGCAGTCGGTCGACACCCAGTGCCTGGGCCAGCTCGTAGAAGTAGACATCACACGACTCGGTCACCGCCTTTTTCAGATCTGTCGGGCCGTGGCCATCCTTTTTCCAGTCGCGGTAACGGTGTGAGCTGCCTTTGAGCGAGTACCAGCCGCGACAGAAGATGGTGTGGTTGGCATCAACGGCCCCCAGCTCCTGTCCCGCCAGGGCAACAAACGGTTTGAAGGTAGAGCCGGGCGGGTATTGTCCCTGCAGGGCGCGGTTAAACAGAGGTCTGGAGGGTGACTCCTGCAGCTCCTTGTAGCTCTTGCGGTCAATGCCGTTGATGAACAGGTTGGGGTCAAAGTCACCGGTGCTGACCAGGGTCAGTACCTCACCGTTTTTGGGGTTGATGGCCACCACCGCCCCAGCCTCTTCGCCCATTGCCTCGCGGGCGACGCGTTGCAGTTCCACATCCAGTGTCAGCACAATGTTTTTGCCAGGGATGGGTTCGATGCGGTCCAGTACCCTGACCATCCGGCCAAAGGCGTTGGTCTCTACTCGCTGATAACCCACAGTGCCGTGCAGTACCTTTTCGTAGGATTTCTCTATCCCCTGCTTGCCGATGTGGGTAGTGGCAGCATAATTGGCGATATCAATAGCCTTCATGTCTTTTTCGCTGATCCGTCCAACATAGCCGATGGCGTGGGCCGCCAATGCGGCTTGTGGATAGTAGCGTACCAGGCGTGCCTGGACCTCAACGCCGGGGAAGCGGTGGCGATTGACGGCCAGCCGGGCCACCTCGGTTTCATTCAGGCGGAAACGCAGGGTGGCGGGCTGAAAGCGGCGCTGCTGATGGAGCTGCTCTTTAAACCGGTCAATGTCACGCTCACTGACCTCAACCAGCTCTGCCAGCTGTGTGATCAGCAGATCCATGTTTTTTACCTGTTCGGCAACAATCTCCAGTGAAAAAGAGGGTTGGTTTTGTGCCAGCAGGATCCCGTTGCGGTCATGTATCTGACCCCGTATCGGGGGCAGAGGCACAATACCCACACGGTTGTTTTGTGAGAGCGCGCTGTAGTGTTCGTGGCCAATCACCTGCAGGTAGACCATGCGGGTGATGATAATCAGGATGACCAATATAATGCCAACTAGCGCCACAATAGTGCGGTTGGTGAAGAGATGGGTTTCGCGGATGTGATCTTTTAGGTCAAGCTGAGGCATGGGTAGCAGCTAACCTGAGAGTGACAAAAGTGGTGGTTTGCAGACAGTACTGGTGTTCATCCCCGGACCCCAAAATGGTGTCTGATGTCGCGCAGAATCAGATAGAGCCATGGCCATAGCAGGGTGCTGCTGAGGGTGGGTAGCCAGTAGAGCCAACGCTGATTATTGATCCCTGTGATGCCGCTGACCCAAAGCAGTAATAACTGATAAAGCAGCAACAGTGCCATTACACTCAGCGCCTGCTGCCAGCGGGGGTAGACTCGCACCTGCTGGTGTACCCGGTGGGTCAGGTAGGCGACCACCACCAGTGCCAGGGCGTGTTGGCCGAGCACGGCACCTCGGAGTGTGTCGAGCAGTAGCCCCAGTCCCAGCCCGCTGATGATGCCGACCCGTTGTGGCAGCGCCATGCACCAGTAGATCAGTACCAGGGCGACCCACTCCGGACGGAACAGTACCAGCCACTCGGGCATGGGCAGAATGGTTAACAGTAGCGCGGCCACAAAGGTGAGAATGATGATGATCCCACCACGGGGACGAATGGCCTGGCTCATTGTGGTCTCTCCTGTGTGGTGGCGGGGGTAGCAGCAGAGGGCTGTTCTGCTGCATCCGCAGGTCGGGCAGGGGCTTCGGACTCATCAATTGGGGTTGGCCAGACCAGCAGCACCTCACGGCTCTGGCGCAGTTTGGCGGTGGGGGCGGCGGTCACCAGGGCAAAGGGCTGGCCAGGGTTCTGCTGGATATGGGTGATGGTGGCGACCGGGTACCCCTCAGGGAAGCGGCCACCCAGACCGGTGCTAATTAGCAGGTCACCCACCTCAAGATCAGCATCGTTGGGCAGATGAATGACCTCCATTTCGTTAGGGTTGCCGTTGCCCAGTGCAATCGTCCGCAGGCCGTTACGGTTGATGGCCACCGGGATGGCGTGGTTGGGGTCGGTGATCAGCATGACGGTACTGGTGAGTGGTCCGATGCGTGTCACCTGCCCCATAATGCCATGGGCATCGAGCAGGGGCTGTCCTTCATAGGCTCCTTGATGACTCCCTTTGTTAATCATCACCTGATGGGTAAAGGGGGCCAGGTCCACCGCTAGCAGTTCAGCGATCAGGACCCGTTCACCAATCTTGAATGATGAGTCGAGCAGCAGCCGCAGACGCTGATTTTCGGACTCCAGCGCTGCGAGCTTTTGCAGCCGGGCATTGTTGACCAATTGGCTGGTTTTGAGTTGATCAAGCTCCTCCTGCAAGGTCTTGCGGGTGGTAAAGCTCTCACTCATCCAGCCGCCCGCTGTCAGCGGAAAGTTGACGGCGTACTGGATCGGGTAGACCACCACGGAGAGGGCGATGCGGACCTCTTTGAGTAGATTGAAACGGTGGTCCACCACCATCAGGGCAACAGCAATGAGCGCACATGCCAGAAGGCGTACGTTGGCAGAGTTGCCGTCTACAAATAACGGTTTAATGGTACATCCTACTGTTGTGGCCACGGTGGCAGATGGCTGCCGCCGTGGCGTTTGGGCTCCCTTTAGGCGATGGTCACCGGTCTGGTGGTGTTATCTATTCCAGAGAAAAGACCTCAGCCCCACCCTCGTCGATCATCTCCAGGGCGCGACCACCGCCACGGGCAACGCAGGTGAGTGGATCTTCAGCAACAATCACCGGCAGACCGGTCTCCTCCATCAGCAGCCGGTCCAGACCACGCAACAGCGCACCGCCACCGGTCAATACCATGCCCCGTTCGGCGATATCAGAGCCGAGATCGGGAGGGGTCTGCTCCAGGGCGATCCTGACAGCGCTGACGATACCGCTGAGTGGTTCCTGCAGTGCCTCTAAAATTTCGTTGCTGTTGAGGGTAAAGCTGCGTGGCACCCCTTCGGACAGGTTGCGCCCTTTCACCTCAATTTCATGCACCTCTTTGCCAGGGAAGGCGGAGCCAATCTCGTGTTTGATCCGTTCAGCGGTGGTTTCGCCAATCAACGTGCCGTAGTTGCGACGCACGTAGTTGATGATCGCTTCATCCATGCGATCGCCACCGACACGCACCGAGGCGGAGTAGACGATGCCGTTGAGTGACAACACAGCAATTTCAGTGGTACCACCGCCAATATCCAGCACCATCGAGCCACGGGCCTCACCGACCGGCATGCCGGCACCAATGGCGGCAGCCATGGGTTCTTCAATCAAATAGACATCACGGGCACCCGCACCAGCGGCGGATTCTTTAATGGCGCGACGTTCAACCTGGGTGGAGCCGCAGGGGACACAGATCAAAACCCGAGGGCTGGGGCGGAAGAAGCGGTTTTCATGCACCTTGCGGATGAAGTGCTGCAACATCTTTTCGGTCACGGTGAAGTCGGCGATCACGCCATCTTTCAACGGGCGGATGGCCACAATGCTGCCGGGGGTGCGGCCGATCATCCGTTTGGCCTCCATACCAACTGCGGCGATGCTCTTGGGACCGCCGGGTCCACGATCCTGACGAACCGCAACGACGGAGGGTTCATTGAGGACAATACCCTGACCACGAACGTAGATCAGTGTATTGGCTGTTCCCAAATCGATGGATAGATCGTTGGAGAACATGCCGCGGAAGCGCTTGAAGACCATGTGAAGATTTACCTTAAGAAGTTATGCGTTGGAATGCTGCGGGAAATATCCCGCTAATTTAACAATTAATCAGGCTCTTGGGCAAGTTATTAGCGGTGCACCAAGAGATTTGGCGTGCGGCGCGGCGCTCCTAAAACGGTAGTCTCTTAGCTGGAGCCAGTGTTGTGCCTATTACCGATTGATCTTCCTGTGGTCTCTCCCGGCGTGGGTGGCAACGTTACGCCTTCCATTTTATCTGGAATTCGATCTCCTCGGCCCCACTGCCACGTTCGTGTTCGATACCAAAGGTGGCGGCCTCTGGCACAACGATGCGCTCGCCTGCGATTTGAATGGTGAAACGTTCATCGCGCTCCAGGGCGTCAGCCAGCCGCCGTAATTTGTTGATAAACGCCTTTCGTGAGTAGTGCTTCTCTACATCTCGTTTACGGGCTTTTTTTGGACCGGCCATGTTGATTTCCTTAATGGGTTTTTGGGGCTACGACGATTTGAACGCTTCGGTAAGTTTCAGCCCGGCGAGCTGCTGAGTGGCGCGTGACAGGTAGTAGAGCACTGCCGCCATGATGAGTGTGGCAGGCAGGGCGATCACCGGATAACTCAGTAATGTCATGCGCCCCAGCTCCTCGTTAAAGGCGGCGGTGCCGGTGGGGCTGGTGACCATCCAGATGGCGAGCATGTAGTTCATGATGGCGGAGAAGAGAAACGAACCACTTAACATCCAGGTGGCGATCTTGAGTCGTGCTTCGAAGGCGGCGCGGTTGCCGCGTTGCTCCAGACAGGTCTGGATCCGTTCCACATCCATCAGCGTCGGGCTAAACAGGAGCACCCGGATCAGAGGGTAGGGGGTGTAGGCGGAGATGGCGACAGCAAGGCCGATGAGTGCCGGAATGGCGGCCTCCTTGATGGCCAGCCACTGGTTGTCCAGCTGTAACAGGCCGATGCCGCCGGTGAATAGGGTGCTGATCAGACCAAGCACCGCAAACAGATTGACCTTGCGGTACATAAGTAGACCCCGTAGCCCCCAGCCGAGTGGAAAGGCGAGCGCCAGCAGCAGGGCATTGACGCTGCCCAACGACTCCGGACCGCTGAACTTCATCAGGATCACGGAGGGGATGACAATGGTGATCAGCAGTTCGACCAGCGGGTAGTTTTTGGGTTGTGACATAGTAGGCTCTTGGGTCATTTGTATGTACGGAGATCTATTTGTGATCCGGTCTGGTGGGCATTGTAGCTCATTGTTCGGCCCTGACCACCGAAGTGCGCTGATGCACCAGCAGCACAATCAGCGTCACGACCGTAATCGGCAACACAAACCCGAGTATGGCGGGGCTGAATGCTGGCGGTGCCACGTGCTCTGTTGTTGCCAGACCCAGATAGAGCACGTAGGCGAGGTAGTAGCCCAGGAACAGCGCCCCCTGCCAGCGTCTGATCGAGCGGTCGGCGGCGAAAATCGGCAGGCAGGCAAGCGCCACTGCAACCATCACCGGGATGTCGAAGCGGACCATGGACGCCGCGACCTCAAGTCCACCCGGCGTGACCAGAACGGCGATACCGGCAATGCCAAGCAGGTTGAACAGACAGCTGTCGATGACGTTGCCCACGGCAATGTCACGCTCGCCACGCAGCGCCGCCACCACTGAGGTGGCCAGTTCCGGTAACGACGTGCCAGCAGCAACGATGGTCAGACCGATGATCACCTCACTCACCCCCAGCGCCCGTGCAATGGTCACCGCGCTGTCGACCAGCCAGCTAGCGCCTAGTACCAGCCGCGCCAGACCGCCGATGATAAGCGCGATCTGGACCGGCAGCCGCGCCAGCCATGGACTCTTCTCGTCACCGAACTCCTGTTCATATTCGGCGTGTATCGCCGCGTTCTCTTTACGGCTCTGCTGGATGGCAAACACTGTGTAGCCGATGATGCCAACAGCGATCCCCGACTGTCCCGCCAGACCATCAGTGCGCAGATCGGTGAGATTGAACGGGCGCTGGGGCGTGATCTGTTCCGTCGTACCGGGCGGCGGCTTGAGCTGACGGAGGCGGGCAAGCTGGCCCTCTCTCACGCCGATGAAATCTTTCAGATAGGCAGCGAGCTGGAAGGGCTGATGCACCATTCGGCGGGCAGTAGCGATCTGCTGTTCCGGGTCGGAATGGCGGATGTGGTCCCCAAATCCATCGCCTACAGATTATTGGCACCGGCACTGATGTTGTCGGAGTCGGTACGCCTTGTCTGCCATGAAGATAAGCTGGAGCGGCTGTTTGCGGAGCTGGCCATCCATAAGCTGGATCTGGTGGTTGCCGATCGCCCACTGCCTACTGAGCTGGGGGTGAAGGGGTATAGCCATGTGCTGGGACAGTGTGGGGTTGTATTTCATGGGGTGCTGGTTCAGTGAGCGCGGCGTACATCCACGCACGGTGGGGGAGTTTGATGATACGGCGTTGATGAAGGCGTTTGGTCAGGCGGGGGCCGGTCTCTTTTCCATCCCAGCGGTGATCAGCGCCGAGATTTAGCGCCAGTACGGTACGGAGGTGGTTGGTCAGGTTGATGAGGTGGTGGTTAAGTACTACGCCACCCCGCGGTGGTGGCCATCAGCGAGGCGGCGAAGCAGGGGCTGTTTGTGGGCGCTGAACTTAATCAGGGATAAAGGTGAGTGCCAGGCCATTGTTGCAATACCGTTTGCCGGTGGGTTTGGGGCCGTCATCAAATAGATGGCCCTGATGGCCGCCGCAGCGGGCGCAGTGGTACTCGGTGCGGGTAAAAAAGAGTCTGAAATCCTCGCGGGTCTCAACACTGTTGGGCAGTGCATCAAAAAAGCTCGGCCAGCCGGTGCCACTCTCATATTTCATAGCGGAGCGGAACAGCGGTAGTTCACAGGCGGCGCAGGCAAAGGTACCGGCCCGTTTTTCGTGGTTGAGTGCACTGCTACGAGGGGGTTCGGTCCCCTCTTTACGGAGGACATCGTATTGCGCGGGGGTCAGTTGCTGACGCCATTCGGCATCGCTTTTGGTGATCTTCTGGATGGGGCTGCCCACTTGACGGCTACTCATGGCCACCGCCTGGCGGGTTAATAGCGGGGTAGCGGCCAGGGCCACGAGTGAGAGTAAAAAATGGCGGCGTTGCATAACAGGCTCCAGTGATGTGGGTGGGTAGGTACTATTATTGTCGGGTTGTTGTGATAAATCCTTACAAAAGAGTCACGTTTTTATCACAGTAGTTTTTTTGTGGTGGTACCTCTCTTGGTTTTGGCAAGGGTTATAGGTATAGTTCGTGGCTCAACCTAACCCGTCTGGGGGAGAGTGTTCGGATCCAACAGGGTCGGAACCGCCGAAGGCGCAACCCGCCCGGAATCGCTCAGGCCTCAGGACCGCAGACGGTGGTTGACTCTGGAGAGCGAGCCTCTGTTTTAGACAGAGAGTTCCACCGAAGGGGTGAGTCTAATCAAAGGCTTAAACTCTCAGGTACCCGGACAGAGGGGCGACAGGTCAGCGACGGCTGACCTGTCGCCCTTTTTGCGTTTTTAAGGTACAAGATTAATGATAACAGCCCAAACGCAGCCCTTTGACCATCTCGGTTCGCCCACTGTTGGGTGTATGGTGGGGCTGGAGTTCAGGCCGTTGCCAGGTTTGTCTTATCATGTAGCGGAGGGTGACCAGCCCTCCCTGGCCCCTTTAACAGTGGACGCGAAATATCATGGCTAAAAAGACCCCGCTCTACGATCAGCACATCGCCTGTGGTGGCAAGCTGGTTGACTTTGCTGGCTGGAACATGCCGCTCAATTATGGCTCCCAGCTTGATGAGCACCACGCCGTTCGCACCGCTGCGGGTATGTTTGATGTCTCCCACATGACGGTGGTTGATCTGACCGGCGACAAGGTCAAACCTTTTCTTCAGTATCTGCTGGCTAACGATGTAGATAAACTCAAACTCAGCGGCAAGGCGCTTTATAGCGGCATGTTGCGGGAAGATGGTGGGGTGATTGACGACCTGATCGTCTATTACATTCACGATACCTTCTACCGAATGGTGGTCAACGCCGGTACCCGTGACAAAGATATGGCCTGGATTGAGAAGCAGGCAGTAGCGTTTGCGGTTGATGTGAATGAACGCCACGATCTGGCGATGGTGGCGGTGCAGGGGCCAAATGCCCGTGAGAAGGCCCATGCCGTATTGAGCGCCGCTCAGGCCGACGCTGCCCGACAGCTCCAGCCCTTTTTTGGCAGTGAGAGTGAGGGGTTTTTTATCGCCCGTACCGGCTACACTGGCGAAGATGGTTACGAGATGATGGTGCCCGCCGGTCAGGCCGCGCAGTTGTGGAGTGCGCTGGTGCAGCAGGGAGTTCGTCCCTGTGGCCTGGGGGCCCGTGACAGTCTGCGGCTGGAGGCAGGCATGAATCTTTATGGTTCTGATATGGATGAGACCACCAGTCCGCTGGAGTCGGGCATGGGCTGGACTATCGCCTGGGAGCCATCAACACGCCACTTTATTGGTCGCAAGGCGTTAGAGGCGCAGCGTCGCCAGAGTGGTGGCAGCAAGCTGGTGGGGTTGGTGCTGCTCGATAAGGGGGTATTGCGCGCCCATCAGACAGTGGTCTGGAATGGTGATCCGATGGGCGAAACCACCAGCGGCGGCTTTTCCCCTACCCTCGGCCGCTCCATCGCCCTGGCAAGGGTGGCGACGGAGGTGAGTGATGAGTGCCAGGTTGAAGTACGTGGCAAAATGCTGCTGTGCCAGGTGGTTAAACCACCCTTTGTCCGTAATGGAAAAGCCTCTATTAAGATTGATTGATGAGTGACCGATGATTTCCAGACCCCTGATGGGGATGGGAAACAGATACCAAACAGTTAAAACACTAAATAACGACGAGGACCAGAACGATGAGCAATATTCCAGATACCCTGTTGTACACCTCTAGCCACGAGTGGGTTGAAGTGCTGAGTGATGGCACGGCCCGCGTCGGCATCACCGACCACGCCCAGGAGCTGCTCGGTGACATGGTGTATGTCGAAGTGCCAGAGGTGGGTGACGAGGTGAAGTCCGGTGAGGAGTGCGCCGTAGTTGAGTCGGTCAAGGCCGCCTCTGACGTCTACAGCCCGATCTCGGGTGTGGTGGTTGCCGTCAATGAAAACCTGGCCGAGAATCCTGGCCTGGTCAATGGCGACCCCTACAGTGACGGCTGGATCATGCGCATCAAGATTGCCGATGAGGGCGAGCTGGAAGAGCTGTTTGACGCCGAGAGCTATCAGGACGTGATCGACGAAGACGATCACTAAAATCCACACCAGCCAGCAGAGCAGACGATGCCTTTTATTCCACACACCGAACAGGATGTCACCGAGATGCTCGACGCCATTGGCGTCGATAGCATTGAAGCGTTATTTGACGAGATCCCCGCTGAGCTGCGGGTTAAGGGGGTGCTCAATATCCCCGATGGCATGAACGAGATGGCGGTCGCCCGCTTGATGCGTGAACGTGCCGCCGGGGATGCCACCGGCCTCAATTTCATCGGTGCCGGTGCCTACGAGCACCATATCCCGCAGGCGGTGTGGGATATCACCACCCGGGGTGAGTTCTACTCTGCCTACACCCCTTATCAGGCTGAGGCGAGTCAGGGCACGTTGCAGCTGCTCTACGAGTACCAGACCATGACGGCCAGTCTCAACGGCCTTGATGTCTCCAATGCCTCGCTGTATGACGGTGCCTCGGCACTCTCAGAGGCGGTGTTGATGGCGGTACGTGCCCATCGTAAATCGAAGTCAAAACGGGTTCTTATGCCCAGTACCGTACATCCGGCCTACCGTGCGGTGGTGCGGGCGGTGGTGAAAAATCAAGGCATTGAGATTGTTGAGCTGCCCTACTGTGCAGAGGCAGGCACTACCTTGGTCGGGGAGCTGAAGCAGTACGAAGGGCAAGACATCACCGCACTGGTGATCCCGCAGCCCAACTTTTTTGGTGTACTGGAAGATGTGGATGGCCTGACCGACTGGGCGGCGGCCAATAATGCGATTGCGATTGCGGTGGTGAATCCGATGACCCTGTCGTTGCTCAAGCCACCGGGCCAGTGGGGCCAGAACGGTGTTGATATATCCTGTGGCGAAGGTCAGCCACTCGGTATTCCACTCTCCAGCGGCGGCCCCTATTACGGTTTTATCACATGCAAACAGGCACATGTGCGGCAGCTGCCGGGCCGTATCATCGGCCGCACTGTTGATCTTGATGGTAAGCCCGGTTTTGCCCTGACACTGCAGGCGCGTGAGCAGCACATCCGCCGCTCCAAGGCGACATCCAACATTTGTACCAACCAGGGGTTGATGGTGACGGCTTCAACTATCTTCATGTCTCTGATGGGGGCTGAAGGGTTGGAGCGTGCCGCGGCACAGAGCATCTCGAATACTCAGATACTCGCCGACAAACTCTGTGCCATCAACGGTGTTGAAAGAGTCTTCGCCGGTGTGAACTTCCACGAAGTGGTGCTGCGTCTGCCCAAACCGGTTGCGGGGGTGCTCGAAGCGCTGGCGGAGAAAGGGATCTATGGCGGTTACAACATGGGTACCCAGTATCCGGCGTTAAACGACTGCATTAGTGTCTGTGCCACCGAGACCAAAACAGTGGCGGATCTGGATGCTTACAGCGATGCGCTTAAAGCAGTGTTGGCCTAACAAAGGAATAACGGAATCACTATGAGCACACTGATTTTCGAACAATCCCGTCCCAATCGTATTGCTGTTGCCCAGATGGCTAGCGCCGTTGAGGTCAAAGGCATTCCTGCTGCGCTGCGCCGCACAACACGCCCACTGCTGCCGCAGGTCTCCGAGATGCAGGTGGTGCGTCACTATACCCGCCTGTCGCAGAAAAACTTTTCTATCGATACCCAGTTCTATCCACTTGGCTCCTGCACCATGAAGTACAACCCGCGGGTCTGTAATGCGGTGGCGCTGCAACCCGGTTTTGCCGGGCGTCACCCCTATGCGCCGGACACCTCTGGTCAGGGGCTGCTGGCGTCGATGTACGATTTGCAGGAGCTGCTCAAAGAGGTGACAGGTATGAAGGGTGTATCGCTTACCCCTGCCGCCGGCGCTCAGGGTGAGTTTGCTGGTGTGGCGATGATTCGTGCCTACCACGACTCACGGAACGACACCGCACGTAGCGAGATTATCGTGCCCGATGCCGCTCACGGTACCAACCCTGCCACCGCCATTATGTGTGGTTACAAGGTGAAGGAGATTCCGACCAAGGATTGTGGCGACATCGATATCGACGCGCTAAAAGCCGCCGTCGGCCCTCAGACCGCTGGCATTATGCTCACTAACCCTTCGACTGTGGGTGTCTTCGAGCGCAATATCAAAGAGATTGCCAAGATCGTGCACGATGCCGGTGGCCTGCTCTATTATGACGGTGCCAATCTCAATGCCATTCTTGGCAAGGTGCGGCCCGGCGACATGGGTTTTGATGTTATCCATATGAATCTGCACAAAACGTTCTCCACTCCACATGGTGGTGGTGGCCCCGGTGCCGGTCCTGTGGGTGTCAGTGGGCGATTGTTGCCGTTCCTGCCAATCCCCATCGTCACTAAAGAGGGTGATAAATTCCGCTGGCTGACCGAGAAGGATCGCCCCGAGTCGATCGGTCGTCTTTCCGCCTTCACCGGCAACATCGGTGTGTTGATCCGCGCCTACGTCTACGCCCGTCTGTTGGGGCGCGAGGGCATGGAGCGTGTGGCCGAGTACGCCACGCTCAATGCCAACTACATGGCGGCAGAGTTGCAGAAGGCCGGGTTTGAGCTGGCTTATCCCAAACGTCGTGCTACCCACGAGTTCATCATCACCCTGAAAAAAGAGGCAAAGGAGCTCAACGCTACGGCTATGGATTTTGCCAAGCGGCTGCTCGACTACGGCTTTCACGCCCCCACCACTTACTTCCCACTGATGGTGCCTGAATGTCTGTTGATCGAGCCAACCGAAACTGAAAGCAAAGATGTGCTCGATGGTTTTGTTGCCGCCATGGCCAAGATCAAAGCCGAGGCGCAGCAGGACTCCAGTCTGTTGAAGGGTGCCCCCTACACTCTGCCGTCCCGCCGTCTTGATGATGTACGTGCAGCGCGGGAGCTGGATTTGACCTGGAAGGGGGATAGCGCCGCCAGTTAACCGGGCATCAAAAATCAACAGTAAATTAAGACCAGGACAATGCAGTGTTGAGTTGATATTGATTTCATGAGCGTCAGTATCATTTTTTTCATTTGAAAATCATCACAAAGTAACTACGCTTTCTCTGTCGAATACTCGACGGCGTAACTTAAGGAGGAGTTAAATGAAACTACGCACAGGATTTAATATTCACCAATCTGGCCGGACTCTGATTACTGTTGTTTTGCTGGGTGTTGTTGTGACGAGCCATTCTGCCTATGCAGACAAACGTCCTCCATCAATAACGGCGTCGCAGTTGTCTTTGGAGCTGGCCACTAGCGCTGCAATGGCGGCCTTGGGGCAATGCAGACAGGACGGCTATGCTGTTAGTGTTGCTGTAGTCGACCGCAGCGGTACACTGATCGCACAGGTGCGCGACCCCGCAGCTGGTCCCCATACCATAGGTAGTAGTTATGGTAAGGCGTTCACTTCCGCCAGTATGGGGCAGGCTACAACCAATCTGGCAAATGCCATTGTCAGTAATCCAGCGCTCAGTGGTTTGCGTGACATGGATCCACGACTGGTGATTCTAGCCGGAGGTCTGCCCATTACGATGGGTGGACAACGTATCGGTGGCATTGGTGTGGGTGGTGCCCCAGGCGGACACCTGGATGAAGCCTGTGCCAGATATGGTTTGCAGCAGATTCAGGCAGAGTAGTATTGCCAGCGACGGGAGCCAAGCCCAGCAGGTTGGCTCCCTGCCTGGTATTCATGTAGTGACCAACGGGGACCGCTACCTCTGGCTTCACCTGTTTCTCGCTGTTGATACCAGACCGTATGGCTAATCAGGAGAGCTGAGTGGCAAACCTGTGGTTTACATCGCGGTGCACTGCCTCATCGGCACGGACCGCGATGATGACGTCGCGCAGGCGCGCGTCAGGGGCAAGCTGCCAGTAGTCGATGGCAATCTGCGGCGCCGCTATATTCTCGGCGGCGCCACTGTCCACTTCCGCCAGATATTCGGTATAGCTGTAGACGGCCTCCTCTTCGAAATATCCCACCACACGATGCGCCGTCTTTGCCGATATCAAATAGAGCAGGAAAAAGGCGTTATAAAACAGCCCCTGCACTAACACAATCAGCCATCGTTCCAGTCGCGAGGGTTGGGCGATATGGATGAATGTCATCAGATGCATACGTTCATTCTCCGCTTCATCTAACAGTATACGAATCCAGCCATGATCACTCTCCATGCGTCGCAGGGCATGTAAGTGTTGTAGCGCGCCACCTACCATACCGGGCACAGCGGCGACTGTTTCCAGTACCACCGCACGATGGCCATAACGCTTGGCAAAAAAAGCGTCCGCGAAGTAACGTAAAAACTTAACAAAGCGATAGGCGATGCGATCCCGAAGATCTTTTGGCGCGTAATACTCTTCGAGTGGCGGAGTGTCTGACATTTGCATGCTCCTGTTGGTTAAACGGGTGCGTTTAGTATAAACACCTTGCGCGACCCAGTGGTGGCAGTAAAACAGTGCGGGGCAAAATGTTGGGGTGATAATTATCGGAGAAGATGCGGCGGTATGCAGTTCCATTTTAGGCGATGCTGGAAAATCAGGTGGGGTTAATGCGGCTCATTCCTGATTCCGTCGAGCCTCCTCATAACTCGACTTGTGCACCTAGCTCAATCACACGGTTGGTGGGTATTTTGAATAGTGTCATGGCGCTGGCGGCGTTGCGGGCCATGGTGATAAAGAGCTTTTCACGCCACGGCGCCATGCCGGGGATGCGGGTAGAGATCAGAGTCTCGCGACTGAAGAAGAACGATGTCTCGAGCATGTTGAACTCAGGCCCCAGTGGCTCACACTGCGCCAGCGTTGCCGGTACATCCGGCTCATCTTTATAGCCGAAGTGGAAGAGGGTGCGATAGAAACCGCCGCCCAGTGGTTCGATCTTAATACGTTCATTTTCCGCCACGTAGGGTACGTCAGCCGTCATTACCGTCAGCAATATCACCCGTTCATGCAGTACCTTGTTGTGGGCGAGGTTGTGCAGCAGCGCGTGTGGCACACCGTTGGAACTGGCTGTCAGAAAGACGGCCGTGCCCGGCACCCGGATCGGTGGATGGCGTTCAATACTGGTGAGGAAAAGGCCAATATCCATAGCGTCTGCATGGAGTCGCCGGATCAGGATCCGACGTCCCTTCTTCCAGGTGGCCAGCAGAATAAAGATGGCCGTAGCAATCAGCAGTGGGAACCAGCCGCCATGCAGGATTTTGGTGGCGTTGGCGCTGATAAAGGCGATATCAACAACCAAAAACAGCGCCATCACAGCCGCCGCTGCTGCCCAGTGCCAGCGCCACAGACCGTAAACCACAAAAAAGGCGAGCAGGGTATCGATGGCCATGGTGCCGGTAACGGCGATGCCGTAAGCCGCCGCCAGATCGCTGGAGGAGCCAAATCCCACCACCAGCGCCACCACGCCCAGCAGCAGAAACCAGTTCACAAACGGGATGTAGATCTGTCCTGCTTCACTCTCAGAGGTGTGCAGTATTTGCATGCGCGGAATGTAGCCGAGTTGGATCGCCTGCCGGGTAACGGAGAAGGCGCCGGTGATCACCGCCTGCGAGGCGATGACGGTGGCCAGGGTCGCCAGTGCAATCAAAGGATAGAGCGCCCAGGCGGGCGCCATCAAATAGAAGGGGTTACGCGCCGCCTCGGGCATGTGCATCAACAGCGCCCCCTGGCCGAAGTAGTTGAGCAGCAGTGCCGGCCAGACAAAACCAAACCAGGCGAACTGGATCGGCCGTTTGCCAAAGTGGCCCATGTCGGCATAGAGCGCCTCGGCGCCGGTGATTACCAGCACCACCGTGCCCAGCACCAGAAAGCCTTGCCAGCCGTGGTGCAGCAGCATATCGAGGCCGTAGCTCGGATTGACAGCCTTCAGTACGCCGGGATATTCCACAATGTTGATGACGCCAAGCAGCGCCAGCACCGCAAACCAGACTCCCATCACCGGGCCAAAGAGCCTGCCCATGCCAGCGGTGCCACGGTACTGAAAGAAGAACAGCAGCACCAATACCACCAGTGCCATGGGCACTATCCATGATTCCAGTGCTGGTGCTGGAATCGCTACCCCCTCTATGGCGCTGAGTACCGATATAGCGGGGGTGATCATGCTGTCGCCATAAAAAAGCGCCGCGCCAAACAGCCCCAGCGACGCCAGTATCCAACGTAAGCGCGGGTTGTCAGCGGCGATACGACGTGTCAGTGCAATCAGCGCCATGATGCCACCTTCGCCCTTGTTATCGGCGCGCATCATAAACAGCACATACTTGAGCGATACCACAATCGCAAGCGCCCAGAAGACTAGCGAGAGGATGCCGAGAATGTTGTTTGGCTGCGGGGGCAAACCGTGCGGACCGCTGAAAGTCTCCTTCAGGGCGTAGAGCGGACTGGTGCCAATGTCGCCATAGACCACGCCCACCGCCCCCACCATCAGTGGGAACAGCAGGCTCTTTTTAGCCGTTTCGGTATGTTGCGACATCAACATGCTCCCAGATTGTCGCGAGACTGGCTCGGGGTGTTATTTAATCAACACGCTATTGCAATGTTGTTCACTTAGCCGTTCGTGGTGAGCTTGTCGAACCACCTGCCACCCATCCAGACTCCTTCGACAGGTTCAGAATGCTAAGTGACGCATTGCACTTTATTGGGCGTCAAGCGCTTCCCAGCGTTTATACGTGACACTCAGCAGCTGTTCCAGCTCATCCAGCTGCTTCTGCACCTCGGCCATCTTGGCGCTGCCCTGTTTATAAAAATCAGGGTCGGCCATGGTTTTGTGCAACTCATCCAGATCCGCCTCCAGCAGCTCAATCTTCTTTGGCAGCTCATCGAGTTCACGCTGCTCTTTGTAGCTCAGTTTGGCGGCGGTCTTAGGATTCTCTTTAACGGCGGCGGCCTTGGGTTTCTCTGCAACAGCAGCAACCGGCTGGGCGCGTTGCCGCAGCCAGTCGTCATAACCACCCACATACTCATTCACCACGCCATCACCCTCAAATACCAGCGAGCTGGTGACAACGTTGTTGATAAAGGCACGGTCATGGCTCACCAGCAGCAGGGTGCCGCTGTAGTCGATCAGCAGCTCTTCGAGCAGCTCCAGTGTTTCAACATCGAGATCGTTGGTCGGCTCATCCATCACCAGCACGTTGGCCGGTTTGGTAAAGAGCTTGGCCAGCAGCAGGCGGTTGCGTTCACCGCCGGAGAGCGCCTTCACCGGTGTGCGCGCCCGCTGCGGCGAGAAGAGAAACTCCTGCATGTAGCTGATGACGTGGCGCGGTTTGCCGTTAACGGTGATCTCGTTACTGCCACCACTGATGTTATCGATAACAGTTTTTTCGGGGTCGAGCTGGGCGCGGTGCTGGTCGAAGTAGGCAACCTCCATCTTGGTGCCCTTCTTCACCGTGCCCTGCTGCGGCTCCAGCAGCCCCAGCAGAATCTTCAACAGCGTCGATTTACCCGCGCCGTTGGGGCCGATGATGCCGATCTTGTCACCGCGCATGATAGTGGTGGTGAGGTTTTTCAGAATCACCTTGTCGCCAAAACTCTGGCTGACATTATCAATCTCAACCACAATCTTGCCGGAGCTAGCCGCTTCCTGCGTCTGAATCTTGGCCGTGCCCATGCGTTCACGCCGCTCGCTGCGCTCAACCCGCAGCGCCTTCAAATCACGCACTCGCCCCTCGTTGCGGGTACGACGTGCCTTGATCCCCTGGCGAATCCACACCTCCTCCTGCGCCAGCTTCTTATCAAAGAGCGCGTTGGCAGTCTCCTCAGCATCGAGCTGCTCCTGTTTGCGGACCAGATAGAGCTCGTAGTTGCCGGGCCAGCTGGTGAGCTTGCCACGATCAAGATCGATAATGCGGGTTGCCAGATGCTGCAACAACATCCGGTCATGGGTCACAAACAGCAGCGCGGCGCGGTAGTTGAGCAGAAACTCCTCCATCCACTTGATCGACTCGATATCCAGATGGTTGGTCGGCTCATCCAGCAGCAACAGGTCCGGGTCCAGCACCAGCGCCTGGGCCAGCAACACCCGGCGCTTCATACCGCCGGAAAGCTCGCTGAACTCCGCATCCTCCGGCAGCTCCAACCGCGAGATCACGGTATCCACCCGCTGGCTCGCCTCCCAACCGTTCACCGCCTCAAGTTTGTGCTGCACCCGCTCCAGCTCCGCCATCGCCTCATCGCTGAAGTCAGTCGCCAACCGCTGCGTGGCGTGGTGGTAGTCGCGCAGCAACTGCCCCTGCTCACCCAGACCATCGGCCACCACGTCATAGACCGAGCCGGTCATATCACTCGGCACCTCCTGGTTCAGACGTGTTACCCGCAGCCCCTGCTGCTTCTCAATAGCACCCCCCTCAGGGATGATCTCGCCCGCCAATACCTTCATCAGCGTCGACTTGCCCGCGCCATTACGCCCGACCAGACAGACACGTTCGCCAGGATCAATCGACAGGTTAAGACCATCCAGCTGTGGCGGACCACCAAAGCTGACCACAACATCGCGCAGGGTAATTAAGGGCATAGGAACTCCAAGGATTTAGGCGCGTATGGTACTGCCAGCGGCGGGCAGATGCCAGCTATGTGACATGGATAGCGCCATAATGGGGGCGGCTAAGGCAAGATAACCACCTGTAGCACGTCACAGTATTAATCCCAGCGTCGGGCAGTGGTTGCATAAAGGGCTTATAGGACAGATGATTGGGGAATGTTGTTGGGGGAATGGGGGTGATAGACAGATTCTGCCTATTGTCCTGTTTAATATTTTTGTCTAATACGGGTCATATTTTTTATAAGAGATATCCATTTGAATTAATATTTAACCACACTACTTAATACCATCGCTATCGATCTCGAACACTTAACAAACGAATATCTGAGTTCCGAGGAACTGGCATATATCGATAGAGTTTTGACATCTAAACAAGATTTAGAAGAATCTTTTTACACCAGTGAACATGGTGATCAATTGGAGGTATTACTATTTTTTCTTAATGGCCATAAGATACAGATAATCGATCTCATGGACGGCAAAGGGAAAATAGATACACTGAAAGAGCTATATACCTCAAGTATAATTTCAGGAAACTATGCTTGTTTTCGCTTTGATCTGTCGAAATTCCGACAAAGCTACAGGCCAACAAATCGAGTCTTGACCTTATATAGAATAGGTAGAGATGGTGAGTCTGAAGGAAATTTAGGATGCTCGTGGGCAAAAAAAATTGAAGGACTGAAGGCTTATTGCTATTCATCTAGCATATCCGAGACCAAACTTGAATCTAGGCCAGTATTTCTTATGGAGATTGATGATTCACAGGTGTTGTTCGAAGGGAATGAAAATGAAAATGAACATGAATTAGTATTAAAGCCTAATTTTACGCACAATAAATTATGTAAGCTTGATGATGAAAGACGAAACCAAATTAGCTCGTAGGTCCGATTAGCGGAGCGTAATCGGACGCATGAAGGTTGCCTGAAAATTGGCTGAGTGGCCATTTTTTGGTTTTTATGCCTCGCATGGGGTATGAGAGCAGGTTGTCAGCGGGGTGATTCAAACGAGCCTGTTTGCTGCGTTTACATGCGTCCGATTACGCTCCGCTAATCGGACCTAGTGTGCCCAGCATGGGCATGTACTCGTAGTTTGAAAGGAAACTGCCACGAAGAGTGACGAGAAGTGTAGCGAAATCCAAGGTGGAAGCCGCGAGGCCAGACTGAAAGCAGGACGTAGCGAAGAGAC
>JANOSY010000041.1:0-4683 GCA_031416075.1 Tenderia sp. (SeqCode) | reverse complement strand
GTCTCTTCGCTACGTCCTGCTTTCAGTCTGGCCTCGCGGCTTCCACCTTGGATTTCGCTACACTTCTCGTCACTCTTCGTGGCAGTTTCCTTTCAAACTACGAGTACATGCCCATGCTGGGCACACTAGGTCCGATTAGCGTAGCGTAATCGGACGTATGTAAAACATGGCTGTTCCCACCTTTTACCGTTACGTAAAACTGGGCTACCCATTAAATTGGAGTGATTGTCCATGGCTGACTATTTAAGGAGATGGTTGGCATACGTCCGATTACACTGCGTTAATCGGACCTGCAAACTGCCCCCTAAGTCAGGATCGTTTGCGCCGCATGATGGTGAAGACCACACAGCCCCTCTACCACTTGGCCGAAACATCCCTCCTCCATAAGCAACACGGTAAGTTGGGCATATAGGTTGGTGCTGAGCTTGCGAAGCCCAACATCACCACCAATGCGATATTCAAGCTACATCAACTCACCCACCGGTAATGTTGGGCTTTCTGGTTTCCACGGTCCTCCGTGGTAACCCATACCTGATATCATGCGTACCCAATGTATGTGTTCCCACGCGGGAGCGTGGGAACGAGAAAATGATGCAACAGCGCCACTGCGTGGTGGAGTTTGCCGATCAGGCCGCCGCCTTCATCAACATCAATACCACGACTGAACTGACGGAGGCTGAGACAAAATAAGTGGCTACGTTGTGGGAGCGACGTCAGCCGCGATGGCCTACCCCACGAAAAAAAGTGGGCGCTGATGACCTCTGAACGGCCATTGCGACCGCTCAAACATCATCAGCGCCTGTGAGGTGAAAGCAACTGTTGTACTGGACTTCCGCCCTACTTCACCGTCGTTGTCACGCTGGCGCTGTTGTTGGCAGCGTTGCTGTCGGGACTGCTCGAACTGATGCGGGCACTGTTGGTGTATTTCCCGCTGGAGCGTGGCTGCACAACAATCGTCACCGTCGCAACCGCACCATTCACCATCGCACCCAGGCTACATGTAACCGTAGTGATGCCACTGCAACTTCCTTGGGTGCTGTTGGCCGAAACCAAACTCATACTGCTGGGCAGGGCATCGGTGAGTGTCACACCACTGCCATTTGCCGGACCGTAGTTTTTCACGTTGATGGTGTAGGTAAGATTGGCGAGACGTTTGACCGTGCTCGCGCTACCACTCATGCTCACCCCAAGGTCAGTGGATGCAGCAGCGACGGACAAACTTGCCGAGCCGCTGTTATTCGGGGTGTTGCTCTCCACTTCACTCCCCATCACGCTGACGTTATGACCCAGCACACCCGCCACGTTAGGAATGACCGTCAGTTGCACAACGGCCTTGGTGCCACTGGCGAGGCTACCCAGGGAGCAGGTGAAGGCCGTCGTGCCGCTACAGCTCCCCTGAGTCGTGTTTGCAGAGACAAACGTCACGCTCGTCGGCAACAGGTCACTCAGTTTCACATTGCTTGCCGCCAGGGAACCGACGTTGCTGACCTCAATGGTATAGGTCAACGGACTGCCAACGGATGCCGGTTGAGAGACATTGGCAGAGACGGCAACCCCCAAATCACTGCCGGGCGTGGTGGGTGACAGCAGATAAGCGCCGCCACTCGCACAACTCATGGCGATCTGTCCCGCATCGTTGATGCTAAGCGCACTACAGCCACGACCATTTTGAATCACCGGGCCGATGTCGGTAAAGACGCCATTATTCCAGACGAAGGGTGAGGTGATTGAACTGCCAGCGGTGCTGATGTTGCCGATAATGTCGCCGTTGTTATTGATTGCCTTGGCGCTGACGGAGGTGCTGCCTGGATATTTGCCCAGATCGGCCATAACGCCATCTTTCCAGGTAAAGAGCCGCCCGCCTGAGCTGCCCACCACCTTGCCATGATCGTTAATCCCGTCAGCAACACTGAACCCCTGGCCCGGCAGTGTGCCCAGATCAATGATGGCGCCGTTGCGCCACAACACCGCGCGCGACTGATTATCTGGCGCATACGAATACCCGGTGACATCACCACTGTTGTTGATTGCCGTTCCCCAGCTGCTCGTCGCGCCAGGCAGGGTGCCAAGATCGGTAGTAACGCCATTGGAAACCAGGAAGGCGTGGCGCTGATTGGTTGTACCGACAGTGAAATAACCGGTCCCCGTCACCTGCGACGCGTCGTTAAACGCCATCGACCCCAGCAGCGGGGCAGAACTCACATTGATGTACACCGGCGTGAGTGCACCGTTCTCCCAGATATAGGGGCCGTAATGGTAGAGCAACACCTGTCCCTTGGCATTGATGTCAAACGTCTGCGACTCCCCCACGTCACCCGGAACGAGTTCACGGGCATTGCCCGCGCTGTCCCACAACACCGCCGTGAAAGAGTCAAGCCGAAACGACATACCCGCGACGGTGCCTGTCGGCCCAATGGCTGAGGGCATGCTGGAGTCGCCTTGCAACGGCGTAACAGTGTAGGTGGATGCCGCCAGCACCGGGTTGGCGGCAGCAGCCAATAACGTGGAAAAAACAATAGCGCACAATGGCAAGGCAGACCTGTTCATAATATTTTCCTCTTTTGTGATTTGCCTGTCGTTGATCAGCACAACTACGGCATGTCGAAGGTGTAATTCGAGCATGTACTCTAACAACGAGTAATCACGGAATTATCACGTTATGCAGGGAAAGTTTCTGGGAATGATGTCCCTACATGCATTGCGGCAAAGCTACAATCTCCAGTTCACCCGCTGAGCGGACGCCGGGGGCGGCAGGTGTTTTCGACGACTTCGCGGCTGCCATCCAGCCTGCCAACGTCCCCTTGGGAATCCCCAGCCGATTGGCGGCCTCTTCTTGCCGGAGTCCCTGTTCCAATACCATCTTTACTGCCTCCGCCCGAAACTCCGGCGTGTATGTCTTATCTCGTTTACTCATGTCGTTCTCCTGATGGGCCATTCTACCAATCGGGAGTGTCCGTTTTATTCAGGCTACCTCAGTCTAAGCTGTCACTCGCAATACATTACTGCGCTTGCTCTGGATTGCTTGCAGTGACTTCATGGGACTCAACGCGGCTGGCAAGTATTTTATCAATACGTTTGCCATCCAGGTCCACCACCTCTAGCCGCCACTGCTGCCAGATGGCAATGTCGCCAGTACGCGGCATGCGACCAAGCAGCCACATCACCATGCCACCCAAGGTGTGGTAACGACCACGCCCCTCTTCAGGCGCACTTTTCAATCCCAGGCGATCCTTGAACTCGGGAATTGGAATCATGCCATCAAGCAGCCAAGAACCATCTTCACGTTGTACTGCCCAGGAGTCTTCAAGGTGATGCGGTTTGAACTCACCCGTCACCGCCTCCATCACATCGTGAAGCGTGACAATACCTTGCACCTCGCCGTACTCATCAATCACAAAAACCATGTGGCTGCTCGAGGCGCGAAACTGTTCAAGCAGCTCCATTCCCGTTAGAGACTCCGGCACGTAGATCGCCGGTTGCAGTTCATAGGCAAGGTCGGCCGTGCCACCCTTGAGTGTCTGATTAAAAAGCTGCTTAGCGGTAATGATGCCCGCAATATCACCCAAGCTACTGCGGCAAACGGGAAACCGGGAGTGATCAGCCTCCGCCATGAGTTCCAGGTTCTCCTCCAGCGGACGGTTAAGATCGAGCCAGACGATATCGGCACGTGGCACCATCAACGTACCCAGCTGGCGATCATCAAGACGAAAAACATTACGCACCATCTCATGTTCATTCTTCTCGATGATGCCCGACTCAGACCCCTCCTCCAGCATGGCGTGAATCTCCTCTGCCGTCACCGCCTGCGCCCCCAGATCGCGAAAACCAAACAGCCGCAACAGCAACGAGGTGGAACGCATCAACAGCCAGACAAATGGCCGCGACGCAACCGCCAGGGCATTCATCGGTCGTGCTACCAAACGGGCAATGTTTTCAGGATTCATCTGGCCGATACGTTTAGGCACCAGTTCACCGACCACAATCGAGATATAGGTAATCACCACCACCACCAGCACGGTCGCCCCTATCTCACTCGGCCGCTGCTCAAAACCGATCCCTTGCAGCCAAAGCGCAAACGGCTCCGCCAGGGCTGACTCGCCCACCATGCCATTAAGAATACCGATAGAGGTGATGCCAATCTGAACAGTAGAAAGAAAGCGGGTTGGCTCCTCACCCAGTTTAATAGCGATGGCAGCCGCACGATCCCCCTCCTCCGCCAGACGCACCAGACGTAAACGCCGCGCCGCAACCAACGCAATTTCAGACATCGCAAAAGCGCCGTTCAACAGAATCAGGGCGACAAGTAACAGAATTTCCATGGAATAGTTATCCGGGTAAAAAAGTAGGGGGAGGTGCTTAAGGATCGCTGCCCAAAGAACCAGGGGCTATATTACACCAAGCGGCAGATGGCTGAGCGTGTCTCCAACAAGGAGCTGGCTTGCGATTGTTCAAAACAAGCTATGGCCAACGCAAGAAATCCGGATTTACTCTGACAGACAGCCTCAAATCAAATATTAGCCCGTAGGTCCGTATATGGTCCCCTAAATAAATAAGGTAATCCCCCGGCTTTGCCGGGGGACTCTTTAGGTTTGACCGAGCGCTACGGTCGGCCTGATTCTTCTGACTCGATCAAAAGTTAGGAGAATTAAATAAATAAGGTAATCCCCCGGCTTAGCCGGGGGA
>JANOSY010000040.1:0-5666 GCA_031416075.1 Tenderia sp. (SeqCode) | reverse complement strand
CGACACCCTATATGGAACCCAGCGTGCGTATTGCATTATGGCCCGAGCTAATCGTATAGCTCACGTAGAGGCCGGATAGATACACGCAATCTTTACCCTGAGGACAAAAGTTCAATCTTCTCCTTGCAAAACGGGAGGAGTCCATAGATACCCGGCTAATCCCCGGAATATTGGTATTCGCAACGCCTGGAATTGGTCGATTATTTGTTGGGCTTTATAAAAAGTGTTATGCCCAATCATTCATTGGCAATGCAACTTCCGTTCAATCCATCCAAAAAACCATCCAAGTACTAATGAACTAAAAAGACCAAAGACAAGAAGATAGATAGGGCCAAGACCAGCAACAAAAGGCCCATCTTCCGATACACATTGGATATGATTTTCCCATACAACCCAAAATAGCAAACCCACACTTGCAGCAATAGAAGCGATATAGCTTTTTCTTAATTGCCAAATGATCGCAGGAAGCAGGAGAAAACAAATAAAAATAAATGATGGAAAAAAATCGTAGCGACAAAACATCTCGGCATAGAAGAGATGCGTCGCCATAGGTAAGAAAATTCCTGTCCAACTGACAATCTTAATGGTGCGTTTTGAAAGAATCACTTTTTGAGTGCCGCCTCAAACTAACAGGTTGTGTCATATTGTTATTGGTGGATTCGAAGAATAACTACCAGCCTAAGACAACCGCTCAAACAGCGCTATCGACTCCACATGGGTTGTGTGTGGAAACATATCCATGACACCCGCAGATACAAGTTTGTACCCCTTTTCCACCAACACACCTGCATCACGTGCCAGTGTTGCCGGGTTGCATGAAACATAGACTATTTTTTTGGCTCCAAAACCATCAAGATATTTTGCGATTTCATATGCACCGCTGCGTGGCGGGTCGATCAATATTTTATCAAAACCACTCCCAAACCACGGCTGGCTGTGCGGCTCCTTGGTCAGATCAGCGCCATGAAACTCAATATTGGCAATGTGGTTATGTGCGGCATTTTCACGACCACGCTGTACCAGCTGCTCATCGCCCTCTACACCGACAACGTAACCCGCCTTACGTGCTAATGGCAGGGTGAAGTTACCTAACCCACAAAAAAGATCCAATACCCGTTCGTCGGGTTGTATATCAAGCATCTCAATCGCACATTTAACCATCAGATGATTGATCTCTGTATTCACCTGAGTGAAATCATTGGGTTTGAACAGTATCTCCACATCAAAATCATCCAGTCGGTATGAGAGCTGCGACGACTCGGGCCAGATCAGGTAGACACTATCAGGCCCTTTGGGCTGTAGATAGATATGAATATTATGGGCCACGCCAAACTGACACAGCTTGTCGATGTCACCACTCACCAGCTCATCCAGGTTACGGAATATCAGCGCTACCACGCTATCGCCAATGGCTACTTCAATCTGGGCGATGCGATCGTAGGCTTCGAGACTGCGTGTTAACAGTTTCAGATCGGCAATCCGTTCGCCTACTGCAGGGTGTAATACTTCGCAACGGTTAAGGTCGGCCAGAAAGGCACTGCGCTTCTCGCGAAAACCGACAAACTGCGCCTCTTTTTTAATCACATATTTACAGCCCAGCCGGGCTTTACGGCGGTATCCCCAGCGGCTAGCGGTAAGTGGTGGCAAAATTGTCTCTGGCATCACTTTACCGATATGTTTAAAACCATCGATCAAAATCTGCTGTTTAGCATTAATCTGTGCGGTGGGTTCCATATGTTGCAACGAACAGCCGCCGCATATTTCAAAATGAGAACACCCCGGTTTGATACGAGACGGCGAGGCCTTGATCACTTCGCTGACACGCCCTTCGTCATAACTTTTATGTTGGGCGGTGTAATGAAACATCACATCTTCATCAGGCAATGCCCCTTCGATAAAGACAATTTTACCGTCAATACGTGCAACACCACGGCCATCATGCTCAAGTGAATCTATATGGGCAGGAAATGGCTCTGCTGGCATCACCTTACGGTTACGACGATTGCGCCCCATTACGCTTCACCCCCCACCCAACGGCTCAGATAGTCATCTATAATTGGCTGGCCCTGCTGTTGCAACAGTTCGCGCAGTTTCTGACACTCACTTTTATAACGCTCTTGGGAGAGACGTCCACTCACCAGCTGCAGGCGCAAATGGATTAGATAGATGTTAAAAGCATCAACGGTGATGTTGTTATGAATCTGTTCTAGCTCTCCGGCCAAATGAAGATCCCAGTTGTTGGGCAGCTCTGCATTAACTGGCAGTTCTAACAGCGCGGCAATCTCACCCAGCGGTGCTGCTACATCAGCATCACTACCGGTAAACTGTGTTACCAGATCCAGATGGTGGGCATGGCTGTTCCAGTAGTGGTTAGAACCCACGCCATGAAACACAGACCGGTAATGCATCACCGGACGTTCGAACGCTGCGCCGTTCCAGGTGACTAGCATCGGCGCATGTTTTTCCATCAGTGCAAAAAACTGCTGCACCAGCTCCTGCTCCGAACCGGAACACCCCTCAAACGTCACCAGCTTAATGGCGTCAGCCGTTCTCAACAGTGCCGTAAGCGCCACAATCTGCTGTTGATGCAGGGGTAGTCGCTCATCACCCTTGAGCTGACGTTGGCGATGAAACATCACCTCGGCGACATTTTTATCATTCAGCCCATCAAGATTATAGAGCTTACGACCCGCACTGATATCGGGGATGGTGGCAAAGGTAAACGCGAAAATATTCAATTGAAAAAAGTTTCCGTTCTGATTAATTCAAGTTACTGAGGAAAAACGCCGGTGGAGAGATAACGGTCGCCACGATCACAGATGATAGTCACTATCACGGCATTTTCTACCTCCTGCGCCAACTGCAGCGCAGCGCTTACGGCACCGCCTGATGAGATACCGGCAAAAATCCCCTCTTCTGCACCCAGTGCCCGAGTTGTCTCTTCCGCCGCCGTCTGCGTCACATCAAGAATACGATCAACGCGTTCAGGTTCATAGATTTTTGGCATATACTCCTGCGGCCAGCGTCGAATCCCGGGGATACTTGCCCCGACCACCGGTTGCACACCGATAATCTGAACATGGGGGTTCTGCTCCTTAAGGTAGCGCGAGGTACCCATGATGGTGCCCGTTGTGCCCATGGCACTGACAAAATGGGTGACGGCCCCCTGTGTATCACGCCAGATCTCAGGGCCAGTCCCTTCATAGTGGGCCAATGGGTTATCAAAGTTACCAAACTGGTTCAGCACCTTGCCTTCACCGCGCTGCTCCATCGTCTTCGACAGATCGATCGCCGCCTCCATGCTGCCCTCACGCGGCGTGATAATAATCTCGGCACCAAACGCCTTCATCACTGCCCGCCGCTCCACGCTCATGTTTTCCGGCATGATCAATACCATGCGATAGCCCTTGATGGCCGCCGCCATCGCCAGGGCAATCCCGGTATTACCGCTGGTTGCCTCGATCAAGGTATCACCCGGTTTGATATCACCGCGCGCCTCAGCATGTTTGATCATGCTCAGGGCCGGGCGATCTTTCACCGAGCCGGCGGGGTTATTCCCCTCCAGCTTGACCAGAACAGTATTACTACTATGGGTGATCAAGCGCTGCAAACGCACCAGCGGGGTATTGCCGACAAATTGCTCAAGTGTTGGGAAGCTGTTCATAGCGCGCATTCTATCCTAACCCTGAAGTTCCGTCATTTCGGCGTCGATAGCCACTTAAAGGACAACGGGTCATTTTCACCGCCGCAACTCCATACTATATATATCGAGCCAGCGCCCTGTTTAGCCCCATGCTTTTTACACACACCCTGTGCTAGATTGGGGTTTAATTTTTCACCACGTTTGAGGTTACGCCATGACAGAAAAGGCAGTTCTTACCTTTGGGGATCAGCAGATTGAACTGCCTATTGTTGAGGGAAGCGATGGCAACCGGGCCATCGACATCTCCCAGCTATTGGCAAAAACAGGACTGACCAGTTACGACCCGGCGCTGGGCAATACCGCCTTCTGCAAGAGCGCCATCACCTACATTGATGGCGACAAAGGCATTCTCCGTTATCGTGGCATCCCGATTGAGCAGTTCACCCAGCACCCCAACTTTATTGAGGTGGCGTGGCTACTGATCTTTGGAGAGTTGCCCAATCAAGAGGAACATGTCGATTTCCGCGCCAGGCTCACCGCCAATGAGCTGCTGCATGAAGACATTAAAGATCAGTTCCAGTTTATTCCCGCCGACGCCCCACCCATGGCCATCCTCTCCGCCACACTCAACAATCTCGCCTGTATTCACAAAGAGTTTCTCGAAGTAAACAGCCCGGAAGGGCTGGTGGGGGCTGCCGCACGGCTGATCAGCAAGGCCCGCACCATCGCCGCCTTCGCCTATCGCCGCTCCATGGGGCTGCCTTTTATCTATCCCGACCCAAGCCTGCGCTACTGCGCCAACTTTTTGCACATGATGTTCTCACTGCCTTACAAGCAGTACGTGGTCACCGATGAGATCCAGGACGCACTTAACCTGCTGTTTATTCTGCATGCCGACCACGAGCAGAACTGCAGCACATCAACGGTGCGAGTCGTTGGCTCCTCTCACGCCAACCTCTTTGCCTCGTGCGCGGCGGGGGTTTCAGCACTGTGGGGACCGCTGCACGGCGGTGCCAACGTCGATGTTGTGGAGATGTTGGAACACATATACAAAGGTGGCATCTCGCCGGAGCAGTGCATTCGTTACGCCAAGGACAAAACCAACCCATTCCGCCTCTCCGGCTTTGGCCATCGTGTCTATCGCAATTTTGATCCCCGCGCCAAAATACTCAAGGCGGCGTGTGACCGGGTACTGGCCAGCATGAACCGCCACGATCCGCTGCTCGACATCGCCCGCAAACTGGAAGAGCTGGCACTCAACGACCCCTACTTTGTTGAACGCAAACTCTACCCCAATGTCGATTTTTACAGCGGCATCATCCTGCGCGCCATCGGCATCCCCACCAACATGTTCACCGTCTGTTTTGCCATTGGCCGCCTGCCCGGCTGGATCGCCCAATGGAAGGAACAACACGACGATCCCAGCAGCCGCATCGTCAGGCCACGCCAGATTTACACAGGTGAAGGAGAGCGCAACTACGTGCCGATGGATCAGCGCTGAGAATTGTATTGAAGGGCCAAACACAAGCTCATAAAACGGCTTGTGTTTGGTAGGGAATTGCGTCGACCCAACTGTCAATGCCTGGCAGTTTTTCTGACCACTTTTCTACACTGCCCAGTGTTAGCTACATAGGAAAATCCTGCCTAATTGCTACCGCCTCTGGCCAGCCATCTCTATATAGTTCAAAATTCGACTGAATCCACCTTGATTTATCGGGTGGAAGGTAATACATCGTCCCGGAAAACTTTGTGAGTTCTCCTCCCTCC
This sequence comes from Tenderia sp. (SeqCode), assembly GCA_031416075.1. Lineage (GTDB taxonomy): Bacteria > Pseudomonadota > Gammaproteobacteria > Tenderiales > Tenderiaceae > JAKFXL01. The sequence continues at coordinate 256 of JANOSY010000040.1, read as the reverse complement.
GATTCAATACCACCAAATACAATGCCTTGATCGTTAGCTGCATCCTGCGTTGTCAGCTTGAAGTACATCGTAGTAGAACTAGTGTACCGTAACAAATAATATACTCATACCAAGGCAGCCTTAGCACGCCCGATTTTCTCTAAAATCGCTTCAGTTGTTTTTGTCCACACAAAGGGTTTTGGATCGGTATTGTGGACCTCAATGAATTCCATAATCTTTTGTTCCAGGTCTGTTACTGACGAAAAAACACCACGAC
>JANOSY010000039.1:0-14504 GCA_031416075.1 Tenderia sp. (SeqCode) | reverse complement strand
AAGTTTCTAGGTGAACCGTGGTGAACAGGGATTCTTGAGTGATATCTGCGCCGCGCATTTTTGGATCTTGGGTTGGAGATTATCGGTGTCGGTAGTTTACAGGGGCCAATGATGGCGCGGTAGTTTTTCAACAGCCTGCTAAATGCAACCATTGATAAAAGTACCTTCATTAATAACGAGGGCTCTGTTGGTGCAGTTACTTTGATAAGTGAAGGTCTGACCATCAAAAATTCAACGTTTGCCAATAATAAAGGTGTTGATGCAGGGGCGATTTTTATGATGGGAGCAACAATGCCGCCATATAGGCCTACCCTAACGGTGATCAATAGTACTATCACAAATAATACCGCTTCTGGCCGTTTTAGTGGTGGTGGCATAAAAGGGCAGTTAACGCTTAAAAATACCATTATCGCAAACAATACGTCACTCAGTGCCCCTGACTGTTATGGAGGAGACAGCTGGACTGGTCCTGTTCAGCCGGGTGATACCCCCGTTTACTATCCGCCATTCTCGCAAGGTAATAATATATTTGGCTCGGTATCTAATTGCTATGTGGCACTGGCAGCAACAGACTTTGTAGGCAGCCCAGGTCTTGCTGCAATGGCTACTGATGCAGCAACAGGTCAAACCTATTTCCCTCTGCTTGTGAATAGTCCTGCGATAGACAAAGCGGCCGATGCATCATGCTCGACATATGACCAACTGGGCAAGCCACGCCCAAGGGATGGCAATAACGATGGTATTGCCCAGTGTGACATTGGTGCTTTTGAACGGCAGCCAGTTCAGGTGGCAAATGTATGTCCATCAGGGTGTGCCTACAGCAATATACAGGCGGCCATTGATGCGGCAGCGGCAGGGGCAACCATTACTGTTGGGCCGGGCACTTATAATCAATTGGTCACAGTAACATCTAACAAAAAGCTTGTTAGTACTCACGGGGCGCAAAGTACTATCCTAGATGGCACAGGCCTGCCTTATGCCACTGTTACTGTTAATAGTGCAGATAGCCCGGTTGTGGGGGGCAGTACAATTAACGGCTTTACAATTAAAGGCAATCCAAACCTTGGGCTCTATGTCGTATGGGGGGGGAGTGTATTGAATAATATCATTCGTGATAACGGCAATATGGCCGCAGGATTCGGTGGTTTATATGTGAAGGGTTCGGATGGCTTTGTTAGAAACAACTCGTTTATTAATAACAAAGCACCGCATGGCGGCGCTATATTTTCCGAGGGTGGTGGCATTACGATTAGTAATAACACTTTTTTAAATAATCAGGCCAATGGTGCTGGAGGTGCGGTTCTGATTGGTAGCTATGGCTTGGCTTCGTCCATCAGTAGCAATGTGTTTAAAGGCAATATCGCTAACGTGGCGGCTGCTGTTTCCATAGGCGCTTACGGACAGGAGATGTTGTTGGCCAATAACCTGATTGTTGAAAATACCAATACAGGTGCAAACGGTGCTGCCATTGATATAGCCTCATATGGAAAGGCGAAGGTGATTAATAACACGGTTGCTGCAAATACGGGTTCAGGCGTTATTGTTGGTGCCTCTGGTACCCTGGATGTCATCAACAGTGTAGTGAGAGGAAACTCTGGCTATGAGGTCGCGGGAGGAGGGGCTGCTCTGGTAAGTAATTCTATTCTGGGTGCAAATTCACTTATTTCGGCTAGTAGCACTAATAACAGTTACGCCGATCCGATGTTTGTAGGGGCTGGGGATTACCGTGTACGTGCTGGTTCACCTGCGATTGATCGTGGTAAAAACACTGCAAGCTCAGGTGTGGTAACTGATCTGTTGGGTGTGGCGCGGCCACAGGATGGTGATAAGTTGGGTGCTGGCAGTACCGGTGATGGTTCTGACTACGACATTGGTGCCTATGAGTTTAAATAGGTTTTAATGTAGGTCAGCATTAGATAAATAGGCCTCCGTTTTTGACGGGGGCCTATTTTTTGGTGCGGTTGTTATCTTCTCTTTGATGGGTGCGCGATGAACGGGCGTACTCTCTCTGCTTTAAAATAGTCTGTTGGTTTGGCGTGTATGCCGAATAGATAAGCTACCTGTTTAACAAAGCGACAGGTTGGCGTATGCGGTGACCAGCCATTTTGTGCCGACGTTATCAAAATTGACCTGCACTCTGGCGCTGCTGCCACTGCCTTCGTAATTCAGAATAACCCCCTCGCCAAATTTTTGGTGCAGTACCCGCTGTCCCAGGCGTAACCCCTCTTCGCTCTGGTCATATTCGTTGCGGTCGTAACGGGTTGTGGCTGTGCTTGGGTAGGTGATGTTGGTTTTGACGCGAATGGTTTTTATCAGTTCGTCAGGGATTTCGCGAATAAAGCGTGAGGGGAGAGAAAAACGCTCTTGGCCGTGTAGTCGACGGGCTTCGGCGTGGGTGATGTAGAGCAGGGTGCGGGCGCGGGTGATGCCGACGTAACAGAGGCGGCGCTCCTCTTCGAGGCGGCCCGGTTCGTCGATGGACATCTGGTGCGGGAAGAGTCCCTCCTCCATGCCGCTGAGGAAGACGAGTGGGAATTCGAGTCCTTTGGCGGAGTGCAGTGTCATGAGCTGTACGCAATCTTCCCATGGGTCGGCCTGTCCTTCGCCGGCTTCGAGGGCGGCGTGGGAGAGGAAGGCGGTGAGCACGTCGATGTTTTCGTGTTCGTCATCTTTGTACTCAAAACCACGCGCGGCGCTGACCAGCTCTTCCAGATTTTCTATCCGTGCCTGGCCCTTTTCGCCTTTCTCTTTTTTGTAGTGTTCGATCAGTTCGCTGGCCTGGAGCATGTGGTCGACCTGCTCGCCCAGTTCACGATCTATGCAGTAGTCGTGCATGGTGTTGATGAGGTCGATGAATTTCTGGATGGCGAGTGAGGCGCGGTTGGGCAGGCGCTGTTCGTCGATCACCCGTTGTGATGCCTGCCAGAGTGAGAGGCTCTGTTCACGCGCCAGCTCACGAATAGTGGTGAGGCTCTTGTCGCCGATGCCACGTGTCGGGGTGTTGATGATGCGTTCAAAGGCGGCGTCGTTGCTGCGGTTGGCCATCAGATGCAGGTAGCCGAGTGCGTCTCTGATCTCCTGCCGTTCAAAAAAGCGCAGTCCACCGTAGATGCGATAGGGGATACGTGCCTGGAGCAGCGCCTCTTCCAGCACCCGTGACTGGGCGTTGGAGCGGTAGAGGATGGCGCTGTCGCGGTAGGCGTTGCCATCCTTGCCCCACTGGGCGATGCGATTGACGGTGAAACGCGCTTCATCGAGGTCGTTGAAGGCGGTGTAGAGGTAAATTGGTTCGCCCTCTTCACCATCGGTCCACAGCTCTTTGCCGAGGCGGTCGTCGTTGTGGGTGATGACGGCGTTGGCGGCCTTCAAAATCGTCGCGGTGGAGCGGTAGTTCTGCTCCAGGCGGATGGTGAGTGTCTTGGGATAATCACGACTGAACTGGTGGATGTTTTCGATCTTAGCGCCGCGCCAGCCGTAGATGGACTGGTCGTCATCACCAACGATGAAGAGGTTGCCTTCGGGGCCAGCCAGCAGTCGCAGCCAGGCGTATTGCAGGGTATTGGTATCCTGAAACTCGTCGACAAGGATGTAGCGGAACCGTTCGCGGTAGTGGTGCAGGATGTCGGCGCGGTCGCGCAGCAGTTCGTGGGCGCGCAGCAGCAGTTCGGCAAAGTCCACCAGACCGGCCTGGTTGCAGTGATCCTGATAGGCCTGATAGAGGCGTACCATCTGCTTGGTGTAGTGATCGCCGTGGTGGTCGATATGTTGGGGACGCAGCCCTTCGTCCTTGCAGCCGTTGATGTACCACTGCACTTGGCGCGGCGGCCACTTGGCCTCGTCGAGTTCGAGGTTGCGCAGGATGCGGCGCACCAGGCGGTACTGGTCATCTGAATCGAGGATCTGAAAACTCTGCGGCAGTTTGGCATCCTGCCAGTGGGCGCGCAGAAAACGGTGCGCCAGACCATGAAAGGTGCCGACCCACATGCCGCCAATGGGGGTGCCGAGCAGCTCTTCGATGCGGTGGCGCATCTCGGCAGCGGCCTTGTTGGTGAAGGTGACCGCCATCATGTTGTAGGGCGAGACGTGGTCTACCGCCATGTTCCAGGCGATGCGGTGCACCAGTACGCGGGTCTTGCCGCTGCCAGCGCCGGCCAGTACCAGCTGTTGTCCCGCGGGGGCGGTGACCGCCTCCCTTTGGGCATCGTTCAAGGGGTCGATAATATGTGTAACGTCCATGGGGGGCGATTCTAGCAAATTAAGCCGTGGAGCTGTGGCTTGGCTGGACAAAGTGTTGTTAACGCGGTATTAAACAGAGCTACGAACCCAATGAAGCCCGTTATGAAATCAATATTTAATTACATCAAGGCGCCGTTATTGATCGTTCTGCTGGCTGTTGCCGGATGCAGTGGGGATGGTAATAACGCCAGTGATAATCCCATCAGCGCGCCGACACTTATCCCTTCAGAGGGGCCGGGTGCAGGGGGGGAGGTGACACCCTTGCCGGAAGCTGGTGCACCGTTGGCGTTGAATAGCGATATCAGTGGCAATGTGGAGAGCGCCCGGGCGGTTATCGATAGCAGTGGCAATGTGACCACCGTCTGGACCCAGTCGGATGGCGTCAGCATCAGCCTTTGGGCCAGTCGTTATAACGTGGCCATTGGCTGGAGCAACGCCCAGCGGCTTGAGGTGGGGGCGCTGAGCGTTAAGTCCTTTCAAGTGGTGGTGGATGGCGGCGGAAATGTGACGGTGGTCTGGAGCCAGGCCGCCGCCGATATTTATATGTCTGGTCCGACCCGTGTCGATGTTGAGCGTACCGATCTATGGGCTGTGCGTTACATCGCCAACAGTGGTTGGGGGATAGAAAGCCGGATTGAAGCGATGGATCTTTCGGCCAACGCTACTGAAAACGTTGAGGACATTGGTGAGTTACAGGTCGGGGTGGATAGCCTGGGCAATGTGACCGCCCTCTGGACGCAACATAGCGGTAGCCGTTATGACCTCTACGCCAGCCGTAACGAGGCCGGTGTATGGGATGGCACACCCACGTTGGTGGATAGTGAAAACCTGGATGATGTGACATCACCAACGCTGTTGATGGATGGTTCGGGTAACGCCTTTGCGTTTTGGACACAATCTGATGGCAGCTATCTGAATCTGTGGGGCGCACGTTACGCGGCGGGTTGGTCGGTGGCCACAAAGCTGGATAGCGAAGATCTTGGCAGTGTCGAGCCGCCCGTCGCGGTGGTAGACGCTGTCGGCGCAGCGACGGTGGCGTGGCGTCAGTTTGATGGTAACCGCTGGAACCTCTGGGTGGCCCGTTACTCAGGCGGCTGGAGCGCTTCAACCAACATCGATGTCCTGAATACTGATGTACACACACCACAACTCCTGCTTTATGGCACAAATAACGTCATGCTCTCCTGGGGGCAGTCAAACGGCGCGGTAAGCCGGATCTGGAGTAACTACTATGCGGGGGGGTGGTCAGCCAGTTTTGCCATATCAGCTGCGAGTGGTGACGCCGGTTCTGTTTCAATGGTGAATGATAGTGCGGGCAGTATCACCACCATCTGGCTGCAGCAGGACAACAGCGCATTCACCTTGGTATATAGCCTTTGGAGCAGATACTTCTCGGCCGGTAGCTGGGATGATCCTGTCCTGCTTGAGACAAGTACTAGTGGCGATGTACGTTCACCCATCCTGTTAATGGATGGTGCGCGGCGCGCATCGGTGATCTGGTTACAGGAGGAGAGCGGTCGTTTTGATCTTTGGTCAAACCACTTTTCATCGAGCAAATGGGGCACGGCACGGTTGGTAGAGACATTAAATGACGGCAGTGCCGTTGATCCAAAAGCAGTGATGGGCAATAACGGTAATATCACGCTGGTATGGCGGACTCCCTACGACTCCAGCAATCAGCTTGTTACCAGTAAATATACGGCAGGTACTAACGGCGGCTGGGGGGCAATCGCCAAGGTGGGATCACCGCTGCACAATAATGGTTACAACCCCATCCCCCTATTGGACAGCAATGGCATTGCCACGGTGGTCTGGTTACAACCGATTACCGATACCAACGGCAATCGGATTGACCTGTGGGGGAGTCACTTCTAAATAGTTGCCGGTGGGGGCTAGCCGGTGATGGCGTGTACCCGGCTTGGTAGCCAGGCGACATGGGGGTGAAGTGCGTCGACAGAGATAACAATGGCCATCGACAAGCGACGGCTAATCTCGTCAAAATCAGCCGGATTATCAAACTCACCCTGCCAGTGGCGCAGCTGCTCGGTATTGAGGTAAACCATATTGGGCCAGAAGCCATGACGGCGCTCAAAGTCGAAGGCCAGACGTAATATATAGCTCGGCATTGGACAACCTCACTGCCCGCAGTTACGGGCTCTCTAGCACAATATGTAGTGGTTATGTTGCCACCGTTACACCATATATCGGTTGAGCAGAGATCGATCTTAAGGTTTTTGTTGTTGGGGGCAGGGCGACCCCATTCAGCGTGAGGTTGCCCTGGGGGCAAAAGAGATCCGGGTTAATAAATGCCCGCGTATGAAGTAGCGAAGTTGGCGCAGAAAACCGCAAATGTGATGACCACTGGAATGCCCAGCATGATCTGCAGGGTATCTTTAAGTGGGTAGCTATTTTTATCCTTTGGAATATTCAATATCAGGCTCCTTTTAAGTTGGCGATACCCAGTGCACATGATGGATCGGGCATCGTTGAGTTCAAAAGTAGACGGAATCTATCCGTTATCAAGAGCGCTGATTTTGAGGTTTTTACCGGATGAGCAGGTGTTTTCTTAGCTCTTTTACCGTGTGGAATAAGGGGGGGTTGGTAAAGGCCGAAGCCCCCGTGGGACTGCGTGTTAGTATTCAGGTGGTATATCAACGTTATGGGTGAAAAATGTTGAAAATAGTCTGGCTGGGATTGTTATTGGCACCACTGGTGACCCATGGCGCGGAGGGTGATGCCCCCGCTAAAGTCTATCGCTGGGTCGGGAAAGATGGGGTGTCGCACTTTTCATCCACACCACCGCCCGGCGTTCAGGCCAAAGAGATGGAGCTGCAGGAGCCAAACATGGTGATCCACCAGGATAATCGCACCCAGTTACTCAACCAGAGTGACCGTATTGGCGAACGGCTGGCGGCACAGCAGGCGCAGCGCGAGGCGTTGCAGCAGCAGATAGACGAGGCAAGTGTGGCCCTGGATGAGGCAAGACGGACCCTGGCCACGGGCAAAGAGCCGCTGCCGGAAGAGGTACGCCCGATTATTGGCCGAGGTATTCGTCTGACAGAAGAGTATTACAAACGTCGTGAGAGTGAGGCCCGCCAGGTGACAGAGCTTGAACAGCAGGTGAACGCCCTTTACGAGCAGCTTAACGCCCTGCGCTGATTCTTAGCCCGCAAAACGGTCGGTTGCTATGCAGTTGCCGGTGAACCTGATAGGTTAGCGCCATGTCACAGAAATATATCGAAAAAATACTCAAAGCACGGGTTTACGACGTTGCTAAAGAGACGCGGTTGGACCTGATGTCGCGGCTTTCGCGCCGTTTTGACAACCGCATTCTACTCAAGCGCGAAGACCTGCAACCGGTCTTCTCCTTTAAGCTGCGCGGTGCTTACAACAAAATTTACAACCTGCCGCAGGAGCAGCGCGACAAGGGGGTGATTGCCGCATCGGCAGGCAACCACGCCCAAGGGGTAGCGCTGGCGGCACAGCGGCTCAACATCCGTGCCGTGATTGTCATGCCCAAGACCACGCCCAGTATCAAAGTAGCGGCGGTGCGTGCCTACGGGGCCAAGATCGTGCTGCATGGCGACGCCTACGATGATGCCTATCAACACGCCGCCGAACTGGCAGAAAAAGAGGGGCTGACGTTTGTGCACCCCTACGATGACCCGGATGTGATTGCCGGTCAGGGCACGGTGGCGGTGGAGATTCTGCGTCAGCATCCTGATGCGATCCACGCCATCTTTGTACCGGTGGGCGGCGGTGGTCTGATTGCAGGGATCTCTGCCTACGTCAAAGCGCTCTACCCAGAGATAAAGATTATCGGTGTGGAGCCGGAAGATGCCCCCTCCATGCACCATGCGCTGGCAAAAAAGCGCCGTGTGGTGCTGGATCAGGTCGGCATCTTTGCTGATGGTGTTGCCGTGCGCCAGGTGGGCAAAGAGCCGTTCCGCATCGCTAGTAAGTGTGTGGACGAGGTGATTCTGGTCACCACCGACGAAATCTGCGCCGCCATCAAGGATATCTTCGACGATACCCGCTCCATCGCCGAACCCGCTGGCGCATTGGCTGTTGCCGGCATGAAAAAATATATCGAGCGTGAACAGCTGCGCGGCGCTAATCTTGTCGCCATCGACAGCGGTGCCAACATGAACTTCGACCGCCTGCGCCACGTCGCCGAACAGGCCGAACTGGGCGAACGTAACGAAGCGATCCTCGCCGTCACCATCCCCGAAAAGCCCGGCAGCTTCCGCAAATTCTGCCAGACCATCGGCAAACGCAGCATCAGCGAGTTTAACTACCGCTACGCCGACAACCGCGAGGCACATGTATTTGTGGGGCTTAACCTCGGCGGTGGCAGTGACGAGGCGCGTATCGAGTTGGTCAGCAAACTCACCGAGAAGGGCTACCCGCTCATCGACATGACCGACAACGACATCGCCAAACTCCACATCCGCCACATGGTGGGTGGCCATGCGGGGGTGGAAAACGAAGTGCTCTACCGTTTTGAGTTCCCCGAACGTCCCGGTGCCCTGCTCAACTTCCTCGACAAACTCGGACAACGCTGGAACATCAGCATGTTCCACTACCGCAACCACGGTGCTGCCTATGGCCGGGTACTGGTCGGCATCCAGGTGCCGCCGTCAGACAAAAAAGAGTACCAGGCGTTTCTGGATGAGCTGGGGTATGTCTATCAGTGTGAGACGGAGAATCCGGCTTATCGGTTGTTTTTGAGTTGATGGTTATTGGCGAGGTTCGAGGCTTGGAAGAGCAGCTTCAAGGTGACGTAATTATTACGTCGATATGAAACCGATGCATAGTTAGATTTCCAATAAGGTGAGTCATTACATGCTGTCATTTTCAAAGCTGTGGGCCAATCATCCCAATGTTAAACGTGAAGCTCCTCTGCTCAACAAAATCATGTATCCAAATCAATGTGCTATTAACCTGCATGCAGCACTTGTACGCTCAGGAGCGAATGCCAAGACATTTCGTGGCCAACTTTCATGGCAGAAAAACAGACCGAAGTACGCGATCCGTGCTCAAGAATTAGCTAATTGGCTTGCCTCACCCTTTGGCAGGAGCAGTGGGGTGGGGATGCCGCTAGTTCAGAAATTTTCTGGCGAGGAGGTGTTTGAGAAAATCAAGGGAAAAAGAGGAATAATATTTTTTCAAAATTATTACCAAAATGGCTACGGTCCCGGCAACCAAGGGGACCATATTGACCTTTGGGATGGTTTTCGCCTAACTCACATACGATCAATACCGCAGATTTATTTACGTTTCGGCCCCATCGCTTTCGGTTCGGATTACGAGAAATCTGAATCAGTCTGGTTCTGGAAATTACCATGAATCGGCTATTTTGGATCGCTATTGGGGCTATACTGCTTGGAGTTGTTAGCTTTGTTGTTGGTGCTGCGATATCGCAGTACCAAGTTCGTGCACTGTTCTACGGGCCAGACCAAGCAGGAGAGTTTATTGATGTTTTTTTTCTTGTATGGCCTCTCTTTATTGTCGCAGGCGGTTTCTTAGGCAATTGGTTCTATAAAAGAAACCTAACCCGGCGCTCAAGCGAACACTCCTAGTTTCGCCGCGCGGTAGGTTGGGCTGAATGGAATGAAGCCCAACGGTTGGTGATCATTGAGGCGACTGCTGTTGGGCTTCGCAAAAAACGCTCTTCCCAGCCTACAAATGAGCCAGTGACAAGGTGGGTTAGCGTAGCAACGGCGTTCGTCAAGGTAGTGGCGTAGGTCGGGTTAGCGTAGCGTAACCCGACATGGTGTCTATCAACCTACATCTGAAAACCCGGCTTATCGGTTGTTTTTGAGCTAATTAGTTAAGGAGAGGGGCTGTTTCTGTGTCAGCGCTGTTGGCGATCCCTTATAAAACGTGGCTATTACTGTTAGTCGGGCCGCTTCTGTTTTTGCTGGCCATTGTGGCAGCATCGCTCTTTTTTACGTTTAGGTCGGTACCTCAGGCGGATATCCCGGTGCGGGTAATGGCACTGTTGCCCCATATTCTGCTCGGTGTGCTCAGTTGCCTGGCACTTTTTATGGTGGGATTTACTGATCAAGTTGTCGAGGCCTGGCGGTTACCGGTGTTTGGCAAGGGTGTGTCAGACCTCGTGGTTGGACTAGTTGCAGGTTCGTTACTGGCGATGGCATATATCTACTGGCTGGCACCGTTGCTGGAGATGTTGCAGCGGACCGTGGGCGATTATGTGCCGCCGGGGGCAGTATTGCCGGTGGTTTCGAGCAGTATAGGGCTGTTTTTTATCGCTAATGTGCTGTTGGCACCGCTGGTTGAAGAGACTGTATACCGGGGGATCGCCCTACCGCTGCTTGGCGCGCACGTAGGTGTTTTTTGGGCAGTGGTGTTGAGCTGCATGCTGTTTGGGTTGCTGCATTGGGCGGGTGGTTTTTGGTACGTGTTACTAACGGGTATTGTGGCGGGCGGTCTGTTTGCCGGGCTGTTTTATTGGCGAGAGGGGTTGTTGGCCCCTTTTGCCGCCCACTTTGCCTTGAATTTGATTGAATTTATCTATGCATGGCGCGTACATGATCGGGTATGAGTCATTAAATCAAAGTCTCTATGATGTGAGCGGCCATGGAGGGCGATGGAGAAATACCGGAACGGCATGAGAAGGTCTATCCGTGAACGGTGTTTGTCATGGTGGGGTAATTGGCGGCCCCATGAGGGGTATGTGATGGGTCAAAACAGCTATAGGTTTTCCCTTCTTCGCCGATGCAATAAATAACCAATAAGGGTAGCAAGCTATTCTCTATGTTCAGTTTTTTTAAAGGCGGTTCAAAACCTGCGGGGGGCGGTGGGCCCACTGACGAGGTGCTATTGGATGGTGCGGCGCTGGGTCGGGTGATGCAATATTTCCCGGTGGGTGGCAAGATCCAGTTTTATCCGGAGTATCGAAAGGAGATCCTGCTCGATTCTGTGGTGATTGCCTACATTATCAATGGTGAGTTTATCTACTCCTTTGTTGATCTGCAGTGTGATGTCAAAAACGGTAGTTTCAGCTTTGAAGAGCAGGGAACGCGTAAGCTGTTCAGTAAAATCAAGACGTTCAATATTGTGTTGCCGGAACATACCCAGAGCGAGACCAAACTTGACTATATCCGTCGTGAGGAGCTGCTGAAGGTGGGGGGGTTGGTGCCGGGCAATGCCATCACTTTGATGGCGGAGCAGCGGCGTGGCCAGGTGCCGGTGCTGGATACCACGGTGAAAAAACGTGCCGTGCTGAAAGATGGTTATTATGCAAAACAGACCGTTGCGCTGCTGGAGGTGGATGCCACGAGCCTGCTGCTTACAGACCAGCGTGCCCATATGCGGCTGCAGACCAACATTCCGGCACAGTTGCAGGTGATGCGGCGTGGTGAGTACAAAAACCTGACGGCAATGATGGTCGATTTTTCTGACATTTCGCTCCGGCTGATGATGGAGGACGATCCTGGCAACCCGGTGAAGGTGAGGGCCTCTGATGACTTGATCATCTCGTTTAACCTGCCGGGGCGCTCTGAACAGATCTCCCTGGTGGGCAATGTCTTCCGTATTGAAGGTGAGTCGGTGGTGGTGATGCTGAAGGGGATGGTGGAGAAGGGGCAGACCATGCGTCTGGGGCAGATCGATGTGCTCAAAATCAAGGCCCACCTGTTACAGCATGGTAAAACCAACCCGCTGACGTAGACTCTTTCCTGTTTCCATCCATCCATTGGCGGCCGTTTTAGTCTGCGGCCACCGTTCGTTCGCTGGCCCAGTGGCGCAGTGCCTCAATCTTTTCCGCCATCACCACGGCGAGTGGCCGGGTCTGGGCTAACTCTTGCTGAAGGTGTTGATTGTTCAATGGTTTGTTGTCGGCGTGTGCGCTGTAGCAGGCCCCCACCACGGCCTGTTCGATCTCGGCACCGGAGAAATTGTGGGCGGCGGCGGCCAGCGCGGTGAGGTCGAACTGTTGTGGATTGTGGAGGCGTTTTTGCAGATGGATGTGAAAGATATCCTCCCTGACCTTGGGGGTGGGCAGGTCGACAAAAAAGATCTCATCCAGCCGTCCCTTGCGAATCAGCTCCGGCGGTAGTGCCTGAATATCATTGGCGGTGGCGACGATGAAGACTCGCCCCTTTTTTTCCGCCATCCAGGTGAGCAGTGTGCCAAGCACGCGGCGTGAGGTGCCGTTATCATGGTCGCCGGTGGCGATTCCTTTCTCTATTTCGTCGATCCAGAGTACGCAGGGGCTCATCGCTTCAGCCAGCTGGATGGCTTTGCGGATGTTCTTTTCGGTCTCACCAAAGTATTTGTTGTAGAGCACCGCAAAGTCGAGGCGTAGCAGCGGTACCCCCCAGGCACCTGCGACCGCTTTGGCGGCAAGACTTTTACCACTGCCCTGGACACCGACCAGCAGGATTCCCTTGGGGGAATCGAGCAGGTTGCTGCTGTTGTTGCTGAAGAGTACTTTGCGTTTGTCGAGCCACTGTTTGAGGTGTCGCATCCCGCCGACCTCCGTGAAGCGTGCGGTATCGTACTCAAACGAGATCAGCCCCTCCTGGCTGAGCAGGTCATATTTGGCTTTTTGTACCTCCGGAATGTCGTCATGGGTGATGGCACCGTCGTCGTAGATGGCGTTGCGCAGCAGTCGCTTGGCGTCGGTGAGTGTCAATCCGGTGAGGTTGTCGAGCAGTATCTCCATTGCTTTGGAGTCGGCCTTGATGTTGTTGCCCTTTTTGAGGGCCCAGAGTTTGGCCTCCTCATGCAGCAGCTGTTTGAGCTGCTCCCGCCCCGGCAGCGAGAGCTCCAGTTTCATGCTGAAGCGTTGTAGCTCATTGGGGAGTGTGAGTTCGTGGCTGATGAAGATAAGGCGCTGCTGGTTGAGTTGATGCTCTAGGGCAATCTCCTTGATCAGCCGTACGGCGATGGGGTCATCAAGATGGTCGTGAAAATCGAGCATGGCGTAGAGACCGGGCCGCTTCTGCTGTTTGATGGTGCGTAGCGAAGCAATGGGGCTATGCTGTTCCGTGCTGCTTCCCGTGTTGTCTTGTTCCTTGGGCAGTAGTTCCAGTTTTGTGCCCCAGGTGGTGAAATTGTTGTCCTCAAACAGCGGTTTAAGACCGTCCGTGATGGTCCACTGCTGGAGCGGGGTGGCGGCTGCGCGGGCCAGGGTGATGAGCAGCTCTACAACACGCCCCTCTTCGTGGGTCTCGACGACCAGCAGTGGAAAATGGGAGTTGAGCGCCAGTTCAAAATCATTTTTATTATTCACAGACGGGTCTCTCAGGTTTAGAGCTTTAGCTGGTTGATGTTGTAGATCGACTGCTCGGTGATGATGGCATCCAGTGGGATATCCCAGGGTTGGCAGGGGAGTTGGGCCATTTTCTGGAACTCATAGGCAATGCCTACCAGGCGTGGTTTGCGCCAGTGGCGGCGGTGGCGGAGAAATTTCAGGGTACGGTCGTAATACCCTTTGCCCATGCCCAGCCGGTTGCCATTGGCATCAAAGGCAACCAGTGGCATCAATACCAGATCCAGCCCCCAGGCCGGTGTGGCGTGGTGCAGGGCGGTGACAGGTTCCGGAATGCCGTAGCGGTTGTGCAGCAGCTCATCGCCCTGATCATAGCGGCCAAACCAGAGGTGGTTGAGGTTAGGCAGGCCGATGATGGGCAGGTGCCACGCCTTGTGGCGCGCCCAGGCCAGTTGCATCAGTGGTTCAAGGCTGGGTTCGCCGTCGTTGGCGATAAAACCGGCAATGCGACGGCTCTGTCTGAACAGCGCCGTGCGGGCCAATTGGTCGCTGATGGCGAGTGCGGCACTATTGCGGGCAGTCTCACTGAGTTGCTGACGTTGTCTACGGATCTGTTTGCGAATGTCGGTGCGGGAAGGGGTCACGGGCGGCAAGTTCCACGGGAGTATGTATGGAGAACACCCTCCGCCTGTGTCGTCGTAGGCATCAGACCTTGAACCAAAAGTTCAAGTGGGAACATGCGAGTATCATCAGGCTTTCCGACGAGCGGACATGCACACCGACACTACGGCCCCGTCCCCAAGGGTTTTATTTAAGGCTCAAAGGTTACTTAGCCCACATCGAGCACGGCAGAGAGTGTTCAAGGGTTATAGTAGCCGATCTTGGCTCTGTAGTGGCATAGTTAATTTGGCCACCTGATTATGGGTGATAACATCACCCTCACGTAAAACAGGTGACGAAATGACAAAGAGCAGACGGACATTCAGCCCGGAATTCAAATTGGAATCCGCGCAGCTGGTGTTGGACC
>JANOSY010000038.1:0-22448 GCA_031416075.1 Tenderia sp. (SeqCode) | reverse complement strand
TTCTTCGTCTCCCGGCGGGGATCAGCCAATACTTCAAAATACGGTCGTGGGTCGGGTAGCATTTGACTTCCTGTCAAATCCTTAACCCATACCTCATTTAATCCTGATCGGCAAGAGATTTATAGCGCGATTGCCCTGGGGGGGGGTGGTTCGATGATGTTGAATAGTGGCAAAATGTGATAACATTGCCCGCTTTCGCGTCCGCCCTGATTGGCGGTGACGCCCTGGTTTTTTATGTAATCTTTTGTTTTTTAACCTATTAATCCACCAAGAGTTTGAGGAGAGTTTTATGCCCTCTCGCAGAGATCTAGCGAATGCAATCCGCGCTTTGAGCATGGATGCGGTACAAAAAGCAAAATCGGGCCACCCGGGTGCGCCCATGGGTATGGCCGATATTGCTGAAGTTTTGTGGAATAGCCACATGAAGTACAACCCAACCAATGCTAAGTGGGTTGATCGTGACCGTTTTGTGCTTTCAAATGGCCACGGTTCAATGCTGCTTTACTCGCTACTGCACCTGACGGGTTTTGGTCTGACTATAGATGACATCAAAAATTTCCGTCAGCTGCACTCCAAAACCGCGGGTCATCCTGAATACGGCTATGCCGACGGTATTGAGACAACGACCGGTCCTTTGGGACAAGGTATTACCAATGCAGTGGGTATGGCGATCGCCGAGCGTACCTTGGCGGCGCAATTCAATAAGCCTGGCCACGAGATTGTTGATCACCACACCTATGTATTCATGGGTGACGGCTGTTTGATGGAAGGCCTCTCCCATGAGTCCTGCGCCATGGCCGGTACGTTGGGTCTGGGCAAGCTGATCGCTTTCTGGGATGACAACGACATCTCTATTGATGGTCACATCGGTGACTGGATGGAAAAGGGTGTGCCTGGCCGCTTCAAATCCTACGACTGGCACGTAATTCCTGACGTTGACGGTCACGATGCTGATGCGGTCAATGCGGCTATCGCAGAAGCGAAGTCTGTTACTGACAAGCCCTCTCTGATCTGCGCCCGTACTACCATCGGTTTTGGTTCGCCAAATCTGGCGGGCAGTCACGACTGCCACGGTGCACCACTGGGCGATGCCGAAATTGCGGCTACCCGTGATGTGCTTGGCTGGACGGCCGCGCCTTTTGAAATCCCTGCTGATATCGCTGCTGGCTGGGATCACAAAGAGCAGGGCGCTGCCGATGAAGCGGCTTGGAACAAGAAGTTTGAGGCCTATCGCGCCGCCTTCCCTGCGGAAGCCGCTGAGTTTCTGCGTCGTATGGCAGGCGAGCTGCCAGCCAACTTCGTCGTTGAAATGGATAAGTTCATCGCCAAGACTCAAGCCGATATGCCCAACATTGCTTCACGCAAAGCGTCTCAAAATGCTATCGAAGCAATGGGTCCGCTGCTGCCAGAGATGTTCGGTGGTTCTGCTGACCTGACAGGTTCCAACCTGACCAACTGGTCCGGTACCGTGAAAGTGAACCGAGAGAATGCCAACGGTAACTACATCTCCTGGGGTGTGCGTGAGTTTGGTATGGCCCACATGATGAACGGCATGGTTCTGCATGGCGGTTTCAAGGTGTACGGCGCAACCTTCTTTATGTTTATGGAGTTCATGCGTAATGCACTGCGCATGTCTGCACTGATGAAGATTGGCACTATCTATGTCTACACCCATGACTCTATTGGTCTGGGGGAAGATGGTCCTACCCATCAGCCCGTGGAGCAGATGGCAACAATGCGTGTGATTCCAAACTTCCAGACATGGCGTGGTTGTGATGCCGTTGAGTCTGCGGTCTCCTGGAAATTGGCAATGTTGCGCAATAATGCACCTACTGCCCTGGTCTTTTCACGTCAAAACCTGACACCCATGGAGCGTACTCCTGAGCAGGTTAAAAATATCGAGAAGGGTGGTTATGTCCTGAAAGATTGTGCAGGCACACCAGATATTATCTTTATTGCATCCGGCTCTGAGGTTGGTCTGGCGGTGAGTGCAGCGGCAGGGATGGACGTGAAGGTCCGCGTTGTCTCCATGCCCTCCACCTGTGCATACGATACGCAAGATCAAGCGTACAAAGACTCTGTCCTGATTCCCGGCGTTAAGCGTGTTGCTGTTGAAGCTGGCGTAGCGGAATCCTGGTATAAATACGTTGGTCTGGAAGGCGGCATCGTGGCTATGAAGAGCTTCGGTGAATCTGCGCCCGCTGGTGAGCTGTTTAAAGAGTTCGGCTTCACCGTAGAGAACGTTGTTGCAACTGCAAACAAGGTTCTGGGTAAATAACTATTATTCAACCTTAAGTCAGGCCCACCGTTAGGTGGGCCTGATAAACTTCAGGAGTTAAAAATGGCAATAAAAATCGGTATTAATGGTTTTGGCCGTATCGGTCGTATGGTGTTCCGCGCGGTTGCGCAGGAGTTCAAAGACATCGAGATCGTTGCAATCAACGACTTGCTGGATGCGGATTATCTGGCATATATGCTTAAATATGACTCTGTGCATGGCCGTTTTGATGGCGATGTATCTGTTGATAACGGCATGCTGATCGTCAATGGCAAGAAGATTCGTCTGACTGCCGAGCGTGATCCTGCCAATTTGAAGTGGGGCGAAGTGGGCGCTGATCTTGTTGTTGAGTGCACTGGTTTCTTCCTGACCGAAGAGAGCTGCCAGGCGCATATCAAAGCGGGTGCCAAGAAGGTGGTGCAGAGCGCCCCTTCGAAAGATGCTACACCGATGTTTGTTTATGGTGTTAATCACGACACTTATAAGGGTGAGGCTATTGTCTCTGCCGCCTCTTGCACCACCAACTGCCTGGCCCCTATCGCCAAAGTGCTGAATGATAAATTTGGTATCAAACGTGGTTTGATGACAACTGTTCATGCAGCAACGGCCACTCAAAAAACGGTTGATGGCCCTTCGCAGAAAGATTGGCGCGGTGGTCGCGGTATCCTGGAAAACATAATTCCCTCTTCAACAGGCGCTGCCAAGGCTGTGGGTGTTGTTCTGCCTGAGTTGAAGGGTAAATTAACAGGCATGGCCTTCCGGGTGCCGACCTCAGACGTCTCTGTTGTTGATCTGACGGTTGAGCTGAATAAGTCAGCATCATATGATGATATCTGCGCTGCCATGAAGAGTGCCTCCGAGGGTTCAATGAAGGACACGTTGGGCTACACCGATGAGAAGGTTGTCTCCACTGACTTCCGTGGCCATAGCTGCTCTTCCATATTTGATGCCGAGGCTGGCATTGCGCTGGATGGCACTTTTGTCAAACTGGTTGCCTGGTATGACAATGAGTACGGTTATACCTGCAACATGATGCGCTTTGTGCGTCACGTGGCCACCCACTAAATTTGCGGGTGAGTTAGGGTTGGCCGTTGGGCATGGGATTAAACCCCATGCCCAACTCATAAAACAGAGAGAGATTTGCCGAGAGACCGCTTTCGCCAAATTTTTTTCGAAAACATCAGGAGTTGTACCCATGTCTGTAATCAAGATGATAGACCTTGACCTGGCTGGCAAACGTGTCTTGATCCGTGCGGATCTGAACGTGCCTGTAAAAGATGGCCAGGTCACCAGCGACGCACGTATTCGTGCCACGCTGCCTACCATTGAGTGGGCCGTGAAGGCAGGGGCCAAAGTGATGGTGATGTCTCACCTGGGGCGCCCGGAAGAGGGTGTTTATAGCGAAGAGAACTCACTGAAGCCTGTGGCGGCACATCTGGGGAAGCTGCTGGGCAGCCCTGTACGCCTGATTGAAAACTATCTGGATGGTGTTGATGTTGCTGGCGGCGAAGTTGTCTTGTTTGAAAACGTCCGTTTTAATAAGGGCGAGAAGAAAAATAGTGATGAGCTAGCCCAGAAATATGCTGCGTTGTGTGATGTATTTGTGATGGATGCCTTTGGTACCGCTCATCGTGCTGAGGGATCTACCCACGGTGTGGCTAAATTTGCCAAGATCGCTTGCGCTGGCCCGCTGTTGGCGGGGGAGCTGGATGCGTTGGGCAAGGCCTTGAAGGCACCAGCCCCGCCGCTGGCGGCGATTGTTGCTGGTTCTAAAGTCTCGACTAAACTGACAATTCTTGATTCCATGGCTGACAAAGTGGATAACATGATTGTGGGGGGCGGTATTGCCAATACGTTCATGCTTGCAGCGGGCCTAAAGATAGGCAAATCACTGGCGGAGGCTGATCTGGTGGCCGAAGCCCGCAAGATTATGGACAAGATGGCTGCCCGTGGCGCTGAAGTGCCCATCCCGATTGATGTAGTGTGTGGTAAAGAGTTTTCCCCGACCGCGGTGGCGACCATCAAAGATGTCAAAGATGTGGAAGATGATGACATGATCTTTGATATTGGTCCAAAAACGGCCAAGATGCTGGCTGATAAGCTGAAGAGTGCTGGTACGATTGTCTGGAATGGCCCCGTCGGTGTTTTTGAATTTGACCAGTTTGGTGCGGGAACCAAGACCCTGGCACTGGCCATTGCCGATAGCGCGGCCTTTTCCATTGCCGGTGGTGGTGATACATTGGC
This sequence comes from Tenderia sp. (SeqCode), assembly GCA_031416075.1. Lineage (GTDB taxonomy): Bacteria > Pseudomonadota > Gammaproteobacteria > Tenderiales > Tenderiaceae > JAKFXL01. The sequence goes on along the minus strand of JANOSY010000038.1, from coordinate 17,926 downwards.
GGCAGTAGATAAATATGGCATCGCTGATAAGGTCTCCTACATCTCTACCGGTGGTGGTGCCTTCCTGGAGTTTTTGGAAGGTAAGGTTTTGCCAGCGGTTGCAATTTTAGAAGAGCGTGCCAAGTAAATTAAAGCGTGGTAGCGTCGTCCGGCACCGATGTGTCGGTCGCTCCCATTTGATAAAGACAACAATTACTCAGGTATTAAGCCAAATATATGTTTAGACGCACAAAGATTGTTGCCACCCTCGGGCCGGCAACCGATGACCCCAAGGTGCTGGATGATCTGATTCAGGCAGGCGTGGACGTAGTGCGCGCCAACTTTTCTCATGGATCAGCAGAAGACCATATAAACCGTGCCGAGTTGGTCCGTGACCGCGCTCGTGCCCATGGCCGACAGGTTGGCGTATTGGCCGATCTGCAAGGGCCTAAGATTCGTACCGCCCGTTTCAAAGAGGGCAAGGTGCTGCTCGTCGAGGGTGACCGATTTATCCTGGATGCGGCCATGTCTATCACCGATGGTGATAAAGAGCGGGTGGGCCTTACCTATAAACAGCTGCCGAATGATGTTAACCGTGGCGATACGTTGCTGCTGGATGATGGTCGTATTGTGTTGTGGGTTGAAGAGGTTAAAGGCGCAGAGATTATCTGTAAGGTCCAGGTTGCCGGGATTCTTTCAAATAATAAAGGTATCAACCGCATGGGTGGCGGGCTCTCTGCTGCGGCCCTGACGGAGAAGGATAAAGAGGACATTGTGACAGCGGCGCAGATGCGCGCTGATTATGTTGCTATCTCCTTCCCACGTACTGCTGCAGATGTAAACGAGGCGCGTGAACTGCTGCGTGCAGCGGGTGGTCATGGTGGTATTGTAGCCAAGATCGAACGTGCTGAGGCGATTGAAAATCTGGAAGAGATTATTGCTGCTTCTGATGCCGTGATGATCGCCCGTGGTGATCTGGGTGTTGAAATAGGTGATGCTGAGCTGCCTGCCGTGCAGAAGCGCATTATCAAACTGGCCCGTGCCATGAATCGTGTGGTGATCACTGCTACCCAGATGATGGAGAGTATGATTGAAAATCCGATTCCAACCCGTGCTGAAGTGTTTGATGTGGCTAACGCGGTGCTTGATGGTACGGATGCTGTGATGTTGTCTGCGGAGACTGCGGCGGGTAAATACCCAGCCAAGGCGGTTGCTGCGATGGGGCGTATCTGCATCAGCGCTGAGAAACAGGAGACGGCGATGACCTCTGATCATCGTATCCATAGCCAGTTTACCCGTATCGATGAGGCGATTGCCATGTCGGCGATGTATACCGCAAACCACCTGGGTGTGAAGGCGATTGCTTGCTTGACTGAATCGGGTGCTACGCCGCTCTGGATGTCCCGTATCAGCTCTGGGATTCCTATTTATGCCATGACCCCGCACGTAGAGACTCGCCGTAAGGTGACACTCTACCGTGGTGTCTGCCCGGTTAGCTTTGCCGTGACAAGCACTGACCACGCAGTGGTAAATATGGAGTCGGTGGATGAGTTGAAGCGCCGCGGCGCGGTGCGTGACGGCGATCTGGTGATTATTACTAAGGGTGATCTGGTGGGTGTGATGGGCGGTACCAATGCGATGAAGATTGTACGCGTTGGTGATATGCATGAGCCTACATCCAGCGAATCTTAATACCTGACTGGTTTTTTGTTTTTAACTTTGTGTAACGATAATTGAGGAGATAGAGATGGCTCTAATTTCATTACGTCAACTGCTGGATTATGCCGCCGAGCATAGCTTTGGTCTGCCAGCCTTTAACGTCAACAACATGGAACAGGTTCACGCAATTATGCAGGCTGCGGATGCAGCTAACTCGCCTGTTATTATGCAGGGTTCTGCGGGCGCTCGTTCTTATGCCGGTGAGCCGTTTTTGCGCCACCTGATTACGGCGGCTGTTGAGATGTACCCACATATTCCGATCTGTATGCATCAGGACCACGGTGCTTCACCTGACGTCTGTTTCCGTTCCATTCAGTCTGGCTTCACCTCAGTGATGATGGATGGTTCATTGATGGCAGATGCCAAGACACCTGCGTCATATGAATACAACGTTGATGTGACTCGCAAAGTTGCCGAGTTGGCTCATGCCTGTGGCGTTTCTGTTGAAGGCGAGCTGGGTTGCCTGGGTTCACTTGAGACCGGCAAGATGGGTGAAGAGGATGGTCATGGCGCTGAAGGCGAACTCGACCACTCTATGCTACTGACCGATCCTGAAGAGGCGGCTGACTTTGTTAAGAAGACTGGTGTAGATGCCTTGGCTATTGCCATTGGTACCTCCCACGGTGCTTACAAGTTCACCAGTAAACCTACCGGTAGCGTACTGCGTATTGACCGCGTAAAAGAGATTCATCAGCGTATTCCTGATGTTCATCTGGTTATGCACGGTTCATCTTCAGTGCCTGAAGAGTGGCTGACAATCATCAATAACTACGGTGGTGATATGGGCCAGACCTATGGCGTGCCTGTTTCTGAAATTGTGGAAGGTATCAAGAATGGCGTACGTAAGGTCAATATTGATACTGACCTGCGTATGGCTTCTACGGGTGCGGTGCGTAAACATCTGGCTGAAAATCCTTCTAACTTTGATCCGCGTAAGTTTATCAAAGAGTCCACCAAGGCGATGGCAGCTATCTGCCAGGCCCGTTATGAGGCATTTGGTTCTGCCGGACACGCGTCCAAGATTGTGGCACTCTCATTGGAGACAATGCAGAAGCGTTATGATAAAGGCGAGTTGACCCCAAAGGTTAAGTAAGTCTGATTGGGTGTAAAAAAGGGCGGGTTTATCCCGCCCTTTTTTATTTGCGCATGAGTGTACACTTTCGCGGACTGATCTTATCCCAATTTTTATAATCAATTGAGATGTTGCCCCGTGGCTGCGGTGAAGTTATTAGCCTGCACGAGTTGAGAGTTTTTCTATGATTCTACGATAAACATGGTTCTACCCAAGGAGGGGTGAAATGAAACTACGAAAAGTATTTTTAGCCGTCTTATTATCTTTATTCATATGCGTTCGCATTCGCAAATACAATTAATTATCAACAATCGCCTGATTCTACGGTCGTGTGGGGTTCTCAGACTTATTGGAGGTCTCTTGCATATAGACCAGTGGCAGGTTACCAGGCTCTTCAGATTGGATATAGACTAAACGTCCCTCATTACAGTCAGCCTACATCGGACACGTGCGGTGCTACCGCGCGCTCCATGATCAATTCATTCTATACGTTAAAAACAACGGAATCTTTACCTAATCAACCCAATATTCTTGCGTTATATAATGCTGCGAACACAGATGGTCAGGCGGGCCTTGTAACCACGGAATTAAAATCGGCGATTACCAATATGAAGCTGGTTCAGGGGTGGTACGAGGAATATGCTTTCCCTAGCGATAAAGATGCAGTGTGGTCTATTTTTGCTTCTGGAAACCCTTTTGTGGTTTATGGCAATACGCGCTCCGGTTCGGCTGGCGGCCACTATTATGTGACTACCGGGGCGCTCTATTGTAGTGACAGAGATGTTAGTTCTGGACTTTGTAATTACAGGGGATTGTATCTCAATGATAGTGTCTATGGCTCCCCTGCCTATACTCCCCCACCGAGACCTCAACGTGCAAATTATAGTGGTCTTATTAGCTACATCATAGCGTTTGTTCAATATCAGCTAGAGATGAGTTTTGGTACGTATGGTTTGACTCCGAGTAAATTCATGACGTTGGCCGAGGTGGAAAGCTATTGGGAAAAGACCGGCTCAGCCAATCCTTTTGAGCGAAAGCATATTTTCTTGTCGGTCTGCAATAATCCTGATCGGTTGGGGGCATGTCACCTTCGCTGATCGTCATGGGGAGCGAAGCGAGGGCGGTTTGGATGAAAAAAGGGGTGAATGCCATGAGACGCAATTTTTTGTTGGGGGTGACCTTGACCGTGTCAGTTGTGATAGCAACGGTTGTTCTTGTTCCAGACACAACGTTGATATTAGATGCTCGTAACAGCAATCCTGATGTCCGGTTGCAACAGAGTGATTACAGCCAGCCGCCGTTAACAGATGGAAAGCAGGAGCTATCTGGCAATCGTTCCGATAACGAGGCGATTCGGATGGCCGCCGATGATTTTTATCAGGCGGTCATCCCCGGCATGGTGCAAAACGAAGCGCACGATGGCGCCGGGGCTGGCGAGCCTCTATATGCAGAGGATTTCTATAAAAAAATGCCAGCCAGCATGTTTGTGCCAATGATTGCCGCTGGCCAGGTAACCGGATTGGCAATATACCGATTGTTTGATGGTAAAAACTATGCTCCAGCCAGCATGGCGGATGTCAGTAGAGAAAAGTGGGGTAAGTTTCCGCCGCTTTCACAAAGTGAAGCCGAAGCTCTGCTTGTGAAGTATGCTCCTTATCCGTACCAGCCGGTGCCGGGTCTGGTATTTCTTCATGGTGATATCCCCTATTACCGGTTTGTTATTCACGGGGAGGAGGAGGTGGTTTATCTTGTTAGTGCCTTTGATGGCGAGATCCTTCCAATGCTGGCTGATTCTGTGTCGCCAAAGCAAAAAGAGGAGGATGTCCCGGTTTTTATTGATAATGAGGGGCTGGTGGTGATAGATGAGTCTAAAATTGAGGGTTGGTCTGAAGAGCGCCTGAGTGCTTTGGTAAAGGATACGGCGAAAAGTAATGAGGCTATTAAAGCCGGTTTATTAAAGGTGAGGCCAGATTTCACTGTTGTATATGATAAACGTGAGCCCACAGCAACTATTACCAGAGGCCCTTGAGAATGCGGTGGGGTTTTACCGCTTTGTTACGTGGGCGCAGTTTTTGCGCCCACGGGCGATAGTTGGGTGGAGGGGTTTATATTTGATAGTACTCACGGTACCAGTTCACAAAGTTGCTGATGCCGGTCTCGATCTCGGTGGCGGGTTTGAAACCAACCTCGCTTATTAAGTCATCGACATTGGCATAGGTGGCCGGCACGTCGCCTGGTTGCAGTGGTAATAGATTTTTCTCGGCCTTTTTCCCCAGGCACTCTTCGATGATCTCAATAAACCGTAGCAGCTCCACGGGCTGGTTGTTGCCAATGTTGTAGATGCGGTAGGGGGCGTAACTGGTGCCGCAGTCGGGGTCATCCCCTCTCCAGTTAGGGTTGGCAGTGGGGATCCGGTCGAGTGTTCTTACTACACCTTCGACGATGTCGTCGATATAGGTGAAGTCGCGGCGGCATTTGCCGTAGTTGAAGACGTCAATCGGCCGACCTTCCAGTATGGCTTTGGTGAAGAGGAAGAGGGCCATGTCGGGTCTGCCCCAAGGGCCGTAGACGGTGAAGAAGCGTAGCCCGGTGGTTGGCAGCTGAAATAGATGGCTATAGGTGTGAGCCATCAACTCGTTGGCCTTTTTGGAGGCGGCGTAGAGGCTCACCGGGTGGTCAACGTTGTCGTGGACCGAGAAGGGCATTTTGGTATTGGCACCGTAGACGGAGCTGCTGGAGGCGTATACCAGATGTTCAACACTGTTATGGCGGCACCCTTCGAGGATGTTGGTGGAGCCGACGATGTTGCTGTCGATGTAGGCCAGCGGGTTGACCAGTGAGTAGCGGACACCGGCCTGAGCGGCAAGGTGCACAACACGGTCTGGTTTGTGGTCGGCAAATAGCTGGGCAATGCCGGCACGGTCTTCCAGGTCCATTCGCACATCGGTAAAACCACTCTCGGGGGTGAGTTTGGCTAGCCGTGCCTTTTTTAAGTTAACGTCATAGTAGTCATTGAGGTTATCGAGTCCGATCACTTCGTCGCCCCGGTTGAGCAAGTGGCGAGCAACGTTGGAGCCGATAAAGCCGGCGGTGCCGGTGATTAATACTTTCATTTACAGGATTGCCTTGTGGTTTTATAACCTGCCATCCACGGCGTCTGCCGGGAAGAGGTATTTGACATCAAATAGAACGGAGTTGATTTTGCCCAGGGCACGAATCTTTTCCAGCCCCATTTCGATGAACTGTTTGTGGCTGACGGCCAGGATGATGGCATCGTAGCTGTTGGGTGTAACGTTGCTGACCGGTGTGATGCCATATTCGTGTTTGGCTTCGTCCCGGTTGATCCAGGGGTCGTAGACATCGACCTGGGCGTGGTAATCCTTGAACTCTTCAAGGATGTCGATCACACGGGTATTACGCAGGTCGGGGCAGTTTTCTTTAAAGGTAAAACCCATGATCAGAACTTTGGAGTCTACAACGGTGATGCGTTTTTTGGTCATCAGTTTAACAACCCGTTCGGCAACGTAGGCCCCCATGCCATCATTGACACGGCGTCCCGCCAGGATCATCTCCGGGTGGTAGCCAATCTCCTGTGCTTTATGGGTCAGATAGTAGGGGTCGACGCCGATGCAGTGGCCGCCCACCAGCCCTGGGCGGAAGGGCAGGAAGTTCCACTTGGTGCCAGCGGCAATCAGCACCTCTTCTGTATCGATGCCGAGGCGGTTGAATATCAGGGCCAGTTCGTTGATGAGGGCGATGTTGACATCGCGCTGGGTATTTTCAATGACCTTGGCGGCTTCGGCAACACGAATGCTGCTGGCCTTGTGGGTGCCGGCAGTGATGATCTGGCGGTAGAGAGTATCGACAAAATCAGCAATTTCGGGCGTGGAGCCGGAGGTGACCTTGAGGATGTTGGTGACACGGTGCTCTTTGTCGCCTGGATTGATACGTTCAGGGCTGTAGCCTGCGTAAAAATCCTGATTGTAGGTGAGGCCGGAGAGCTTTTCCAGTATGGGGATGCAGACCTCTTCTGTGGCACCGGGGTAGACGGTGGACTCATAGATGACAACATCATCTTTTTTGAGCAGTTTGCCGATGGTGGTGCTGGCCCCTACAAGGGGCGAGAGGTCGGGGCGGTTAAACGCGTCAATAGGGGTGGGCACGGTGACGATGTAGACGTTGCAGTCGGCGAGATCTGCCGGTTCACAGGTGTAGCTTAGCTTGGTTGCCTGTGGCAGCTCTTCGGCGGAGACCTCCAGCGAGCTATCTTTGCCCGATTTGAGCTCATCAATGCGCTGTTTGTTGATGTCGAGGCCGACGGTGGTGATTTTTTTGCCAAATTCGACGGCCAGTGGTAGGCCGACATAACCCAGACCGATCATGCCGATTTTTATGTTGTTTAGATCCATTCTCAAAACTCTCTCTAGCGCTATATGTTTGATGTGTTGCGACCGGGTTTGATTATTGCCCACGACCGATGGCGTAGTAACTGAACCCACGCTCTTTCATTGCCGCCGGGTCATACAGATTGCGTCCATCAAATATAGCGGGCTGGCTCAGTTTTTCTTTGATAACGTCAAAATCGGGACTGCGGAACGCCTTCCACTCCGTGACAATGGCCAGGGCGTCAGCCCCTTCAAGTGCCTCATCGGGATGGTCGCAGAGTGTGAGGTCGGCGCGTTGGCCATAAATCCGCGCTGTTTCATGCATGGCTGCCGGATCGTGGGCACGAACGTTGGCCCCTTTGGCCCAGAGGGCTTCGAGCAGCACGCGGCTGGGGGCTTCGCGCATATCATCGGTATTGGGTTTGAAGGCGAGTCCCCAAAGGGCGATGGTTTTGCCTTTAAGGTCACCACCAAAATGTTTCTCTATCTTCTGGAACAGGCGATGCTTCTGCCGGTCATTGACGGCCTCTACGGCCTGTAACAGCCCTGCCTCATACCCGATGGTACGGGCGGTGCGCTCCAGCGCCTGTACATCTTTAGGGAAACAGGAGCCGCCATAACCACAGCCGGGATAGATGAAGTGGTAGCCAATACGGGGGTCAGAGCCGATGCCGATGCGGACCTTTTCGATGTCGGCCCCCAGCAGCTCTGCCATATTGGCCAGTTCGTTCATGAAACTGATTTTGGTGGCCAGCATGGCGTTGGCGGCGTATTTGGTGAGCTCGGCGGAGCGAATATCCATGGCCACTATGCGGTCATGACTGCGGTTGAAGGGGGCGTAGAGGACACGCAGTAGCTCTGTGGTCCGTGGGTTGTCGGTGCCGATCACAATCCGGTCCGGTTTCATGAAATCTTCTATTGCCGCCCCCTCTTTGAGGAATTCGGGGTTGGAGACAACATCAAAATCGATCTGTTTATTAAAGCTTTTTTGTGTCGCTTCCACCTGGGCCCTGACCCTGTCGGCGGTACCCACCGGTACGGTGGATTTGTCGATGATGACCTTGTATTCGTTCATGTGTTCGCCAATGCTTTTGGCCACGGCCAGTACATACTGGAGGTCGGCGGAGCCATCTTCGTCTGGAGGAGTCCCTACTGCGATAAATTGAAACAGTCCGTGCTGGACGCCGGCGGCTATATCGGTGCCAAATTTGAGCCGTCCTGCTTTGGTATTGGCGTGCACGATGCCCTCCAGTCCAGGTTCGTATATGGGGATGAGTCCTTGGTTAAGTTTGTTTATCTTCTCGGCATCAATGTCGATACACATAACATCGTTGCCAACATCTGCAAGGCAGGCACCTGTTACCAGTCCGACATAACCTGAACCAAAGACTGTTATTTTCATAGATTTCCTTATTAATGGGTTGGTCTTAATTAAGTGTTCCAAACATACCAAAGTGCTCTCTGTTCGTCTGCCTTCTTTTGGTGTTTAGCGCTCTTTTTACTATCGTTGAATAGGGTTAACGGTGATACTAACGTATTGTTAAAGGGGGCTTTATGCCATCTCTGCTATTTAGTTTATTAGAAAATTCTAAAGCAAAGGAGGGTGTATACTGGCACCGACACCGCGTTGACGCTAATTGTGTTGTTTTTCATGAGGGTGAGAAGGGGCGTGATATTTACCTTATCCTTACCGGATCCGTCAGGGTGGTGGGGAATGTTGGTCTGGATGAGCAGCGTCGCATAAGGCCGGGGTTTAGTGAGTTAGCACAAGGCGAGCTGTTTGGTGAGCTGGCGCTGTTTGATGATGAGCCACGTTCTGCAACGGTTATTGCCGTGACGGATGTTGAGTTGGCAGTATTTAATGGCGAGGCGTTATTGCAGTTTCTGGATGCCCATCCGGAAATCGGTTACCCGATTATCAAAGAGTTGATGACAACGCTGGTGGTCCGTTTACGCAAGGCCAATCAGCGGGTGTTCTCGCTGTTTGCATGGGGTTTGAAGAATAGTGGTATTGATGAATGTTTATAAATGGTGGCAAACCCACGTTGTTTTTCTGGTTTTGACGTGATCTACTTTTGCCGGTCAGACGATAAGTGCCGTGTTTGCAGTGATATAGATTTCTGGTTTGAAATTGGATTTTGACCCCCATGTTCAGAATATTTAGACACTATGTTCCCTCGTTGTTAATTATGTTGATAGGCATTGAGCTGCTGCTGTTATGGTTCTCTATCTATATTGGTGTGGAGATACGCTTTTTAGGGGGGGAGCCAACCGCAGGGCTGGAGCCGCTCTGGCCCAAGGCCTTACTTTTTACATCGATCATGTTTATAGCCTTGACCATGATGGGGTTATATAAAAACCTCTTCCGCGAAGGGGTTAACGGGGTGGTGCTTAGGCTGGTGTTGAGCATGTTGCTGGCATTGGCCGGTATGAGTGTCGCTTTTTATCTATTCCCATATCTGTCTGTGGGGCGTGGTGTATTTGCCTGGTCGTTTGCGATCGCTATTGCGGCGATTGTGGTGACACGTATTGTCTTTTTCCGCGTGGTAGGTCATGAGAATCTGAAGCGGCGGGTATTGGTGCTGGGGGCAGGTGTGCGTGCAGAGCAGTTCAAACAGTTGCGGCGCAAGGTTGATTATCTGGGGTATACCATTGTTGGTTTTGTGCATGTGGCCGGTGAGCATGATGCTATGCCGGAGGAGTGTGTGATTCATCTTGATGTGCCGCTGCTCGATTATGTGCAACGCAATTTGATTGATGAGATTGTGGTGGCGGTGGAGGATCGGCGTAAATCCTTTCCAGTGGAGGATCTGCTGGATTGTAAAATGAGTGGTATTGATGTGGTGGATGCTCAGACATTTTTTGAACGGGAGACCGGCAAGGTACGTCTTGAAACGCTCCACCCCAGTTGGCTCATCTTTTCCGATGGTTTTCGTCAGGCGGGCATGCAGTTAGTTGCAAAGCGTAGTTTTGATATTGCAGCCAGTCTGATGTTGCTGTTATTGGCACTGCCGTTGATCGTGCTGGCAACCATTGCTATCTGGCTGGAGAGTGGTTGTCGCGGCCCTATTCTTTATCGTCAGGTGCGGGTGGGGCAGAACTGGCGGCTGTTTCAAGTGCTCAAGCTCAGAAGCATGGTGGTAGACGCAGAAAAAGGGGGGGCACCCCAGTGGGCTAAAAAGAATGATGCCCGTGTCACCCGTGTCGGAAAGTTTATTCGCCGGACCCGAATTGATGAGCTGCCGCAGATATTGAATGTATTGAAGGGAGATATGAGTTTTATCGGACCACGCCCTGAACGCCCGGAGTTTGTTGAGAAACTGACTGAGAAGATCCCCTATTACGCTGAGCGGCATCGCGTAAAACCGGGGATTACCGGGTGGGCTCAGATCCGTTACCCTTATGGGGCCTCGGAACAGGATGCTGTGGAAAAATTACAATATGATCTCTATTACGTTAAAAATTACAGCCTTTTCCTCGATTGCCTTATTCTCTTTCAAACCGTTGAGGTTGTGTTGTGGGGGCAGGGTGCCCGTTAGCATGCGGCGTGGTTCCGGCCAGAACTTGCGGAATAGGGTGTGAATAAGAATAAGGGGGGTGGGGCTGTTGAATGACGGATCCATCAATATTGGCGTGGTTGCTTACGGTATGGCCGCGCTGGCCAATTTGGCGCTGGTCCTGCTGCTTATCACTAGTTGGCGCGGTCGTTTGCAAGGCGGCCTGTTTCTAGCCTCCGTCAGTGCCACCATGCTTTGGGCGGGCACACTTGCTATTCAATCAATCTATGATTATCCCCTTTTATTATTGATTTTTCTTCTCAAAGTGCTGCGTGATGGCCTCTGGTTCTGGTTTTTGTTGCGGCTGCTGGTTTCAGGGCTGGGCGATCAACCGACATCATGGCGTCTCTCATCGCGGTTACGCTGGATTGCTAACGGGCTGCTGCTGCTGTGTGGCAGTTTAACAATATGGCATGTTGCTGAGTGGTTCTGGCCAGGATGGCTGGTTCGTGTGGTTGGATATGATCTGCGTCTGTCTGGGCACCTGTTACTGGCAATTGTTGGGTTGGCTCTGGTTGAGCAGCTGTTTCGTAATGCCCGTCCCGAACAGCGCTGGGCAATAAAATATCTTTGCCTGGGGTTGGGAGGCGGTTTTGCCTACGATTTTTATATGTATGCTGATGCAGTACTGCTGGGTCGTCTTGATATTTACATTTGGGATGCGGGTGGCTTTATTCAACTATTGACCGTGCCCTTGATTGCGATAGCGGCCGCACGTAATCCGGTCTGGTCGCTCGACCTGTTTGTATCGCGTGGGGTGGTTTTTCATAGTGTGGCTGTATTGGCAACGGGTGGATATCTGCTTGTCATGGCAGCGGGTGGTTATTTTATCCGTTATTGGGGAGGGGAGTGGGGCACTGTAGCGCAGCTTATCTTTTTCTTTGGTGCAGGGTTGGTGTTGCTGGTGCTCCTCTTTTCAGGCCAGATCCGCTCCCGGTTTAAAGTTTTTTTGAGCAAGCATTTTTTTAGTTATAAATATGATTATCGTGACCAGTGGCTGAATTTTACCGCCGCTTTGGCAAGCGATATGTCCGGGCCAGATGTCCGTGAACGGGTGGTACGGGCCATGGCTAATATGGTGGATAGCCCCGGCGGAGTTTTATGGGTGAAAGAGGGTACGAGCAGTTATACGGTTGCTGTGAACTGGAATGCCTCGCTGCCTCAGGGTGTGATGGCTGATGATGCTCTGGTAGTATTTATGGAGGAGAAAAAATGGTTGATCGATATGAATGAGTATCGTGACACCCCTGAGGTATACGTGGATCTGCAAATGCCTGACTGGGTTGAGCAGATTCCCAAAGTGTGGTTGTTAATACCGTTATTCCAGGAGAATTGTCTATGTGCCCTGTTACTCCTGCAGCAGCCGCGCGCGCCACGGCAGATTAACTGGGAAGATCGTGATCTGCTCAAAACGGCGGCGAGCCAAGCGGCTAGTTATCTGGCATTGGCGGAGGCGAGTGCAGCATTGGCATCTGCGAGGCAGTTTGAGGCCTTCAATCGGTTGTCTGCTTATGTGGTGCATGATTTGAAAAACGTGGTTGGTCAGCTCTCGTTGGTGACGGCAAATGCAAAGCGCTTTGGTCATAATCCGGCGTTTATGGCTGATGCGATGGTGACGGTTGATCATGCAGTGTCTAAAATGCAAAAAATGCTGGCTCAGCTGCGCCAGGGGCGGCCGGTTCAACAGAGCGCCGTTGCAATTAAACTGTTGCCACTTCTGCAAGAGGTGGTTGAGCATCGTGCAGCAGCATATCCTCTGCCGGAGTTGTATGTCGGTGATGATGTGAGTGATGTGATGGTTGTTGCTGAGCGTGATCGATTGGCGGCAGTTGTTGAGCATGTGGTACAAAATGCGCAAGAGGCCACAGCAAAGGAGGGCTGGCTTAAGGTTCGTCTGAAACTAGCTGAACGGAATGTTATCGTTGAAATAGAGGATAATGGCTGCGGCATGGATGAAAAATTTATTCGTGAGCGGCTTTTTAAGCCGTTTGATACGACCAAAGGAAACACTGGCATGGGGATTGGTGCGTATGAGTGCCGTGAATTTTTGCGCGGTATTGGCGGTGATGTGCGTGTTACCAGTACGCCCATGGTTGGGACGTTATTCCAATTATACATTCCGCGGCTGAGCCAACATGTTATTGGGTCACAACAGTTAGAGGCAAGATGAGGTGATGGCTTGAGTCGCTCAAAACAGATACAACAGAAAATCCTGGTGGTTGAGGATGATCCCGGTCTGCAGAGCCAGATGCGCTGGTGTTTTGATGGGTATGAGGTGTTAATTGCCAGCCATCGCGAAGAAGCCATTATGCTGTTGCGTCGGCATGAGCCTGCGGTGGTGTTGTTGGATCTGGGGCTGCCACCCGATCCGGACAATGCCAGTGAAGGCTTGGCAGCGCTTGAGGAGATATTGACACTGACGCCGTCGACCAAAGTGATTGTTGTTACCGGGAATGATGAGCGTGAAAATGCGGTGAAGGCGATTGCCAGAGGCGCGTATGATTTTTATCAAAAGCCCGTTGATCCGGAGGTACTGGGGTTGATAGTTCAACGTGCTTACAATCTGCATGAGATTGAGCAGGAGAATCGACAGCTGATTCAACGGATTGCAACATCCGCAATCGATGGTATTCTGGCCACCAGCCCGCAGATGATCAAGGTCTGTCGTACGGTTGAAAAGGTAGCCCCAACCAACGCCACCACGTTGTTGCTGGGTGAAAGTGGCACGGGTAAAGAATTATTGGCCCGGGCACTGCATGATTTAAGCCCGCGTGTTAAAAGGCCATTTGTGGCCATTAATTGTGGCGCCATTCCAGAAACATTACTCGAAAGTGAGCTTTTTGGTTATGAAAAAGGAGCGTTTACGGGGGCAGTCAAACAGACCAAAGGCAAAATAGAATATGCTGATGGGGGCACGCTGTTTCTGGACGAGATTGGTGATATTCCTGGATTGCTTCAAGTTAAGTTGTTGCGATTTTTACAGGAACGCGTGATAGAGCGTTTGGGTGGGCGTGCCGAGATCCCCGTTGATGTGCGGGTGGTATGCGCTACCAATCAAAACCTGACCAATCAGGTCAAGCAGGGATTGTTCCGTGAAGATCTATACTACCGAATCAGTGAAATTACCATCAACATTCCTCCACTGCGTGAACGTGAAGGTGATGCGTTGCTGTTGGCAAAGGTGTTTCTAGATAGATTCTCCCGTGAGCATGGGCGTAATTTACGTGGATTTACTGATGATGGCACATGTGCTATTGCTAGCCATACTTGGCCTGGTAATGTTCGTGAGATGGAAAACAGGATCAAACGCGCCGTCATTATGGCTGAAGATAGCTGTGTAAGTGCTGAAGAGCTTGAGTTGGAGGTTGTATCAGAGCAGGAGGTTATGCCCTTGAATCTGCGTGAAGTCAGGGAGGCGGCAGAGAGCGTTGCTATCAGGCGTGTTTTAGGTTTGTGTGATGGCAATATATCTCAGGCCGCTGAAATGCTTGGGGTGAGTCGGCCGACGTTATATGACCTGATGAATAAATACGGCTTCAAATAATAGTCAGCTCAGTCAAATGTCTTGAGGTGGTACAGTATTACGCCTTAATACATGAAACGTAGATGGCAAAAAATAGGGGATGCATGGATCATGAAGTTTACAAGACGGTTTTTATGGCTGCCTGTTGTTACGCTCTGCTTGAGTTCTGCGGTGTTGGCGGCGGATGATGTTGCGGCACTATTGGCAAAAGCCAATGCAACGTATAACAGTGGTGATTATCGTACGACGATTATTCATCTGAAAAATATATTGCAACAATCGCCGCAAACAGCGGAAGCGCGACTGTTAATGGGGCAGTCATATTTAAAGCTGCTGGATGCACCAGCAGCGGAGCATGAATTTAAAAAAGCAATACAGCAGGGTGCACCGAAGAGTGACGTTAACCCTTTGCTGGCACAGTCATACCTTATGCAAGGCAAAGCTAAACAGTTGTTGAAAGATATTGTTGTGAGCGCAAGTGATTCCCCTAAAAAACAGGCAGAAATCATGGCCCTGCAAGGGGATGCGCATCTGATGGACGGCGCTACCGCAGAGGCTGAAAAAAGCTATCAGGAGGCGCTGAAGCGTGATCCACAAGCGGAAGGTGCTCTGCTGGGTTCGGCGCGGGCAACGTTACTGAAAGGTGACGTAAATGGGGCGGCAGATATTGTTGATAAGGCACTGCGCCAGCATCCGAGTAGCGCGGATGCTCTCGTATTAAATGGTATTGTTTTGCAGCAAAAAGGTGAGAACGATAAGGCGTTGCAGGCGTTTGTTAAAGCGCTGAAAATTGCCCCGACAAACCTTCAGGCCTTGTTGGGTAAGGCCGGGATTGAGGTGAATAATCAGAACCTTGATGTGGCATATGCGGATATCACGAGAATTTTGAAAAGTGTGCCCAACCATCCCATGGCAGGTTACATTAAATCTGAAATTCATTTCAAACGTCAGGAGTACGATCTAGCCAAGAGCACATTAAGCCAAGTATTGAGAGTATCACCCAACCATCTTCAATCCAAACTGCTATTGGGTGTTATTCATTATACGTTGGGTGATCTGGAACAGGCTGAGTTTTACCTCTCGGGATTTGCCAAGTCTGTTCCTAACCATATACCCGCGCGTAAAGCATTGGCGGGAACTTATCTGAAGTTAAAAAAACCACAGCAGGCGATAGAAACACTTGATGTTGTGGTAGAAAAAAACAGTAAAGATGCCCAGTTATTAGCGCTTTTGGGCAGTGCTTATATGCAGGCAGGTGAGAGCAAAAGAGGTGAAGAGTACCTGCAGCGAGCTGTTGAGATTGCGCCTGATGCAGGTTCGATCCGTGCTCAGTTGGGGTTAAGCAAACTTGCTGCGGGTGATGCGGGTGCTGCGGCTATCGACTTGGAACGTGCAGTCGCCATGGACGAAGATCTGTTGCAGGCGGATATGTTGTTGGTCTATGCACACTTGCGCCAGAAGAATATCAACAAGGCAATTGATGCAGCACAGGCACTTGAGAAAAAACAGCCAGCCAATGCAGTGGCTGTCAATTTGCTCGGAATAGTTTATGTGCAGAAAGGTGACCTTGTTGCAGCGCGGAAACAGTTTGAAAAGGCGCTTAAGGTTGATCCCAAATTTGTAACGGCTTATATGGAGTTGGCACAGCTGGCATTGCAGGAGAAAAATCAGACGCTGGCCAAACAGAATTATCAACAGGCACTGAAAGTGGATGCCAACCATCTGGGTGCAATGTTGGCGATGGGGCGACTGGCAGAGGTTGATGGGGATCGCCAGGCAGCTTTGGGGTGGATAGAAAAAGCTAAAAAAGCCAATCCTAGTTCAATTGAGCCTCCACTGTTGCTGGTGAATGCCTATCTTATGCAGGGCGATAAAATGAAGGCGTTAAATATGGCGCGTGAAGTTGCTAACGCTCATCCTGAACACCCTATGGCGTTGGTTACGTTGGGTAAGGTGTATCTGGCTAATGATGACTCGAGCAATGCAACGGCCACATTACGCAAGCTTGTGGAGCTGCAACCTAAATCGCCACAAGCATTGGTGATGTTGGCAGAATCCCAGGCGGTCAATAAACAGCTGCAAGCGGCTGTTGATAGTGTTAACTCTGCGTTGAAAATCCAAAAAGGGTTTGTCCCAGCCCAAGTGCTGCTGGCAAAGCTGCAGAGTGAATTGAAGCAATATGATAAGGCACATCAGACAGCAAGGGAGTTGCAATCGCAATATCCCAAACAGGGAATAGGCTTTGAGGTTGCTGGTGATATTTACGTTGCACAAGCAAATAATGCCGGGGCGGAAAAGGCGTATAACACCGCTTTTAACAATGGGCTGAGTAGCTCCCTGGCCTTAAAGCTCTATCGTTTACGGCAACAGCAAAAGCAGGCAGGGGCATTGGAACCTTTGGAAAAATGGCTGGCGAAAGAGCCGGACGATGTCACCGTGCGTATGGTGTTGGCGGTGGATCACCAGACTGAGAATCGCCTTGATAAGGCTGTTGATCAGTACAGTAATGTGTTGCGGTCACAACCAAATAATGTGGCAGCGCTGAATAATCTCGCCTGGATCTACGCTGAAAAGGGTGACAAACAGGCGCTGACATATGGCAAGAAGGCTTACGACATGGCTCAACAGACACCCGCTGTCATGGACACTTATGGGTGGGCACTGGTGAAAACAGGTGAGGTAAAACGTGGCGTTGATATTCTAAAAGAGGCAGGTGTCAAGGCTCCTCATTTGTTGGATATTAAATATCATCTTGCTTATGGCTATTTTAAGAGTGGCGATATTGCGGCAGCAAAAAGGGAAGTAAAGTCGTTGCTGGACAATCCGGCATTGACAGACAGACAACAGGTCGAAGCACTGAAGGTCGAGTTGGATAAAGCTCAGCGGTAGAGTGATTACTAGGGGCTGGAGATGGGAAAGCGGTTGGTTTTGGCAGTTGGGTTCTGTGTGGTGTTGCTTGTTGGGTGAAGGATGCACGCTCTACGTTGAATACGGCGTTACAGCGTGATGGTAGTCATGTTCCATCTTTGATAGCGGTGATTACTATGGCGTTAGATGGGGGGCACGGCGTCTGCTAAGGGAACATTGAAAAAGCCTGAGGCGTTAATGCCGACGGGAGATATTCTGGTAATGCTTAAGGGTGATGTGGCTATGGGGGAGAAACAGTTTTCTCAGGCAGCGAAGCTGTATGATGACCTTTATAAACGCAAGCCAAGCCCCCTTTTGGCGCATAAGTTGGGTCAAGCATACTGGGCTGCGGATGATAAAGAGAATGCGGCCATAGTTTTGACTGAGGCTGTTGCAAAGTATCCTAATGAGATTAGAACTCAATATGCCCTTGCTATTGTCTATAGCATGAGCGGGGTGATAATACACAAGCCGTTGACGTGTACAAGTCTGTTCTTCAATTAGATGAGAAAAACGTTGCGGTGATTAATAATCTGGCGTGGTTGCTGCGCGAGAGCGATCTGTCTCAGGCGAGAAAGTATGCTGAAAAGGCCAAAGAGCTATCTCCGAATGATGGCGCAGTCAATGATGCCTTGTTAGATATTAAAAAACGGCCCTCACGGTTTGCCGTGCCCCTTATGCATAGAAACAGCGGGCAGCTATACTCATCTAACGCGTGGACAGTGGCCGTCTGCTTCTTGGAGGTTCAACCCCGTCAAAAAACCTGGCCCAGGGGGAACTGCGG
>JANOSY010000037.1:0-12043 GCA_031416075.1 Tenderia sp. (SeqCode) | reverse complement strand
GATTATGGAATTCATTGAGGTCCACAATACCGATCCAAAACCCTTTGTGTGGACAAAAACAACTGAAGCGATTTTAGAGAAAATCGGGCGTGCTAAGGCTGCCTTGGTATGAGTATATTATTTGTTACGGTACACTAGTGCTATCTCGGAAAACTAACATATGAAATGCCACGTCTGTCAGCCATTCACTTTTCAGTCGTCAAAGCCGCCCAGCCTGGCATTCGCGAGGGGTGTGCCAAAAGCGGCGCGCCCTTCAACTTTACGATGTATGACGGAGGGTGGTAGATGGCTGAGACAGTGACCCAGGTTGATCTGATTCGTCACGGTGAGCCGGTGGGTGGCAGTGGCCGTTATCGTGGCAAAATTGATGATCCGCTGAGTGATAAGGGGTGGCAGCAGATGCGCGAAGCGGTGGCTGACCACTGCCCTTGGCAGGCCATTGTCAGCTCGCCGTTGTTGCGTTGTGCTGCGTTTGCAACAGAGTTAGGGCAGCGTCACCGGCTCCCTGTTGTGTTTGATGGCCGTTTGATGGAGATCGGTTTTGGTGAGTGGGAGGGACTCACCAAAGAGCAGATCGTTGCACAAGATCCCAGTGCGTTGCAGCGTTTCTACGATGACCCCATTAGCCATCGCCCCGCAGGGGCTGAAACCCTGGCGGAGTTTCAGCACCGTATCGTGAGTGCCTGGGGAGCGCTGCTGGCAGACTATGCCGGGCAGCAACTGCTGTTGGTTGGCCACGCCGGTGTCATCCGCATGGTGGTGCGGCATGTGCTTGATGCCCCCCTGGAGAGTATGTTTCGTATCCATGTACCCAATGCCGGTATTACCCGGATCCGTATTGATGGCCAGGGTGCTCAGGCCATGGCCAGTTTAATGTTTCATGCAGGGAGACTCTGATCGTGCGCCCGTTCTGGATTGCTTTACAGCTTCTGACCCGCCTGCCGGTGCCCAGTCAGGGGCACATTTCCCCTGATGAACAGGGGCGCTCGGTACTTTTCTACCCCCTCATTGGTCTGGTGGTGGGGATGGCGCTGGTGCTCACGGCCTGGCTTTCACAGTCACAGCCCCATCTGCTGGGGGCGGCGCTGATCCTGGCCGTCTGGGTCGTCATCTCAGGTGGGCTCCATCTTGATGGGCTGGCGGATATGGTGGACGGTTGGATCGGTGGTCAGGGCGACTACGAAACGACAATGCGCATTATGAAAGACCCCTTTTGTGGTCCCATGGGGCTGACAGCGATAGTGGTGGTGCTGTTGGTGAAGTTTGCCGCCCTGAGTGTAGTGCTGGACCATGGCCACTGGTCATGGCTGTTGATTGCACCACTGTTGGCACGTGCTGCGGTGGTTGCACTGTTTCGCTGGACACCTTACGTGCGTGTGCAAGGTTTGGGGTGTGAACAGGCGGATAATCTGCCCCACGACAGTGTCCCATGGGTGCTTGGTGCATCAGCACTGTTAACGTTATTGATTGTTGGGTGGGGCGCGCTACTGGTCTTGCTGGCGGCGGCACTGCTTTTTCTCTGGCTGCGTGGCCGCATGGTGCAGCGCCTGGGGGGCGCCACTGGCGATACAACAGGGGCGATGGTGGAGCTGATGGAGCTGGTTGTGCTGGTTGTGCTGGTCTGGTAACGGCCGGTTAGGCGGGGCAGGCATTACTGGATAGGGTAACTTTTTCGGTGCGGATGCGACCGGACTGGGTGATAAGGACTTTCCGGCTGTCACTATTCTGGTAGCTGTTGCGGAAGCAGAACCGGCCGTTTTCATTGGTGCTGCCGTTGGGCCTGAATCTGATGCTGTTGCCATCTTCGTATGTAAACGCAAAACTTGGATCCAGGGCGGCCTGGGTGCGGATAATGGGTTCTGCAGCATCTCGGGTATTATTACTGTTCTCATCACTAAAGAGCACCCAGCCGTCACCCCATGAACCTGTGGTGGTGCAGCTATCATTTTTGCACAGGAGGGTGTGCCGCCCGCTACGTACCGCCTCACTTTTACCCATATTGAGTGCCGCGACCAGATCATTACTGGCGGAGGTGACACGGTTGCTGGCGATCATGCTCATGAAGGAGGGGACGGCGGCGGTGGCAAGAATAGCCGCCACTGCCAGTGTGATCATTAGCTCGACCAGGGTAAAACCAGCGTTATGCTGTTGGGGTGTTATTTTTGGGTGTAGCATGATCGTTTCCTCACGTGTGATGTATCGTTCAGCTGCTGCCCAGCACCTTTTTAATGCGTTGAATGGCCGTTTGCAGATTGTCCATTGATGTGGCGTAAGAGAGCCGCACATAGCCGGGGGCACCAAAGGCGGAGCCGGGGACCAGGGCGACGTCTGCTTCGTTGAGCAACAAGTCGCTCAAGGCGATGTCATCACTGGCGTTCGGATGGCTATTGATAACCCCTTGTACAGAGGGGAAGGCATAAAAAGCCCCCTGTGACTCAATACACTTTACCCCATGAATGCCGTTTAACGCGGATACAAGGTAGTCATGACGCTCTTTGAAGGCGTACAGCATCTGTGTGATGCAGGACTGATCTCCATCCAGTGCCGCCTGTGCCGCCACCTGTGAGATAGAGGTGGGGTTTGAGGTGCTTTGTGATTGAATCTTGGTCATCGCCTTAAGCAGTGGTAGTGGGCCAGCGGCGTAGCCGATGCGCCAACCGGTCATAGAGTACGCCTTGGAGACACCATTCAGGACGATGGTCCGGTCATACAGATCGGGGCAGACATTGAGGATGTTGCTGAAGGGTTCGGCAGCCCAGAGAATATGTTCGTACATATCATCGGTGGCGATGAGCACTTGTGGGTAACGGCGCAATACCTCCCCCAGTGCTGCAAGTTCTGAACGGGTATAGGCAACCCCTGTGGGGTTGGAAGGGCTGTTAAGCACACACAGGCGGGTATTGGGTGTGATCGCCTCTTCCAGCTGATCAGGACTGATTTTGAACCCCTGATCAATACCGGCTTCAATGATGATCGGCGTGGCGTCAGCCAGCAGCACCATGTCGGGATAGGAGACCCAGTAGGGGGCCGGTATGATCACCTCGTCCCCGGCATTGAGCAGTGCCTGGGCTAAGTTGAAAAAACTCTGTTTGCCGCCGCAGGAGACCAGAACCTGTTCCGGGGTGTATTGTAGAGTGTTGTCACGTTCGAACTTGGCGATGATGGCCTGTTTCAGTCCGGGGGTGCCATCCACAGCCGTATATTTGGTGAAACCATCATGGATGGCCTTAATGGCCGCCTCTTTGATATGTTCAGGGGTATCAAAGTCCGGCTCACCGGCACCGAGTTCGATGATATCTCTACCCGCAGCTTTCAGTGCTTTGGCTTTGGCGCTAATGGCCAGGGTCGGGGATGGTTTAATCCGTTGTACCCGATTGGAAAGTCGAATATTTAAGCTCATGGGGCCTCAATAGTGCTTTGGTAAAATGCTTTGGCATGATTAGGGTGTTAATATTACTCGATTAACAGGCATTGCAGAATCCCCATGAGTCAGCTGTTTTTGATTAGTTCACCTTTCCAGCCCGCCGGCGACCAACCCACAGCCATCAAAGGGCTGGTGGAGGGGTTGAATGATGGGCTTGCCCATCAGGTATTGCTGGGGGTCACTGGCTCAGGCAAAACATACACTATTGCTAATGTTATCCAGCAGGTACAGCGCCCAGCCATCATTCTTGCACCCAATAAAACGTTGGCGGCACAGCTCTATGGCGAGATGAAACAGTTTTTCCCTGAAAGTGCGGTGGAATATTTTGTCTCCTACTATGACTACTACCAGCCTGAGGCCTATGTGCCGTCATCGGACACATTTATAGAGAAAGACTCGGCCATTAACGAGCATATCGAACAGATGCGTCTTTCTGCTACCAAAGCGATCATGGAGCGCAAGGACACCATTATTGTAGCCAGTGTCTCGGCGATTTATGGCCTGGGTGATCCGCAGGCCTATCTGAGCATGGTACTGCACCTGGTCCGAGGGGATGCCATTGGTCAGCGTGAGATTTTGCGGCGATTGGCAGAGCTGCAATATACCCGCAATGATATTGAGCTGAGCCGCGCCACCTATCGTGTGCGAGGTGACGTGATTGATATCTATCCAGCGGAGTCGGACCGTGATGCGGTACGCGTGGAGCTGTTTGATGATGAGATAGAGTCACTCTCCTATTTCGATCCGCTGACGGGCGAGGTGCTGAAACGCGTGCCGCGCCTCACTATCTATCCCAAGAGCCACTACGTCACGCCGCGCCAGACACTGCTGGATGCGGTTGAACGTATTAAGGATGAGTTGCGCGAGCGGCTTGCCCACTTGCGAGATAATAATAAACTGGTGGAGGCGCAGCGGCTGGAGCAGCGCACAATCTTTGATATCGAAATGATTGTTGAGCTAGGTTACTGTTCTGGCATAGAAAACTACTCACGCTATCTCTCCGGGCGTAACCCAGGTGAGGCACCGCCGACACTGTTTGATTACCTGCCACAGGATGCCATTGTGGTTATTGATGAGAGTCATGTCACCGTGTCACAGCTGGGGGCAATGTATAAAGGTGATCGCTCCCGTAAAGAGACACTTGTGGAGTATGGTTTTCGACTGCCCTCGGCGCTGGATAATCGGCCAATGCGCTTTGATGAGTTTGAGCGGATGGTGCCGCAGACCATTTATGTCTCCGCAACACCGGGTAATTACGAACTGGAACATGGGGATAATACGGTTGAACAGGTGGTTCGCCCCACCGGCTTGGTCGATCCTGTTATTGAGGTACGTCCTGTTGCAACTCAGGTTGATGATCTGCTGTCGGAGGCAAAACAGCGCGCCAAAGTAAACGAGCGGGTACTGGTGACCACACTCACTAAACGGATGGCAGAGGATCTGACTGACTATCTTGCCGAACATGGCGTGCGTGTTCGTTATCTGCATTCTGATATAGATACGGTGGAACGGGTTGAAATCATTCGTGATTTGAGGCTTGGGGTGTTTGATGTACTGGTAGGCATTAACCTGTTGCGCGAAGGGTTGGATATCCCCGAAGTATCACTGGTCGCAATCCTGGACGCCGATAAAGAGGGGTTTCTGCGTTCTGAACGATCCCTGATACAGACCATTGGCCGTGCCGCCCGACACTTGCGTGGGAAGGCGATTCTCTATGCCGATAGAATTACTGGTTCGATGCAACGAGCCATGGATGAAACCGAGCGGCGACGTGTTAAACAGGTGGCGCATAACAAGGCGCACGGGATTACCCCTAGAAGCATCGAGCGTAAAGTGGCAGATATTATGGAAGGGGCCTATTCAGGAGCTGCTGATTCGCGTCGTTCTGCCAAGGTGGCAGAAGAGTCGGCTCAATACAGCGTCATGTCGGCTGCGGAGTTGGGTAAAAGGGTCAAACAGCTTGAGCAAAAAATGCACAAACATGCCCAGAATCTTGAGTTTGAGGAAGCCGCCCATGTGCGCGATGAGATAAAGCGGGTTCAGGAGGCGGGGATGGGGTTGGTATAAGCGGGGATGTGTGGAATCTGCGGGCAGAGCGTGTCGGAGCGTTATTTACATGCCACCCATCATGCCACCACCACCGCCCCCTCCTCCAGCGCCCATCATCCCCCCCATCATTCCTCCTCCAGCATTAAAAACACACTGGTGGCTGGGGTTTTGGCTGGCTCCGCAATAAGAGAGCCAATTGACGCCATAGGCGTTAAAATTACTGCTCTCATAGTTGTAGGTGCCAAAACTACCACTAAAGCTGGCCCCCGGAGTGTAGCGGAAACGGCCCGCATTGGCTTTTGCTGTAGGGGTTGTGGCCGCATTAAAGCTTCCCACCCCTGCAACGGTGGTTGTATTGTCAAAACTGACTGGGTTGCTGAAGGCTGCGTAAGTGCCGTTGCTCATGTCAAGGTTAAAAACTGATGACATGGCGGTACCGCTATTGATGTTCTGGGTGATGCGCGGTTTGTTAACTTCGCGAACTTTGAGAAACTCTGAAGTGATAGCAGCATCGTTAGTGATCTGGCGCATGTAGACCCTGTTGGGATTGCCACTGGCGTTACCGGCTGCAGAGTTATTTGAGAGTGGGGTAAAGGCGTTAAACCCCCGATTAGTAGTATCACCAAAGCTGGATGAAAAAGGGGCGTCGCCGCCACCCATCATGCCGCCACCGCCGCCAAACCAGCAGCAGCCTCCCGTCGCCATATAATACTCCAGCGCAAAACCATCGCCTGGGGTGCCGACAATGACGTGGTAGTATTGGTTGGCATTTTCAGTGACAAGTTGCTGTAAAAAGTAGCCGCTGCCAGCACACCCGGGACCAAATCCCATCATGCCGCCCATTGCCCCGCCCATTGCCCCGCCCCCCATCATACCGCCGCCGGTATTGGCGTTACAGCTCTGATTGGCCATGCTGGCAACTACATTGGGGTTGGGCAGAAAATTGAGCGCAAACTCACCGCGCGCAGGACTTGAAGGGAACAAGGCGGCTATAAGGAGCGTGATAAGCGGTTTCGGTGCAGTGTTATAAAACACAGTCTCTCCGATCTACGTTGTTGTCACACGAGCTACCCACACCCTGTGAGCATGACATTATGGGGACAAAATAGCACAGGATTATTAAGTAATTATTAAATATTTTTGGCATTGACATGCAGGCGCTGTCAGGTATTGTTTTTTCATAAAAAAGCTGAATGCTTTTTTTGTGGATTTAATGAAAAGAGCGGGTGTTAAGGCTGGACTTGTCAGGATCTTGTTTGATAGGACTTGTGATTCGGAGATGGATTCACTGCATATCTGCTGATACGAAAATTGCTGTGATAGAGACAGGTTAAATCATAGGGTTGACGAGCTGGTTGAAGCCATTTTGAAGTTGACTCTATTCTATTCGGTGTGTTGTGGGGTAGAGTTGACAGTCTAACGATAATTTAATTTCAAGAGAGTGCTATGCGAATTTTGTTGGTGGAAGATGACCCCACATTGGGTAGTGGTATCCGGTCTGGGCTTGAGGGGGTGGGTTTTACAGTGGACTGGTTGATGGACGGTGATGGTGCGTTGCAAGCACTTCTGTCTGAGTCGTTTGATTTAGTGGTGCTGGATATTGGGTTGCCAAAACTGGATGGACTTAGTTTGTTGAAGCGGTTTCGTGATGAGGGAAATAAGCTGCCGGTATTGATTCTTTCAGCCCGAGATACAGTGTTAGACAGAATAGTTGGTTTGGATAATGGGGCGGATGATTATTTGATCAAACCATTTGATATGGATGAGCTTTATGCCCGAATTAGAGCGCTGTTACGTCGCAAGGCAGATCGTGCTACACCCTTGGTTAACTATGGCGATTTGGTTCTGGACCCTGCTACCAGAATTGTGACATTTAAAGGCAAACCGGTAGTTCTTCCAACAAAAGAGTTTGTATTGCTTCACCTTCTGCTCGACAACACCGGCCGACTTATCTCTCGGGAAAAAATTGAAGAGAGATTGTATGGATGGCGTTTGACTGTTGAAAGCAATACTACAGAGGTCCATATTCACCACCTGCGTAAGAAGTTTGGCAAGGAGCTTATTGTCACGGTACGTGGTGCGGGTTACATGGTTCCAAAGACGGCATAGTTATTATTGCTAATGCTTACTGTTGGAGATGAAAGGTTTGAGAGCAGGGCAATCGATAAATGAATACATACGCTGCGGATAATAAAGAGGATCTCTGGCGGCTATATCATGAGCTGTTTGATCAAATGTATTCTGTGGGTGAGCAAAAAATATTTGATGCTGCGGTACTTTCCAAATCAAAACAGGTTGTTTCAGCCATTGCCCATGATATTAAAAATCCGCTTACAAGCGTAAAGTTGTATGCCGATATTTTGTTGAGCCATGCTGATGAACCTGATGCGGGTAATCGTTCAAAATATCTTGCCTCTATCAGTATGGAGGCTGAACGCATCGGCAGTATGATCGCTAACGTTATCGATAACCAAAATATAATGAACGGCGACATGGTATGGCATGATGAGTATGTTGATGTTATGGAAGTAGTTAACCGCTCTATAAAATCAGTGCGGCGATGGTGCGTTGCAAAGGGGATTGGTTTTAGCTATACAGCGAACATTGAAAAGCTGGTGACACTAATGGATGCCGGACGCTTTTCACGGCTTCTTCAGGTGCTGTTGATAAATGCTTTGCGTTTTACAGAGAGAGGGTGTGTGAGTCTGGATGTTCAGAGTGATGGCGCGTCGGTTGTATTGAGTGTGATTGATAATGGCCCCGGCATACCGGAACAACGTCTGTTGCCTTTTTTTCAATCTGATGCTGTAGGTGTGATTGGATGCAAAAATATTGGGATGGCATTTGTACGCACTGTTGTTGAGTATTACCGGGGACGTGTTTGGGCAACGAGTATTATGGGCGAAGGGTCTGTTTTTTATGTTGAGTTGCCAATACCATCTGGCAATGTTTGTGTTCAAAAATAGTGCTGAGGTTAATTGAGATGTTAGTGAAATAATGTTACGTTCGTATTTAACTATATTGTTACTTGGTGTTGGTGCTTTTTGCACTGGTCAGGCGGCAGAACTGCAGTATGAAGAGATCCGTTTTGGTTCTGTTGCAATGGATACCCCCGCAGTGATGCACCATCGGCTAACACCTTTGACAGAGTATTTGACGCAGGAGCTGGGGCGTCCAGTGGTCCTGAAATTATCTACGGACATGAAAGAGGCGATTAGTGCCGTTGCTCGAGGGGAGGTAGAGCTTGCTTATCTTACCCCCGTCGCTTATTTGCGAACGCGCGCATTAAGCAATAGTCAGCTTGTTGCTAAAATGGTGACTCAGGGTAAAGGTTCTTTTCAGCTGATGATAGTGGTGCGTGATAACAGTTCTATTAACAGTGTTGCGCAATTAGATGGAAAATCCTTTGCATTTGGTGATCCCGCTGCTTTATTGCAGAAGGCTGCTGTTGTAGGTGCGGGTGTATCGTTGGAGAAGCTGGGTAAACAGGTGTTTATTGGTCACTATGATAATATTGCGCGTGCGGTTATGCGTGGTTTTTATGATGCAGGTATTCTTAAAGATACAACTGCGCTCGATTGGCAGGATAAGGGGTTGCGTATTATTCACGCCTCACCTCAGTTGCCGCCGTACAATATTACTGCTAGTTCGAAGGTTGATAAGCTGTTACTTGAAAAAATGCAGAAGGCTTTTTTGAAGCTTGATATTGAAAATCCTAAGCATCGCGCGGTAATTAAAGCGCTGGATAATGATTACGATGGCTTTGCTGCGACCAATGATGCTGAGTATGATGTTGTTAGAGGGTTGATAGCACCCTTTGATAAAGCGCGATAGTACGGATACCGTATAGTATGAGCATGGTTTGGCGACGGTTAGTCTATGCCATGTTGCCGCGGCGTCTTGACCGTCAAGTGATGCTTTCGGTTACGTTGCTGCTCTGTTTAATAGTGCCTTATTTTGCCCTTCATGAAGCTCAAGAGAGTGCAGAAAGGGTGGTGAGTTCTGCTACGCTTCAGGCTAAGGCGTTGGCGGAGAACATCGCCACGACCAGTGTTGCCCACATTATTACCCTCGATTTTGCCTCCTCAGATCAGTTGCTTTTGCGTACAGCGCGCTTTCCTAGTGTGATCGAAACACAGATTGTCGATATTGAAGGAAAAATAATTACAGATGTGATGACAGCATCTGATGGCACTCCTCAATTACGCTATGAACTTACACAGCTTCAGCCACCGGCTAACCCTGTTCTGCAAACAGAGAGGAAAGGGTTCTTGATTGTTTGGGAGCCAGTTATTGGTGCTAATCTAGTTGGTTGGGTGCGCTTAACATACAGCTTAGCTGAGGCGGAGGCCATTGCTCAGCAGTATCTTTACGATTACATGTTGGATGGCGTCATACTGGCTGTCATGTTGATGGCTTCAATTTTGTTGGTGATGCGCCGTCCTCTTCGTATGTTGCGTGAATCAGCTGAATTCGCTGCCGAGTTAAAAAATAAACGTGGTGGATATATTTCTGTCGACAGTAGTGCGATTGAAGTTGAGCAGTTAGGTTTGGCATTGAATGAGGCGGCTACACATCTTTTTGAGCAGGAGGTGGCGATTAGGCGGGCGTTAAAGGCGTTGAATACTCAGAAGCTGGCCCTTGATGAACATACCATTGTGAGCATCACTGATGTGAATGGGAATATTACTTATGCCAATCAAAGATTTCTTGATGCAACTGGTTTTAGCAGTCAGGAATTGCTTGGCAAACAGCACGACATTATCAGTTCAGGGTTTCACAGTGAACAATATTTTGGCGAGATGTGGAAGACCATCACGGCTGGTAATGTGTGGCATGGGGAGATGTTGAATCGATCAAAAGAGGGGCGGGAGCTGTGGGTTAATACCACTATAGTACCCTTTATGGACGAGTTTGGTGATCCGTATGAATATGTTGGTATTAGAACAGACATTACTGACATGAAAAAGATTGAGCAGGAGCTTGGGGAGAAGGCCTATTCACTTAAACAGCTTTCTGAGAATCTGGAAGTTCTGGTTAAGCAGCGTACTGCGGAGCTGGAGGCGGCGAATGTGCAATTGCAACATCTTAACAAGGTGAAGACTGACCTTGTCTCAGTAGTCTCCCATGAACTGCGCACACCTCTGACCTCTATTAAATCATTTGCCGGGATACTTAAAGAGGATGTTGGAAATATAGATATCGATACCCAAAGGCATTTTCTTTCGATTATTAATGATGAAAGTGACAGGCTTGGGCGATTGATAAATGATCTGCTTGATTTGCAAAAAATGGACTCTGGTAAAACTGTGTGGAAAGATATGTCGGTGAATTTGGTTGATGTTTTAAAAAAGTCAGTTGAGTTTTTTTCTTCGGCGTATCGCGACAAACATTTATCTCTACAGCTGCTTGTGGAACAGGATGAGTGCCTGCTTTATTTGGATGAAGATCGTGCCCGCCAGCTTTTTGATAATTTATTGTCCAACGCATTGAAGTTTACTGAGAAGGGTGTTGTGACAGTGTCAATGTCATTGTCAGATTGTGAAGTAAACATCACTGTTGTTGATGCAGGGATAGGTATTCCAGCGGATGAGGTTGACAGGGTGTTTGAAAGTTTTCATCAAGTTGATAGTTCAGACACGCGAAAAACCAGCGGTAGTGGCTTGGGGTTGACTATTTGTAAGGAAATTGTGGAGCACTATCAAGGGCGCATTTGGGTTGATAGTGAATTGGGGGTGGGGAGTAGCTTTAATGTGGCACTGCCGTTACGTAAATGAGTGGGTTTGTTAAGTTTTCAGAGTGTTGAGTGATCACAATTAAGCCGCTCAGGGTGTGGGTGTTAAAAAATATTTTGTTTGGGGTCTTGTCTTGACGGGGGTCGGCATGAATAAAGGACTGAAAATATTAGTTGTAGAGGATGACGCTAACATTGCTCTTGCATTGACGGTGTTGTTACGCCGGGCCTTTAGCCCTGTTGTAGTGACTTGTGTATCGGATGGTCAGCAGGCAAAAGTGTCGTTGTGTGAGAGCGACTATGAGTTGATTATTTCTGATTGGAATATGCCTTTTATGACAGGTTTAGAGCTTCTCTCATTTGTTCGTGCGTCGCCAAAGATAAAGCGATTACCTTTTTTGATGCTGACGGCAAGGACTGATGTGAGTAATTATAGTGAGCTCTCTAACGTAGATATTACTGTTTGCATTGGCAAACCTTTTGATACGGATGAGTTTGTTGGGAAGATAAAACAGCTGCTTGGGCGCTGATTTTATATATTGGGCCTGTTACGAATGGCACTTACTTAAGCCATAGTACCGCATGAAAAGCCACTAACCTATTGAAGAAATAAGAAGGCTGGCGAGATGATAAGCTGATTGTTACCACACAATTCGCAACCATCTGGAGTCGCCAGCCATGCCTCATCCTAACCATAAATAAATAAGGTAATCCCCCGGCTTTGCCGGGGGACTCTTTAGGTTTGACCGAGCGCTACGGTCGGCCTGATTCTTCTGACTCGATCAAAAGTTAGGAGAATTAAATAAATAAGGTAATCCCCCGGCTTAGCCGGGGGA
>JANOSY010000036.1:0-8522 GCA_031416075.1 Tenderia sp. (SeqCode) | reverse complement strand
GACAACAGCGATGAAATTCTTGGCGTTCTTCTTCTGTGAGTGAGATAGCAACGGGGACAGGCATAGTCAGCGCACCAGAAAATAAGGAAGGAGTAGCGCTATTATATATGATCACACTATTTGTTACAGTACACTAGCATTGATTTAGAAGGGAAAAGCAGATGGAGGATAAAGCGGCCCTCAGGGATCCTCAGGGCCGGAATATTTGTACTTTAGGCAGAAACACCCACAGGTTTGCTACCATTCAGATATTCAGTCAAGGTCACGGTAGGCACTTTATTCTTATCCACCATTTTGAACATCTCACACCGCTCACACGCAATCATTTTTGGCTGTGCGCCAGCCGCAGCTTTACCAATGGGGCGGTTCCGCAGATTGGCACAATTATAGATGCTCATATAAGCACGCTGCGGTTCGCAGAAAAAAATACGGTTCTTGTCCATACTGTTATCCTCTTGAATGATTCGTGGGCATACCGACCAGATTATCGCCAACAGTTATAGCCGATAATCACAATTTCAAAACCGCAAGACTGATGTACGAAGATATATGGCAAAACAGCAAATAACTGGAATAGTCACTCTGCCAACGTCAATGCCATTGTCTGAAATCCGAGTTTCACAACACCTTTCCTCCAAAACACACAGCTAAGGGGAGAGTTTTAGACAGGCTGACATTCTACCATTTTTAGCCCGTCTCATCAAATTAAGGCGCTGTTCCATCAATCAATTCCCCTCCAAAATCAAAGGGGATTCTGCCATAAAAAATTGGCTACTCAGCCGAATAACCCAGGTTTGGTGCCAACCAATACTCAACCTCTTTCAGGCTCATGCCTATACGTTTGGCATAATTTTCCACCTGGTCGCGATTGATCTTACCAACGGCAAAGTAATTTGAGTCTGGGTGGCCGTAGTAAACACCACTGACAGCGGCAGTGGGCACCATCGCTTTCGACTCTGTCAGCCAGATGCCGGTTTTTTCTTTTACCTTCATCAACTCCCAGATCAGATCTTTTTCGGTGTGATCGGGGCAGGCGGGATAACCGGCGGCGGGACGAATACCTGGGTACTCTTCACGGGTTAGCTTTTCAACAGTGGCTGGATTTGGCCGGGTGATATCGGACTTGTGGCTACAGCCGTTGTGCTGATCACACTTTTCATATCCCCAAAACTCCTGCCGTACACGCAGGTGCATCAGCTCGGCAAACGCCTCTGCCAAACGATCAGCAAGTGCCTTGAGCATGATGGCGCTGTAGTCGTCGTGATTTTTTTCAAACTCAGCAATACGTGCATCAATACCACCACCGGTGGTGACGGCAAAGGCACCGATATAGTCGTTCACACCGCTCTCTTTCGGGGCGATAAAATCACTGAGACAGCGGTTTGGTTTGCCTGGCGCTTTTGGCTGCTGTTGGCGCAGATTGTGAAAGGTGGTGAGCAGACCATGGCGTGACTCATCACTGTAGACTTCGATGTCGTCACCAATGCTGTTGGCTGGATACAGACCAATCACGCTGCTCGCCTGCAACCACTTCTCTTTGATTACTTTCTTCAGCATCGCCTGGGCATCGGCAAACAGTTTTGTCGCCTCTTCGCCCTTCTCGGCATCTTCAAAAATCTTTGGATAGGAGCCTCGCAGTTCCCAACTGTGGAAGAAGGGTGTCCAGTCGATGTAGGGGGCGATCTCGGCCAGCGGATAATCTTCAAACACCTTGGTACCGGTAAAGGTCGGTACGGTGGGTTGATAACCGGCCCAGTCAATTTTGATTTTATTGGCACGCGCCTGTTCGAGGGTGAGCCACTGGGTTTCACGCTGACGTGATGCAAAGTCGTGACGCACACGGTCATAATCTTCTTTGAGATCGGCGACAAATTTGCCACGCAGTTCGGGAGAGATGAGACTCTGCGCTACGCCCACGGCGCGTGAGGCATCCTTCACCCAGACGATAGGTTGATCATAGTGTGGATCTATCTTCACGGCGGTGTGTGCCTTCGACGTTGTTGCACCACCAATCATCACCGGTTTGGTGAAGCCGAGACGCTGCAACTCTTTGGCGATGTGAGTCATCTCTTCCAGTGAGGGCGTGATCAAACCCGACAAGCCAATCACATCAACGTCATGTTTCAGCGCCTCTTCGAGAATCTTGGCGGTGGGCACCATCACACCGATATCAAACACTTCAAAGTTATTGCACTGCAACACCACACCCACAATGTTTTTGCCGATGTCGTGTACATCACCTTTCACCGTCGCCATCAGGATCTTGCCATTGCTCTGATTCGATTCACCTTCGGCCTTGGCCGCTTCAATGAAGGGGATCAGATGGGCGACGGCCTTTTTCATCACCCGTGCCGATTTAACCACCTGCGGCAAAAACATCTTGCCCGCGCCAAACAGATCACCGACGGTATTCATGCCATCCATCAACGGCCCTTCGATCACCTGGATCGGCCGTTCAAAGGTGAGGCGCGCCTCTTCGGTATCTTCTACCACGTAGCTATCAACACCCTTCACCATGGCGTATTCGATACGCTTGCCGACTGGCCAGCTGCGCCACTCCAGATCTTCCTTGCGTTCGATCTGCGCGCCGCCTTTATATTTATCGGCGATCTCCAGCAGCCGGTCGGTGGAGTCGGGGCGGCGGTTGAGTACTACATCCTCAACCCGCTCACGCAGCTCGGCAGGCAGGTCATCATAGACCGCCAACTGCGAGGCGTTGACGATACCCATGTCCATGCCCGCCTTGATGGCGTGGTAGAGGAAGACCGAGTGAATCGCCTCGCGCACCGGGTTGTTACCACGGAATGAAAACGAGACGTTGGAGACGCCGCCAGAAACTTTTGCATGTGGCAGATTCTGTTTGATCCAGTGTGTTGCTTCGATAAAGTCGACGGCGTAGTTGTTGTGCTCTTCAATGCCGGTGGCCACGGCAAAGATGTTTGGATCGAAGATGATATCTTCGGGCGGAAAGCCAACCTCGTTCACCAGAATGTCGTAGGAGTTTTTGCAGATCTCGGTCTTGCGCGCAAAGGTATCGGCCTGACCCTGTTCATCAAAGGCCATCACCACGGCAGCGGCGCCATATTTGCGAATCAGTTTGGCGTGGTAAATAAACTGCTCTTTGCCCTCCTTCATCGAGATGGAGTTGACAATGCTCTTACCCTGGATGCATTTCAGTCCCGCCTCGATGATTTCCCACTTGGAGGAGTCAACCATCACCGGCACCTTGCAGATATCCGGCTCAGAGGCGATGAGATTGAGATAGCGAACCATGGCGGCCTTGCCGTCGAGCATCGCCTCATCCATGTTGATGTCGATGATCTGCGCGCCGTTCTCCACCTGTTCGCGGCAGACGTCGAGCGCCTTGTCGAACTCTCCTTCGAGGATCAACCGTTTAAAGACGGCCGAGCCGGTGACGTTGGCACGTTCACCGACATTTACAAACAGCGAGGTTGCCTTGATGTTAAACGGCTCCAACCCCGACAGGCGGCACTCAACCGCAAGCTGCGGAATCTTACGCGGCGCGAACTCTTTGACCGCCTCGGCAATCGCCTTGATGAAGGCGGGTGACGTGCCGCAACAGCCGCCGATGATGTTGAGAAAACCACTGGCGGCCCACTCCTTGATGTGGCCCGCCATGTTCTCGGGCGTATCGTCATAACCGGTCGGCGCCAACGGATTGGGCAGGCCGGCATTTGGATGCGCAGAGACGTAACAGTTGGCGACACGTGACAACTCCTCCACATACTGGCGCAACTCTTCCGCACCTAACGCACAGTTCAGGCCGATCGAAATAGGATTGGCATGGGCCAGTGAGTTGTAGAACGCTTCCGTGACCTGGCCGGTGAGTGTGCGGCCCGAGGCGTCGGTGATAGTGCCGGAGATCATGATCGGCAGCTCCATACCACGCTCTTCAAATACCGACTTCACCGCAAAGATCGCCGCCTTGGCGTTGAGGGTGTCGAAGATGGTTTCAATCAAAATAACGTCAGAGCCACCGTCGATCAGGCCACGTGTGGCCTCCGAATAGTCCGCGACCAGTTCGTCAAAGGTGATTTTGCGGGCGGCGGGGTCATTCACGTCGGGCGAGATGGAGCAGGTTTTGTCCGTCGGGCCCAGTACCCCAGCCACAAAGCGGGGTTTATCCGGGGTGGCATAGGCATCACACGCCTCACGCGCCACACGCGCACCGGCAACGTTCATCTCGTAATTGAGCGCTCCCATGCCAAAGGCGTTGAGGGTGGTGGCGTTGGCACCGAAGGTATTGGTCTCGATAATGTCAGCGCCCGCCTCCAGGTATTCACTGTGGATCGTCTTGATCACCTCCGGCCGGGTCATCACCAACAGATCATTATTGCCCTTCAGGTCACTGGGCCAGTCAGCAAACCGCTCGCCGCGATAGTCCGCCTCGGTCAGCGAATAACGCTGGATCATGGTGCCCATGGCGCCATCAAGGATGAGAATGCGTTGCTGGAGTAACTCTGCAAATTTTGACATCGGTGACCGTCACACTCTATATGTATGCAAAAAGGCGGTTATTTTAGCACGACTAGCCCAATAGTCCGGTACGCAACCCATCCAGAATGAACTGTATCGCCAGCGCGGCCAACAGCAACCCCATCAAACGACTGATGACATTCGCCCCAGTCTCCCCCAGGCGATGAGATAACGCGGCGGCAAACAGCAGGCAGACCAACGTCAGCGCCATTACCAGCACAATAATCAATCCCAATCCAACCACATCCGTCACACCATCGGCCCGGGCCGACATCAACAGCACCGTGGTGATAGCCCCCGGCCCGGCAATCAGCGGAAAAGCGAGCGGGAACACAGAGACATCCGCCTTCTGCTCCGCCTCCAGCTGTTCCCGCGAGGTAGTACTGCGCAGCCCCGACTGGCGCACCACCACCATGTCGATGGCAAGCAGAAAGAGCAGTACACCGCCCGCAATCCGAAAAGCCGGCAAGGTGATGCCCAGCAACCCTAGTAACGCATCGCCAAACACCAGGAAGACCAACAGAATGGTACCGGCCAGCAGCGTGGCGGTGATCGCCATACGCCGCCGCGCCGGTATGGCGTGGGACCGACTCAGGGCAGCAAAGATTGCCGCCACCCCAATCGGGTCAATGACGATAAACAGCACAGCAAAGGCGTTAAGCAGTGTTTCCATATACTGCTGTTATCGGATGTTTGGGGGCGGAGATCAAGCGTCCTGCCCCCGCCACATCAAATCACTCGGCTACCATCACAGCTCCTTCATATAATCCATGTAGTCGAGATAATAGATCAGGGTAATCCGCAACTCCTCCACCCGCTGCAACACCAAACGGCAGTTACCACACTGAAGCGTCCCTTTATCAAGGCGCACCGTATAATCTACCACCACCTCCTGCAGCGCCTCACGGCTGGGCCACTGTGCTGCAAAATCACTTTTAAACTGGTTGCAGAGCTTTCCTTGCAGCGCCTTTTTGCCGTAATAGTTCATCTGCTCGCCGCAGCCATCGGCCAAATCTGTTAACACCGCCAGATTTTTGATCAAATCCGTGATCTTTTGCTCCTCTGTCGCACTCTCCTGGCCATAACCAACCATCGACACCAATGCCATCACCGCAAACAGCATGACCTGAATCTGCTTCATATAACCTCAACCTCCCATTATCAACTCGTCAAACATAACAACACATATAGACATCAGGCGAAACAGCCCTTTAACGCATCGGGACTCAACATGCCCCTGTCATAAACTCCACAGCCCCAGAAGACTGATCACCACCAGCACACCGCCCACTACCCGCTTGAAAAGACGATCGTTTTTCATAATCAGGTCGTGCACCCTCAAACCGATCACATGGCCCACCGCCGCCGCTGGCAACAATAGCAGCGCCGTCTGCCAGTGCAATGCCACCCCCAACAGCGCAAACGTGGACATCTTAATGCCCACCAGCACAAACCAGAGCACAAACAGTGTGTTACGCAACTGAGCAATGGAGACATTACGCATAAACACCGCCACCATCAGCGGCGCGCCCGTCAACGAGGTACCCGCCACGTAGCCACCCACCACCAACAACAGCTTATCGACCCAACCCTTGTTGCTGTTAATGGCAATATCCAGCAGCCACATCAAGGCGTAGAACAACGATACCGAATAGATAAAGATCAGCAACCACTGATTGGGCAGTGTGATCAGACCAAACACCCCCACCAGCGCCGCCGGGACGATCCAGAGAGCCGACTGTTTCAGGAAACGCCAATCCACATTGTGCAGCCGGGTGCGCAAGGTCAGCGCCGAAAAGAACAGCAGGTGGGAACCGATCACCGGCAACCAGAAGATCGGCTGATCATAGATAAAGAGCATCAACGGCAACCCCAGCGCCGCCCCACCAAAGCCCAGACCACTGCGGACAAAACCAGTCCAGACAAACAGCAGCAGCGTCAGGCCAATCTGAATGGCTGAAAAATTAAATAACAGGCTCTCCATCAACATCACATCCACACAACATCAAAGGGAACCAAATATACCCGAAACTAGGCCGACACACAGATACCCCCTATACTCGCCCCAACCCAAAACGAGCCCACATCATGACCCCAGTCGACCTCATCGGCACACTCGCCGGCACACTCACCACCCTCGCCTTCATCCCCCAAGTGGTCAAAACCTGGCGCTCCGGCTCGGCCGAAGATATCTCGCTGGCGATGTTTCTACTCTTCACCAGTGGTGTACTGTTGTGGCTGCTCTACGGCATTGCACTCGGGGCACTACCGATCATCATCGCCAACGGCATCACCCTACTGCTGGCACTGGCCATCGTGGTGATGAAGATTCGTTCTATGGTGATGCAGAGAAGGCGACTGGCGGAGGTTGATAGACGGGTGTTGTGATGGTGTAGCGGTATCCGGTTATCGTTGGTTCATTGGATTAATCCGCGTGGGCACTAAAAACGTGCCCACCCTTGGCTGCTGCGGTAGAAACAGCGCCACCATTCAAAGACCGCCCCCCACCCCGCCTTGTCAAGAATGATAGAGGACAGTTTGGGGGAATTGGCATTTCATGATTTTGTGATATTGGCTTGATGAATCAGGACAACTCTTTATCGCAGGGAGCATAAACCCTATGAACTGGCAGAACAGATAGAGGATTGAGATCCTTATTTTGTAATCCACGTGAGAATCGAGTATAAATTCCAGATCAGCCCCCCCACATCGGGATCATTGCTTCCCTCAGTGAGGGGGCCATTGGATGTTAGAGCACAATGAAAATTACAGACAGCTAT
Organism: Tenderia sp. (SeqCode); assembly: GCA_031416075.1. GTDB lineage: Bacteria > Pseudomonadota > Gammaproteobacteria > Tenderiales > Tenderiaceae > JAKFXL01. The sequence continues at coordinate 1,245 of JANOSY010000036.1, read as the reverse complement.
CGAAACATACTCTCGTTTATTGACAAAGTTGTTAATGGTAAGGACTTTAGTTTTCAGCACTCAAATCGTAAGCTTCTTGCAGCAACGTTGTTTGATATAGCTAACGAACACGGGAAAGCTATAAACACTCTGTTTGAAGAAAAACTTGATGCATCAGGTTTTTCTATGATGCGAATTCAGTTTGAAACTTTTGTTAGGGCTTGCTGGCTATTGAACTGTGCAACTGACTCAGAAATAGAGAAATTTACTAAAAATGACAATTTGTTAGCGGATGACAAACGAAACCTTGAATTCGGAACAATCTTACGGGAAGTTGAATCTAAACTTGATTTGGGTTCGACTCTTACTGAAATTAAAAAGAGTTCATGGACAGCACTAAACAGTTATACCCACGGTGGTCTGCATCAGGCAGCTAGAAGATTTAATGGTTTAACCATTGAACAGCACCATGATCCTGAACAAGTCGATGAGTGTGTAAAGTTTTCAGCAATGTTAACTTTTTTAGGTTTTTGTCAGATGGTTGATATTTGCGAAAATGGTCAACTAGACAAAGAAACCCTAGAACTTTATGAGAGCATTAAAGGTTTGGTGTTCTAATCTGCACAGCGTAATCGGACGCATGTAATCACCACCCTACAATCTGTTCTCTCGACTAATTGCTTAATTACGCCAGCTCGTAGGTGTGATTAGCCCGTAGGTCCGATTAGCGCAGCGTAATCGGACGCATGTAAAATAGCTACCACCTGACCAAACGAATGGGAAATGGCATATGCCCAACTATCGTCGCACCTTTATTCCCGGTGGCACATGGTTTTTTACCGTTAACCTATTGGAGCGACATGGCAATAATCTTCTGATACGTGAGATTAATCTGTTTCGTCAGGTTGACCGCAGGGTTAAGCAGACACACCCATTCCATATCGATGCCTGGGTGGTGTTGCCTGAACATATGCATTGTCTCTTCACGCTACCGCCAGGAGATAGTGACTTCAGCTTGCGCTGGCGATTGATTAAATCAGACTTCTCCCGCGCCTTACCAATAACAGAGAGGCGTTCGCCGGTGCGCATGGCCGCTGGCGAGCGGGGACTATGGCAACGCCATTTTTGGGAACACGCGATTCGTGATGACGATGAGTATCGACGTCATATGGATTATGTTCACATTAACCCCGTGAAGCATGGTTTGGTGGCGCGTGTGCAGGATTGGCCATATTCCACCTTTCACCGTTACGTCAAACTGGGCAT
>JANOSY010000035.1:0-4072 GCA_031416075.1 Tenderia sp. (SeqCode) | reverse complement strand
TTGAGTCTCGCCGGTGTCTTTCCGCTACGACAACAGCGATGAAATTCTTGGCGTTCTTCTTCTGTGAGTGAGATAGCAACGGGGACAGGCATAGTCAGCGCACCAGAAAATAAGGAAGGAGTAGCGCTATTATATATGATCGCACTATTTGTTACAGTACACTAGGCATCACTATGACTATAGGGTTCAACCCTTTTTCATTTCTTCAAGAGAAAGAAGGTGCTCTTGTCCATCAAATCTTTCCAACCCGCGGCCTGGCCAACTCTTCATCAAGCAATGGCCGAATAGAATTCAAACCACACGTAGATGGGGCATATCTAGACAGAGCCATTCGCCCAGAGACATTATCCCTGATATGCATGAATAATGACGCAAAAACAAGCACGATCTTGACATCAATAGATGATATTTTAAACAAACTAAATGGAGATGGCATCAGCCTTCTATCATCTTCAGAGTTTATTCATATCTCACCAGAGACATTCGGGCTAAAAAACGGTTTTGAAAAAACAAAAAGCTCTATCCTGGATAAGCTTGACGGAAACTGGGAGGTTAAAATAGCAATACATAATACAGAACCCTGCTCGCCCAAATCAAAATGGGCACTGGATAAGTTCATTGCAGCATCCAGCATGCCCAGCACTTCAATCAATTGGCTACCAGGAGATTTTGTTATATTCAATAATTTCCGATGCCTACATGGTCGCAGTGAAATTCGAGGAAAAAGGTGGTTAAAAAGATGTTACGGATCGAAACACATTCTGCCAGGAACTGTTATTGACTTACATAAAATCCAAAAGAAACCAAACAGTCATTACTCACAATAATATTTAGATTAGGCGGACCTTAAGTTGGAATTAGATGAAATTACAATCAGGGTGCTCTTTTTAATAGCCCTATCATTTTTTGGATATTTGGTCGGAAAAAAGCTAGGGACAAACCCAAAAGAGATCTCATCACTGCTGGTTTATGTCATATCGCCAGCAGTGATTTTTATATCCATATTACAAGCACCAGAAGAAAACCGTTATTTTAGTTTTTTAGTGGGATCGTATGTGATCTGCTGCCTCATGTCTGGGCTGGCACTGCTGGCAGGAAGGACTATATGGAAGGACAATACAGAATTTCTATTTGCATTTTCGGGCGGAACTGGAAACACAGGGTACTTCGGCTTACCCATAGCAATAGGATTATTTGGTATAGAAGGAGCTGCAATAGCCGTTTTCATTATTCTGGGGGCCAACTTATATGAGTTCACAGTTGGTTATTTTTTAGCATCACGAGGCGATGGAACAATAAAAGAGAGCCTGCTAAAAATATCAAAGCTGCCTATCATCTATGCATTCATTTTTGCGCTGATCATGCGCTCCACAGATATCACTATTAACGAAACAATAGCATCGGGTCTGGACAGTTTCAAAGGTGCATATAGCGTTTTAGGAATGATGGTGATAGGCATCACCCTTGGAAAAATAACAAAATTCGAATTCGATTCAAGATATATAGCATACTCACTGCTTTGGAAATTTATCGCTTGGCCTATTGTCGGCTTAATGACAATAGCAATCTATCCCGGCCACCTGGAAGCTGTAGAGAAATCAGTCATTTTATTAATGTGCTCAGTCCCTATGGCTGGAAATGTGGTAATAATCTCAAACGACTTAGGTATCCATCCGGAGAAAGCCGCAACAGCGGTAATGATAAGCACTGTTTTAGCAATTTTTAGCGTCCCTATTGTTATGGGATTTTTATAAAAGCCAATTGCCGTCAGGAAAATCCAGGCCCATGCCGGTAGAACAGTGCTGTTCTACGGCAGCATGAGTCTGTATCACCCCACACTTTTACTCATCCATGCAAAAACTTTGCGGCAAAACCGTATACGGATTAGTGGCCGCGCGAGGTGCTTGGCTTAGGCGCCCGGCCTGCGGGTGTGGGGCCGTGTCCCTGTGGTTTTACAACACCACTTCTGTTACCAGTGCCTTGCGGTTGGGCAGCGCGACTGTTGCCACCATCACCCTGTGGGCGTTGGCCTTGGGGTCTGGCGGTATTGCCGTTAGCCTCGCCATGCGCTGGTCTGGCGTTGCCGCCCGCAGGACGTGGGCCACGACTCCTGGCGGCTGGCGCACCACTGGCCGGTCTGGCGCTGCGTGGGCGGCTGGGACGATCGTCGCTTCTGTCTGTCAGGTTGGTGATCGGCACGTTGTGGCTCGGTTCAAAACCCACCTCTGTTTCACGTACCAGCGTCTGTTTGATCAGCCGCTCGATGGATCGCAGAAAACTTACTTCGTCTGCACTCACCAGTGAGATCGCCTCACCGGTGGCGCCAGCACGGCCGGTACGGCCAATACGGTGTACGTAATCCTCGGGCACATTGGGCAATTCAAAGTTGATTACGTGGGGCAGCTGGTCGATGTCGATACCACGCGCGGCGATGTCGGTGGCGACCAATACCCGCACTTCACCTGACTTGAACTGCGCCAGTGCCTTGGTACGTGCACCCTGGCTCTTGTTGCCATGGATCGCCATGGAGGTGATGCCGTCGCGCTCCAGCTTTTCGGTCAGGCGGTTGGCACCATGTTTGGTACGGGTAAAGACCAGCACCTGACTCCACTCATTGCTACGTACCAGCTTGCTCAGCAGTGCCGATTTTTTATCTTTATCCACCTCGTAGACCGACTGTTTTACTGTTACAGCAGCGGCGTTGCGCGGGCTCACCTCTACCTGCACCGGATCGTTCAACAACCCTTTGGCCAGGGTGCGAATCTCGTCAGAGAAGGTGGCGGAGAAGAGCAGCGTCTGGCGCTTTTTAGGCAGCTGCGCCAGGATTTTACGGATATCGTTGATAAACCCCATATCAAGCATGCGGTCGGCCTCATCCAGCACCAGAATCTCAACCTGAGAGAACTTCACGGCATTCTGGCTAAAGAGATCCATCAGACGGCCCGGTGTTGCCACCAGTACATCGACACCACGACGCAGTTTCATCATCTGTGGATTGATTTTGACACCACCAAATACCACCGTTGAACGCAGTGGCAGGTACTTGCCGTAAATCTCAACGCTCTCGGCAACCTGGGCTGCCAGCTCGCGGGTGGGGGTCAATACCAGCGCGCGAATATGGTTGGGCTGTACGGCAGGCCCATCTGAAAGACGCTGCAGCAGTGGCAACGTGAAACCGGCAGTCTTGCCTGTGCCTGTTTGGGCGGCGGCCATCATGTCGCGACCGGAGATGATGGCTGGGATCGCCTGAAGCTGTACAGGCGATGGAGTGTCGTAACCTTTTTCGCTAACAGCACGTAAAAGGGGCTCGGACAGGCCGAGAGAAGCAAATGTCATGGATGATTACCCTATGAATAAGAAATGGACTAAAAACTACTTGTGCTTAATTGAAACAGGCCGGAGAGGTAGGTAGATAGTGCAAACCAGCCCGGATGGAGTAAAAAAGTGGGGCCATTATACCCTGCCTCCCAGATTAGGTCTTGATATTTATCAAATGATCGGGCAATATGCGCCCTCTTTCTGGAGCGGTAGTTCAGTTGGTTAGAATATCGGCCTGTCACGCCGAGGGTCGCGGGTTCGAGTCCCGTCCGCTCCGCCAATTTTAGATCCAAACACGTCCAATATCATCTTGCCGCACCCTTTAAACAAAGGAGTTGCGGCTTTTTGTCGTCCAGCCCCATCCAATACGATATACTCAAATCCCAATAATTCCGGGGGTATCATCGGGGGTACATGGGCATACCCCACACATTGATACCCCCAACATCACGGGGAGTCTATACCATGCCACTGACTGCAACAGCAGTTAAACAGACAAAGCCACAGGCCAAGACCTACAAACTATCCGACGAAAAAGCCCTATTCCTTCAAGTCACCCCCACTGGCGGCAAATACTGGAGATTGAAATATCGCTTCAGCGGCAAAGAGAAGCTACTAGTGTACTGTAACAAATAATATACTCATACCAAGGCAGCCTTAGCACGCCCGATTTTCTCTAAAATCGCTTCAGTTGTTTTTGTCCACACAAAGGGTTTTGGATCGGTATTGTGGACCTCAATGAATTCCATAATCT
>JANOSY010000034.1:0-17372 GCA_031416075.1 Tenderia sp. (SeqCode) | reverse complement strand
AGATTATGGAATTCATTGAGGTCCACAATACCGATCCAAAACCCTTTGTGTGGACAAAAACAACTGAAGCGATTTTAGAGAAAATCGGGCGTGCTAAGGCTGCCTTGGTATGAGTATATTATTTGTTACAGTACACTAGTCCTCTTTTTTCTTTCTGGCGCGGGGGTGGGCCTGGTCATAGACCGATGCCAGACGCTGGAAATCAACGTGGGTATAGATCTGCGTTGTGCTGATATCAGCATGGCCGAGCAGCTCCTGTACGGCGCGCAGGTCGCTGGAGGACTCAAGCAGATGGCTGGCAAAGGAGTGGCGCAGCATGTGTGGGTGGAGTTGGCTGTTAACCCCTCGTTTGATGACCCACTCCTTCAGGCGTCGTTGCACCATGCGCTGGTTGATGCGGTGGCCACGGCTGTTGATGAAGAGGGCCGTTTCTTCAACAGCGACCAAACGGCTACGAACGGTTAGCCAGGCCCGCAGTGCGGTGACGGCACAGCGCCCCACAGGCACGATGCGCTCTTTGTTGCCCTTGCCGATGACACGTACCGTCTGGTCGCCAAGATCGATATTGATGAGATTGAGGCTGACCAGCTCACTCAGGCGCAGTCCGGATGAGTAGAATAGCTCCATGATCGCTTGATCACGCAGATCCATCGGATCATCACTCTTTATATTGAGTAGCTGGCTGGCCTGGTCGACATCGAGCAGTGCGGGTAGTGGTCGCTGCTGTTTTGGTGCGCTGACATCATTGGCAGGATTGATCTTGGCTAACCCCTGACGCTGGAGGTGGTTATAAAAGGAGCGCACGGCGGAGAGGGTGCGTTGGATGGTGCGGGGGGCGAGGGTATTACGGCGCAATCGGGCGATGAAGGCGCGGATGTGGTGGTCACGCAAACTGTCCCAGGTGCTGAGTTGGGTTGTATTGCAGTATTCCTGCAGTTTGTTGAGGTCGCGCTGATAACTGCTGAGGGTGTGGGGTGAGGCGCGGCGCTGATGGCGCAGGTAGTCGAGAAAGTCATCAACGGCTTGTGTCATCAGCACGGTGTGGTTGTCAGGCATTGGCTTTAAACGGTAGATGGCTTTTGATTGACCGGCTGATGATGTCGCCAAGATTGTTTAAGAAGAGTGTGCCCATGGAGGATTGAAAACGGTTGGCATCACGGCTGCCGATTGCCAGCAGACCGAGGAAGGGGCACTCGATGTTGCTGCAGCTTTCGCCGCCGAGTGGGATGACGGCGGTGGACTTGATGCTCTCGGCGGTGGCACCAAACATATATTTGAGCTGTTCTGGTTTGAGCTGTCCACAGCTCGGTTTTTCATTGCCCAGCAGGGTTTTAAATTCGGCCAGACGTGGGTCGTTCATCGGTACAAAGATGGTATGCATCAGTTCGTTGTCCGGTTCAATGGCCGCAGCATCAGGATCAATGAAAAGTTTGATGGTGACGGCGTCGGCCTCAAAGTCGCCACGCAGGGTCTCATCGAGGGCGATGTAGATGTCGTTCAGGGTGACCGCATCGAGTATCGCCAGGGTCAGACGGTGCATCCGTTCGTTGAGGCGGTCGTTATCGCGGGCGATTTGAACCAGTGTATCGAGCTGCTGTTTGCTGCTCTGATGCTGGCCACGCAGGGCGATGATCTGCCGTTCAATCAGTGAGATGGCGTTGCCACAGTCGTGGTTCAGGTTGATTTCGGCCAGCACGTCGGGGTGCTGTTCAAAAAAATTGGGGTGGCTCAGTAGGTGTTGCGCTACCGCCTCATCGTCTATCTTTTTTGCTGTTGTTGTAACTTGACTGGTATCTGACGGGTGTTGAGTACTGCTCATAATTCAATGGTTCCTTCAAATACATGGGTGGCGGGCCCGGTCATCATGACGGGTTGCCCCTCGCCCTGCCAGCGTATCAGCAATTGGCCACCAGGCAGATCGACGTGCACGGCGTCGTCTAGTGCGCCCCAAAGACGTCCCACGACCACAGCAGCGCAGGCCCCCGTGCCGCAGGCCAGTGTTTCACCGCTGCCACGTTCGTGGACTCGAAGACGGATGTGGCCGCGATCCACTATTTGCATAAAACCACTGTTCACGCCGTTGCTGAAGTGTGGGTGGTGGGTAATAGCAGGGCCGAGGCTGGCGACGGCGGCGCTTTCTGTATCGTCCACCAGGTAAACAGCATGAGGGTTGCCCATGGAGACGGCACCAATGGTGATTTCTTGGTCCAGTACATTCAGTGCATAACGTGGCTGCTGTTGTTCAGCGATAAAGGGGAGTGCCGCAGGGTCGAAACGGGGGATGCCCATGTTCACGGTCACCTCGCCGTTGCCCTCGATGCGGGGATAGATGATCCCCTTGGCGGTTTCGACGGTCAGCGCCTCTTTATCAGTGAGTCCCTGATCGCGGACAAAACGGGCAAAGCAGCGTGCGCCGTTGCCACACTGCTCCACTTCGCTGCCGTCGGCGTTAAAGATGCGATAGCGGAAGTCGGCCTCTGGCGTGGTGGGGCGCTCAACCAGCAGTAACTGATCGCAACCGATGCCAAAGTGGCGGTCGGCGATGTTGCGGATCTGTTCTTTGTTGAGGTTGATGCTCTGACGAACGGCATCGATGACCACAAAGTCATTGCCGAGGCCGTGCATTTTGCTGAAGCGGATAACGGTTTTCATGCTGCTCAGTGTACCAAGGTATCAATGGTTGTGCGCGGCAGATCCGGTTGCACCATGGGGTTGCTGAACTCCGGTTGGAGCGTGGTGTGATGTATGTCAAAGCGGTCGTGCAGTAGCGTCTGCAGTTGTACCAACAGCGCCGACCACTGATCGGCGTCCCTGATGACAACATGGGCAGAGAGGGCGATGGTGCCGGAGGCGACACTCCAGACGTGTAGGTCATGTACCGATTCAACCCCCTCAACCGCGGTGATGGTCTGCTCAACCTCGGGTAGTTCGAGACTAAACGGCACCCCCTCCATGATGATATGCAGCGCTTCCCGTAATAGCCGTACGCTGAAGATCAGAATAAGGGCGCAGATGATAAGCGACAGTATGGGGTCGATGGTGGTCCAGCCGGTGTAGTAGATGACAATACCGGCGATCAGTGCGGCCACGGAGCCGAGCAGGTCCCCCATGACATGTAACAGCGCCGCACGGATGTTGAGTGTCTGTTCACCACTGTGCAGTACCCAGGCCACGGCGAGATTGACCAGCAGGCCGATGAAAGCAACAACCATAACGGTGACGCCGCTGACGTCGCGTGGTGTCTGCAGCCGTTCGATGGCGGCAATGATGATGGCGACAACAACGATAATCATAAACACGCTGTTGACCAGTGCCGCAATGATCTCAGCGCGGACCAGGCCGTAGGAGTGGCGCTGTGACGGTGGCCGTTTTGCCAGCCAGGCGGCAAAGGCCGCCAGCCCCAGGGCTGAGGCATCGGTGAGCATATGTCCCGCATCGCCGATGAGTGCCAGTGAGTTGGCGAGCCAGCCACTGACCGCTTCCACACAGGCAAAGCCAAAGGTGATCGCGACGGCCCATAACAGGGTGTTGCGGTTGGAGTGGTCGTGATGGTGGGCGCTCATCTGCATTAATACCAGTGGGTTTGAGGGGCTGATAATAGGGGGTAGAGGTTGTCCGGTGCAATGGCACTGTGGCGGATATCGTTTGGATGTAAACATTGCGGTTCATAAAAGAAAAGGGCTGTCTGTTATGCATGCAGCCCTTTTTTCACCACTATAACAAGGGCGTTTTAGAAGTTTGGTTTGTCGGCAGATTCGTTGAAACGGTTGATGCTGGCAACGATCTCAGCCTTGGCTTCGGCGCTGTTGCCCCATCCTTCAATCTTGACCCACTTGCCCTTCTCCAGATCTTTGTAGTGTTCGAAGAAGTGGCTGATCTGGTTCAGCAATGATTTTGATACGTCATCAATGTCGTTGATGTGGGCATACAGGTCGGTCAGTTTGTTCACCGGTACTGCCAGGATTTTTGCGTCGATACCACCTTCGTCGGACATCTTCAGCACACCAATGGGGCGCACACGAATGACAGCGCCGCTGATCAGGGCGTGTGGGGTGACAACCAGCACGTCAACAGGGTCGCCATCTTCAGAGAGTGAGTGTGGCACATAGCCGTAGTTGCAAGGGTAGAACATGGCAGTGGCCATAAAACGATCCACAAACATCGCGCCGGTATCTTTGTCCACTTCATATTTGACTGGGTCGCTGTGGGCGGGGATTTCAATAATGACATTGATATCGTTAGGCGCATCTTTACCGGAGGGTACTCTGTCCAGAATCATCTTCTCTTCCTCAAACGTAGGGTTATAAAAAGTAGGCCATTATATAGGGCTGCGGGTGCTTGTGCTAATCCGCGCTTATGTTATCTATATTAAGGTATGCACCCCCCGTGGATTGCTGCCCCGAAAACGGGGGTTCTATGTTGATGCCGGCCCTGCTGCCTATGTTCCCGTGGGTTATTGGCCTGCCGGTTCCCGGTGGCATATTCTCTTTCCTGGTGGTGTCGTTGACGATGGCGGCGGTGGGTGGTGCTGCCTTTGATATGATTCAAGCGATCAGGCAGCGCTGCGCAAGATGATCCTGCCGGCCGTTTTGAGGTCAGGTCTGGAACGCCGTTTTTAGTTTCTTTGGCACAGAGATATTTTGCAGCCGCACATACTGTGGCAGTCCATGCTTGTAAGGGGGGTAGTCTTCACCCTTGATCAGCGGCAATAGATACTCGCGACAGATCTCAGTGATCTCAAAGCCATTACGCGAGATAAAGTTGCGTGGCATCATCTTTTCAACATTGGCAACATCCGCCAGCCTGGCCGTACCGATGGTCCAGCGGTACGGTTTGTTTGATTGACGGACGATGGTTGGCATCACGGCGTTCTCTCCTTGCAGCGCCAGCTCCACCGCCGCCTTGCCCAGTGCATAGGCCTGTTCAACATCGGTTTTGGAGGCGATATGGCGGGCCGAGCGTTGTAGATAGTCGGCTACCGCCCAGTGATATTTCAGGCCGAGTTTAACCTTAATTATGTTGGCAATCACCGGGGCGACCCCGCCGAGCTGGGCATGGCCAAATGCATCACGGTTGCCAGAGTCACTCATAAACCGCCCCTCTTTATCCTTGACCCCTTCAGAGACAACAATGACGCAGTAGTCGTACTTGGCAACGGTCTGCTCCACGCGTTTGAGAAATTTCTCCTGATCAAACGGGATCTCGGGGAAGAGAATAATATGCGGTGCATCACCTTTCTGTTCCGCGGCAAGCCCTCCCGCCGCTGCAATCCACCCCGCGTGACGCCCCATTACCTCCATCACAAAGATTTTGGTGGATGTTTTAGCCATAGAGGCAACGTCATAGGCCGCTTCACGGATAGAGACCGCTACATACTTCGCCACAGAACCAAAACCTGGGCAGTTGTCGGTGATGGGCAGGTCGTTGTCGATAGTTTTAGGGATGCCGATGCAGCTGATGGGGTAGTCCATGGAGGCGCAAATCTGTGAAACTTTGTGCGCGGTGTCTTGTGAATCACCACCACCGTTATAGAAAAAATAGCCAATGTTATGGGCTTTGAAGACCTCAACCAGGCGCTCATACTGCGCACGATTTTCATCAAGACCCTTTAGTTTATAGCGGCATGAGCCAAACGCACCACCGGGTGTATGACGTAAAGCAGCGATAGTCTTAGCACTTTCCTGGCTGGTATCAATCAGATCCTCTGTGAGCGCGCCGATGATGCCGTTGCGTCCGGCATAGACGTTACCGATGATTTTTTTGTGTTTGCGGGCAGTCTCAATAACACCGCAGGCAGAGGCATTAATGACCGCTGTGACACCCCCCGATTGTGCGTAAAATGCATTCCTTTTCGCCATGTGTCTGCCCCTTTTTGTGGTCTCGTGATCTGATAATCAAACAAATGAAGTGGATAAATGTGAAATAGAGACTAAAATTGTTCCATGAATTGATTGACTCGTTATATCGTTAGATGTAGTTTTAGCACATTCATACTGTCGTTGAACTTAGTGTGGGTAAAAAAAGAATAAAGTTATTCTAAAATTTTGCCGACAGAATCCAACCAAATATTACTGAGAGAGAAAGCCAACATGAGAATTGTACTCCTGGGTGCTCCAGGCTCTGGTAAAGGTACACAAGGAAAACAGCTCTCAGAGAAGTACCTCATTCCCCAGATATCTACCGGTGATCTTCTACGTGCAGCTGTAGCTGCTGAATCCTCTTTGGGCTTGCAGGCCAAAGCGGCGATGGATGCCGGACAATTAGTCTCCGATGATATCGTGCTGGGAATGATTGAAGAGCGATTGGCGCAGCCGGATGCGCGCAAAGGATTTATCCTTGATGGTTTCCCCCGTAACATTCCTCAGGCTCAGGCCTTGGACATCCTGTTGCAGCGTCTGGGTAAGCCGTTGGATGTGGCTCTGCACATGGATGTCGATTTTGACCTCTTGATGCAGCGTTTAACCGGACGCCGTACCTGCGAATCCTGTGGCCAGGTATTTAATGTCTATACATCGCCCTCAAAACTCGAAGGGCAGTGCGATAGTTGTGGTGGTAATTTGCGGCACCGTGCGGATGATCGTGAAGAGACTATTGGCAACCGCCTGAAGGTATATGAGGCACAAACCAAGCCGCTGGTGGACTATTTTGAAGGGCAGAGCAAGTTAAGGACTGTTGAAGCCATCGGTGAAATTGCCGATATATTCAATGGGATGTGTGTGATTCTTGATAAGGTAAACAAGAAAAAAGCGCCACGAACCAAAAAAGTATCGCTGGATGTTGATGCAATTGCCGCAGCGGTATCTAAAAAAGTGTCAGCAGCAAAAGAGGAAACAATGATGGATGAACCAGTAAATACTCCGGCTGTAGTAGATGAGCCGAAGTTAGCGAAGAAAAAAAGAGCATCACCCAAGGCAAAAGTGGCACCCAAAAAGAAGGTAGTAGCCGCTAAGAAGAAGGCAGCGCCTAAGGAGAAGGTAGCTGCGAAGAAAAAGGCAGCGCCTAAAAAGAAGGTGGCAGTAACTAAAAAGAAAGCAGCGGTACCTAAGAAAAAGGCCGTAGCCAAGAAAAAGGCAGCCCCTAAAAAGAAGGTGGCAGTAGCTAAGAAAAAGGTAGTAGCCAAGAAAAAGGCAGCCCCTAAAAAGAAGGTTGTTGCTAAAAAAGCCACTGCCCCTAAGGCGAAGGCAGTAGCCAAAAAGAAGGTTGCACCCAAGAAAAAAGCCCCAGCTAAAAAGCGGGTAGCCAAGAAAAAGTAACTGATTTGACTAAAATATAATGGAGCGGCATAGTGATGTGCTGCTCCATTTTTTATTTTAGAGGTACTGCTTTGAAAGCCTTTGGTAATTTTCCTGCACGCCGCCCGCGTCGTATGCGTCGCGATGATTTTTCCCGTCGTCTGATGCGAGAACACCGCTTGACGGTTGATGATTTGATCTATCCCATGTTTGTTCTTGAAGGCCAAAACCGGCGCGAAGCGATCACATCCATGCCGGGTGTTGAGCGTGTGAGCATCGACTTGTTGCTGCAGGAGGCCGAGCTGCTGGTAAAGCTGGGGGTGCCTGCGATAGCCATTTTTCCGGTAACGCCGCCTGAACATAAAAGCTTGGATGCCTGTGAGGCGTTTAATCCTGAAGGGTTGGCGCAGAGTGCGGTGCGGGCTTTGAAAAAGGCGTTTCCAGAGCTAGGGGTGATTACCGATGTTGCCCTTGATCCCTTTACCACACACGGACAGGATGGTCTGATCGATGACGCCGGTTATGTGATGAATGATGAGACCGTTGCTGTGTTGGTGAAACAGGCGTTGTCCCATGCTGAGGCGGGGGCTGATATCGTTGCCCCTTCTGACATGATGGATGGCCGCATTGGTTCCATCCGTATGGCGTTGGAAGAGGCGGGTTACATCCATACCCGTATTCTCGCCTATGCCGCCAAGTATGCGTCGAGTTTCTACGGTCCTTTCCGTGATGCGGTTGGTTCTGCTGGCAACCTTGGCGCTGGCAACAAATACACTTATCAGATGGACCCTGCCAACAGTGATGAGGCGCTGCATGAAGTGGCACTCGACATCCAGGAGGGGGCGGATATGGTGATGGTCAAACCCGGTATGCCCTATCTGGATATCGTTCGGCGCGTGAAGGATGAGTTTGGTGTGCCAACGTACGCCTATCAGGTGAGTGGTGAGTACGCCATGCTTAAGGCAGCGAGTCAGAATGGCTGGTTGAATGAGCAGGCGGTGGTGATGGAGTCGCTGCTCTGTTTCAAACGGGCGGGCGCGGATGGCATTCTTACCTACTATGCCAAACAGGTAGCGGAGTGGCTTAAGGCCGACGCCTGATGTTGATTAAGCCCGACCACATGGATGGTCGGGTTTTCTGTTTCCCCTTTTTTATCATGAGTGAAGCGTATGAGTGATCACTATGCGGTGATGGGCAATCCTATTGCCCACAGCAAGTCTCCCAGGATCCACACGTTGTTTGCCCAGCAGACAGGGCAGTCGCTTGTCTATGAGGCGCTGCTGGTGACTGCGGATGGTTTTGCCGATGCTGTTGCTACGTTTCGTGCGGAAGGTGGTAAGGGATTGAACATTACAGTTCCTTTTAAGCAAGAGGCGTGGGCGCTGGCAGCGGAGCAGACCGAGCGCGCCCGGCGGGCGGGGGCGGTGAATACACTCTGGTTTCGTGCTGATGGCTCGACCTTGGCAGATACGACGGATGGCGTTGGTCTGGTGCGTGACCTGATGGTTAACCACTCGATTGCGTTGAGGGCAAAACGTATTTTGATACTGGGTGCGGGTGGTGCGGTACGCGGTGTGCTGGAGCCGATCCTGGCGCAGCAACCTGCTGTTGTGGTAATTGCGAATCGCACCGCCAGCAAGGCACGCGAGTTGGCGCAGCTGTTTGCTGATCTGGGCAGCATCAGTGGTTGTGGTTTTGATGAACTCAGCGGTCAGCAGTTTGATCTGGTGATTAACGGCACGGCGGCGAGCCTCGCCGGCGAAGTGCCGCCGCTGCCTGACGATCTGTTGGCAGATAACGCCAGCTGTTACGACATGATGTATGGCGTAACGGTGACCCCTTTCCAGCGCTGGGCGACGGCCCATGGTGCGCGGCATTCGCTGGATGGTCTCGGTATGTTGGTGGAGCAGGCGGCAGAGGCGTTTGCACTCTGGCGCGGTGTGCGACCAGAGAGTGTGCCGGTGATACGGCAGCTGCGTGAGTCGTTTTTGGACGACGCTGTTTAGCGCCCCTGTGGCGGTGGGTTTGATGCGATTAACTGCTGGCGAAATGCGCCGGGAGGCATGCCAAACTGACGTCGGAACGCTTTGTTAAAGGCTGCCTCTGAGCTGTAACCGACCTGTGCAGAGATCTGCGCGATGCTCTGTGATGGCTGTTGAAGCAGCTGCTGTGCCTGTTGCAGACGGTGACGGGTGAGGTAGGCGATGGGGGCGATCCCCAGCTTTGTTTTAAAGCGGGCGGCAAAAACGGCCCGTGACATGCCGGCCTGGGCCGCCAATGTCTCCAATGTCCATGGGTGCTCTGGCTGTTTGTGCATGGCCCCAGAGTGCGGCTCAGTTTTTCATCGGCAACGGCCCCTATCCATCCCACCTGTTGTTGCGCGTCGCTGCGCCAGTAAGCACGTAATGATTGAATGAAGAACAGATCGGCGAGCCGGTCTACCATGATGTTGGAGCCTGATGAGGGGTGGCTGGTCTCGTTGCCGAGCAGTTCGATGGTCGAGACAAGTCCTCTGAGTTCCTGCTCGCTCACCGTAAAATGAATCAGTGGTGGCAGCAGATCAAGCAGGTGTGGATAGCGGTTGCTGGCAAAGACAAACCGCCCGCCGATGATGGTGGTTTTGTCACCGTCACCACCCCAGCGGAGCAGACGCCCCTGTAGATGTTGCAGGGCATGTTCAAAGGGCGTGGTGTGGCTGAGTGCAGCATCACGTAACCGAAACGCATCCCCCCGTGTTAACAGGTAACAGCTGCCACGCGCCAGCCGGACCGGTGGCTCGCCATTTTTGAGATCGATATGGCAGACCCCTTCGCTAACAATGCCAAACTTTGTATGGTGATAGGGGATGAAGTCCAGCCCCCACGGTGCCGATGCCTCAACACGGGTATAGGCTGCCTCTTTGATCTTAAGGGAGGGCAGTGCTTCCTGAAGTAGTTCCATGGATAAAGACGCTCGCACAAAGAGTCAGGACGTCTGGGCATAGTCACTGTTACGCCCAGCCTTTATTGTTGTGGCTCAGATTAACAGATCCGGCAACTGCCGCCAGGAGTGATGTGATGGAGTTGGGTATACAGGGAAAAAAGGTTTTAATCACCGGGGCAACACGGGGGATTGGTCGTGCCATTGCCGAGCAGTGTATCAGTGAGGGGGCAAGTATTGCCTTTTGCGCCCGCCATGAGGCGCAGGTGAAAGAGATGGTTGTTTCGCTGAGCAGCGCCGGGGCGGAGGTCTATGGCGAGGTGGTAGATGTGGCTGACCATGATGCGTTGCGCCAGTGGATCGGGCGTGCCGCCACGCAGCTGGGCGGTATTGATATTGTGATTGCCAACCCGAGTGCCTTTGGGGTGGGGGCGACGGAGGCCGATTGGCGTATGGGGTACACGGTGGATCTGATGGGGAGTATTGTCACCATCGAGTCGACGCTCCCCTATCTGGAGGCCGCCGCCCAGCAGTCCGGTGAGGCGGCGGTCCTGGTGATTGCCAGCGTGGCGGCGGCAGAGACTGATATGGAGAGTGCCTACGGTGCCTATAAAGCGGGTTTGATTCACTATGCCAAAGGGTTGGCGCGGCGGCTGGCACCCCAGGCTATCCGTGTTAACAGCCTTTCGCCGGGGACTATTTTTGTTGAAGATGGTTTTTGGGATAACGCCCAACAATATGCACCGGATATTTATCACACCTATTTGGGGCGTAACCCGATGGGACGGATGGGGCGGGCGGAGGAGGTGGCCAACGGGGCGCTGTTTCTCTGCTCACCGGTGGCCTCATTTGTGACCGGCACTAATCTGGTGGTGGATGGCGGTTTGACGGCACGGGTTAGCTATTAGTATTTACAGGTGCTGTTCACAGCCTTAGCGAGATTGTGAGTAGGCGCTTAGGCCGACTTTTTCAAAAAGCAGGTGAGCAGCACGATACGTACGCCGTTCACCCGTCCTTCAATATGCTCCGGATTGGCGGTGAGTGAGATGTTGCGGACGGCGGTACCGCGCTTGGCGGTGAAGTTGGCCCCTTTGACCTCCAGGTCCTTGATGATGGTCACTGTGTCGCCATCGTGCAATGGCGTGCCATGGCTATCGAGGGTGGGCGTTTTTTCATCAATGTGTTGTGTAGTATTGCCCGCCTCGGCCCACTGTTGGGTTTGGTCATCAAGATAAAGCGACTCTAATAGCTCTTGCGCCCAGTGCTCTGTGGCTAGCTGTTTGAGCTGTCGCCACACCATCACCTGCACGGCGGGCACGGCACTCCAGAGGCTACCACTCAGGCAACGCCAGTGGTTAACGTCTACGGTGTCAGGGGTGTTGATCTGGGTCTGACAGGTGTTGCAGAGCATGATGCAGTTGTCAGCAGTGAGATCGCCGATAGGCGGAACCTCATATACAACGAGGTTTGCGGTGCTGTTGCAGAGCTCGCAACAGGCGTTGCAGCGTTGTGATAGTTGCTGTTTGATGTTCATGTGAAGGCTCTTGTGCGCGATTACACACTGATGTATCTGGCGTGTGGAAGCGTTGGGGCAAAACAGCACGCTGATGAACTACCGGTCTATATGGTGGGTGGTACAGGGCTCGAACCTGTGACCCTCGCCTTGTAAGGGCGATGCTCTACCAACTGAGCTAACCACCCGTGATGAGGGCGGTGATTCTATAAGAAATGTAGGGGTTAATCCAGCCTCAAAATCATCACAATTTATATATTAATCGCCTTGTTGGCGCTTTGGCCTTATCCTTGTCCCTGACGTACCTGCCTAGATAAAGCGAAACAAAATTGATTCCGAGTGTAAAGCCGCCCAAAGGGCTGACGTTGATTGTGGCTATGACGACCATGATCGGCCCCTTCACCATCGATACCTATCTACCCTCGTTCCCGGCGATTGAGGCGGAGTTTGGGATCAGCCGTGCCCTGCTGTCACAAAGTCTGGCCTTCTATCTGGCGGCATTTGCCGTATCGACACTGATACTGGGGCCGCTGGCGGACCGGTTGGGGCGACGACGGGTGATTCTCGGTTCGTTACTCTTTTATATAGTAGCGTCACTGGGGTGCGCGCTGGCGGATAGCTACAGCCATTTTCTCTTTTTTCGACTGATGCAGGGGGTGGCGGCGGGCGGTGGGCTGGCGGCGGGGCGGGCGATGATCCGTGATGTCTACAATCCACAGGATGCTCAGCGTGCTATGTCCCAGGTGATGATGTTGTTTGCCATCGCCCCGGCCATTGCGCCGGTGATTGGCGGCTGGCTGCATGATCTGTGGGGTTGGCACAGCGTCTTTTATTTTCTGGCGCTCTATAGCGGGTTGGTCTTTCTGCTGATGTTATTTGCGATCCCGGAAACATTGGCACCGGCGTTGCGGCAATCCTTTCACCCTGCCAGTGTCGCCCGTGTCTATGGCCGTGCCTTGGTGCATCGCCGTTTTCTATCGCTGGTTTTTATTGTCTCCTGCTACTTCGGCGGCATGTTTCTCTACATTGCCGGTGCACCGACGGTGATCTTTGATTTTATGCAGCTGCAGAGTGATGACTTTGCGGTTATGTTTGTGCCGATGGTGGTGGGCATGATCTCAGGGGCCTGGCTGAGTGGCCGGTTGGCACACCGCTGGTCAGCAGAACGGACGGTCAAGCTGGCGTTAACGCTGATGGCATTAGGGGCGGTATTGAATGTTGCTCAGTCGTTCTGGCTGCCCGTGATGGTGGTGACCACCATCGCGCCGTTGATGCTCTATACCTGTGGCATCGGTATCGCCATGCCGGCGATGACGGTGATGTCGCTGGACTGTTTTCCCCTCAACCGTGGCAGTGCCTCAGCCGTGCACGGCTTTGTGCAGATGCTGGGCAATGCTGCGATTGCGAGTATGGTGGTGCCGTTGCTGAGTGGTCTGCCCAGCCATTTGGCCCTGGGGCAGCTGGCATTGATGGTTGTTGCGTTGCTGTTGTGGCGCTCCACACCTGCGGCTCAGGCCGAGTCGCCGCCGCGTGGTGTGTGAGCCGATGGGGCGTCGTTACGTGGCCGTTGTCACCAGCGGTGATTGGTCATCCATGAGTGTGATGACCCCGTGTCCAATGCGGTAAACCCACCAGACCAGTGCCGCCACGGCAAAAAAATAGCCAAAGAAGTAGAAGAGCGTGCCCAGTGCCATCATCACCAGCAGTGCTGTGACAAGAGCGGTCCGGTTGAGCCAGTCATAATGGTCAACGAGCTGCTGCAACTCTTTGGTGTCGGGGCGATCCCCCTGTTTGAGCTGATAACGATACTGCACCGCCTTGATCACGCTGAGCAAAACAGCAACAGGGGCGGTAAAAAAGAAGATGTAAAGCAGATAGGTTAGCCACAACTCACCCGTCTGAATCTTATGCATGGTGTCATTATGTGTGTACATTGCCGGTTCCTCCTGTGTGCGCCAGAGAGAACTTCAACATCCAGGATAGTCTCGCCGACGTATGGCCGGAAACCCCGGCCCATCCCATCTATCACTATAGACCAAGAAAAATGGTCAGGTATTGTGGTGGATTAATCCCCGGCTCTGGTTGTGTTAATGGGGCTGCGGTGAGTGGAGGCGGTGGCGGGTTCAGGTGGGTTTATGGCATGTATCGGTTTTTAAGATCGATGTAGTGCTGGGCCGAGTATTCAAGATAGTCCAGCTCTTTCTCTGTGAGGGCGCGGATCTTTTTGGCCGGTGTCCCCAGCCAGAGATAACCACCCTCAATCACCTTGCCAGGAGAGACCACGCTGCCGGCCCCTACCAGCGCCTTGGCCCTGATGACCGCACCGTCAAGAATAGTGGCATTCATACCGATGAGGGCAAAGTCCTCAACGGTACAGGCGTGCAAAATTGCCCGATGGCCGATGGTGATGCCATCACCGAGGGTGAGTGGGTAACCGCCGGGGTTAAACTGGTTATCAGCCGTCACATGTAGCACCGAGCCATCCTGAACATTGGTGCGGGCACCGATGGTGATTTTTTGCACATCGCCACGAATAACCACCGTGGGCCAGATAGAGCTGTCCGCGCCAATCGTCACATCGCCAATGATCACACAGGCCTCATCAATATAGGCGCTGCTGGCGATGGTAGGGGTAATCCCCTGGAAGCTGCGTACGCTCATGGTGCTCTCCTGGATAAATAGTCGGCTATTGTGATGGCGCAGCGTGACGACTGCAACACTCTGACGACAGAATGGTTAATAATAGGCGGGGTTTACCCGATTAATACGGGGGATACCCAAACTTCATCAGTTGAGGCAACGTTTATGGCAGTGACTATATTTATACTTCTGGGGCTGGTTGTTGTTGTCGTGGTCTACGGTGTCATGATCTACAACAACCTGGTGCGGCTGAAACACGACGTCTCGCAAGCTTGGTCAAACATCGATATTTTACTCAAACAGCGCCACGACGAGCTGCCCAAGCTGGTAGAGACCTGCAAACAGTATATGAAGTATGAGCAGGATACCCTGGAGCGTGTCATGCAGGCTCGCTCGCAAGTGGCAACGGCACGTATGGCGGGCGACGTAGCGGCGCTGGGGCCGGCAGAGACACAGATGCGAATAGGGTTGGGCAACCTGTTTGCCGTGGCCGAGGCCTATCCCGACCTTAAGGCGAGCCAGACCTTTCAACATCTCCAGACCCGTATCACCGGGCTGGAGAACAGCATCGCCGACCGTCGTGAGTACTACAACGAGAGTGTGAATAACAACAACGTCCGTATTGAACAGTTTCCCGACGTCATACTGGCGCGCCATTTCAACTTCACTGCGCGTGACCTGCTTGAGTTCAGTGATGAGGAGAAGCGTGACGTTGATGTAAAGGCGCTGTTTGGATAGTTTCCCTGTTGGTATGGGCGAGAGTCAGTATTGGTTTTTACTGGCTGCCTCGACTTCCCTGGCGCTGGTCGGCTTTTACTTTGCCTTTCGTTCCTGGCGTCGCCTGCGGCTGATCGAAGATACCGCCACTGCCAAGGTCCGCTCCGCCCACCAAGGGTATCTCGAACTGGAGGGCATGGGTCGCCTGATGGATGGCGAACCGGTTATTGCGCCGCTCAGCTCCACGTATTGCCTCTGGTGGCGTTTCAAAGTCGAAGAGAAACAGACACATGGCGATAACGATAGCTGGCGGGTCATCCGGCAAGGGATCAGCGACAACCTCTTCTACCTGGAGGATAAGACCGGCCGCTGCGTGGTCGATCCCGAAGGGGCCGAGGTCATCGGTGAAGATAAACGGGTCTGGTATGGCGAGGGTGGCGATTATCGCTACACCGAATCGTTAATCCTGCTGGGGCAACCGCTCTATGTGATAGGCGAGTTTCGCTCCATGAACCCCGCAGAACAATACAACGCCGCCGACATCACCCGCGACCTGATTCGCAGCTGGAAGCAGGATCAAGCCGCACTGCTGAAACGGTTTGATGGCAACCGCGACGGCCAGATCGACGAAAAAGAGTGGCAGCTGGTGCGTAAAGTGGCAGAGGTTCAGGCGCAAAAAGAGTTTGAGCAACGGGCGCAGCAGCCACAGGTTCACCTGCTCGCCAAACCCACTGATGGTGAACGTCCCTTCATCTTCTCGGTTCACCCACAGCATAAACTCACCCGCCGTTACCGGCTCTGGGCGCTCGCCGCGCTGGCGGGATTTTTTCTGTTTGGTAGTGTGGCGGTGTGGCTGGCGCAGTTTTGGTTTTAGGCGGGCAGTGATGTCGAGGTGGCAAGCCAGACAGAAGAGTCCTTATCAAAGGCATGACCTGATGACACCCAATAATTTAAACGTCGTTTGTACTATTGCTTTGTGATTCATTCTGGAAGAGGGTATAAATTCCAGATCAGGAAATACCCCAAAGTGGGGTGTTTGATTGCCCCAGGTTGGGGTCCATTTAATGTTAGACCTAGGAGAACTCGTTGACGCCCGATCAGATCATTGCTGAATTTGAACGCTATGAGGCGGAACTTACTCGGATACTCGGTAGCTTTAGACATACCAGAGATGGCATCCATATTGTCCAAGGAGACGATCCTCTTTACCGACAATACGCCAGAGAGTTGGTTGATCTATACAACGATGCCTTGGGTCACAACTCCTACTCGTCACAGATTGCGGCTGAATACAGTAACGGATTCGGCTATCTTGGCTCGCCATCCTTTAAGGGAGTAGAAAATGTTCTAGGTGTTGTTCGCGCTTCTCTGACGCGCTTGCGCCGCAATCCAGAACTTCTCGTTCGACGCAAGGCTGAGGAGTCGTTACGTCAGAAGGAAAATATCTTTGTAATCCATGGCCGCGACGAGGCGAAATGGCGAGAGTTGAAAGACATAATCCAGTCTGAGTTTCGCCTTAATCCTATCGTCCTACTTCAACAGCCTGACGCTGGATGCAAGACCGTAATAGAGAAGTTCGAGCACTACGCCCAAGCATGTTCATACGCGATTGCCGTGTTTACACCCGATGATGAAGTTACTTCTGGAACGGAACCCTACCTTCAAGCTCGCCCGAATGTAATCTATGAGTTGGGTTGGTTCTGTGGTCGACTCGGACGGGGGAACGTCATGCTACTTCTCAAGGAGGGGACGTCCATGTTCTCTGACTTCGGCGGCATTATTCAGAAGCGCTTTACTCAAAATGTTGTCGAAAAAGTGGTGGATATTCGCCGTGACTTGGAGGCCTCTGGTGTTCTGCCACAAACCTAGGTCTAACGAATAAGGTTAGATTGTGAGAGCGGAGCGATCCACAATCTGAACCGTTTGTTGGACGAGCCCGGTGATGTTCAGGGGAGTTGTTATGAAAATATCTCTTCGATGGTGATGGATGCCAATGGGCGGGTTTTTATTGACTGCCCCATTTCCATCGTAGAATGTCGCCGTTGCAGCAACCCATCACATTCATACATCGATTTTTAATCAATATTGCGCGGATATACTCTTTTTCAGGGTGAGTCTGTCCGCACGCACCTGCGGGCATGCTGGTTTTTAAAAACGTGATGTAGCGTTACATCACTGCTTCTCCAAGTGCGCTTGGTGTTCGTCGCGGATTGTAGTGGTCAAGTCTTTTTGGCCACAGTTTTATAGTCAATCCAATACTGCTTCTCAGCCTCATTCGGTGCCAGCCCGTCATTGTGGGTATGGGGTCTGAATTGACTGTAATAGCCAATGACATAATCCGTGATGCCATG
>JANOSY010000033.1:0-44335 GCA_031416075.1 Tenderia sp. (SeqCode) | reverse complement strand
CGTTTTTTCAGAAGCTTGAAAACTGAATGGATCCCCGGGACTGGCTATGCTTCCTTTGAAGAGGCAAAGCATGGCATCACGGATTATGTCATTGGCTATTACAGTCAATTCAGACCCCATACCCACAATGACGGGCTGGCGCCGAATGAGGCTGAGAAGCAGTATTGGATTGACTATAAAACTGTGGCCAAAAAGACTTGACCACTACAAATATTTAACCGGCCCTATTTTTCGCCACGTATGTAGGGGGCGAGGTCTGGTGCCAATGTTTTGAGTAGCTGTACTGGCAGGCCGCTGGTGAAGTGGTAGTTTCCTGCTTCTACGCCGGGGACAAAGGCGGTGAGTATGCCGTAGTAGCGGTCCCCAATGTAGAAGACAAAGGTGGCTGTGCGGTTCATTACCGTTGATTTTATGAGTTGGCCGCCGCTGCCAAATACTTCGTAACGATGATCCCCTGTACCTGTTTTTCCGCCAACGGCCATGATGTTGCCTTCGGCGTCGGTGAAGGGTTGTTTGAGTCGTCGTGCGGTGCCGTTTTCAACGACGTCTTTCAACGCTTTGCGGACTTCTGCGGCAACGCTTGGGTCAATCAGTTGCTGACCCGCTGGCGGTTGGTACTTGACGCTTGTTTCGTAGGGGGTGTCGGCGGCAAAATGCATATTGTCGATGCGTACGGTGGGCAGGTGTTTGCCTCCATTAACAAGTATCCCCATCAACTCTGCCAACGCCGCTGGGCGATCTGCTGAGCTGCCGATGGAAGTGGCATATGAAGGGACCAGGCTGTCAAAGGGGTAGCCGAGCTGTTTCCATTCTTTGTGGATTTCAATAAATGCTTCTGTCTCCAGGAGTTGGCGTATCCGTATGTCTTGGGCATTTTTGTGCCGGGTTTTGCGTAACCAGCTGTAGACTTCCTGTCGCTCTGCGGCGCTGGCTGCCAGTAGTTCGGCTGATTTAACACTGGGATTCCGCACCATGTAGGAAGCGGTCCAGAGTTCCAGCGGATGTATGCTGGCGATGTAGCCTTGATCGGCAAGGTTGTAACTGCCAATGCCGTAACGTTGTGACAGGGACTGGATATCCCCATCACTCATTTTATTATCGGGTAACCATTGGTGGAAAAATTTTATGAACGCTTCATCACTCGGCTCTATCACTGTGCGGTTGTAGATGAGCGCGAGCCGTGGTGGTGTCAGGCGTGTGCTTTTGAGTAGCAGTTCGAGGATTTCGTCTGCCCCTTTACCTTTGTATTTACGGTAGAAGTGCTGAATGAAGGTGCTGCCCTCTTTGTCGGCAAACCGTTCCAGATAGCTGCTGCGGCGTTTGTCATTAACATCTTCGAGCAGTTTGGCTGTGGAGCCAGGTATTTGCAGCATGTGGTAACGAACGATGTCGCGCATCATGCGTACGAAGGGTAGGTTGATGGAGCTACGCATGGCTTCACGGACGGTGACAATTTTTCCGTTATCCAGTTTGTCGAAGTTTGCAAATGTGTGTAGCCCACCACCGGTAAAAAACTGCTCGCCGGGATTGGCTGAGTAGGTACGCTCCATGGCAGCGGCGAGCATGTCGTTTAATTCGCGTTTGGGCTGGGTACGCAGGTAGTCAATCGCCCAACGTGCCAGAACGTTGTTGTTGGCAACGGCAATCTTTGCCAGTTCGGCAGGTTCTAGCACTGCGTACTCTTTATGCAGCGCGGCGATGATGTTGAGGTAGCTGACCAGTGTACGAAGTTTGGCGCTTGAGCCAAGATCCAGTTTGACACCTTCATTGATGTCAAAGGGTTGATCGTAGTTGTCTGCCTGTACGCGCACGACATTGGCGGTGGGGGTCCGCTCCATCAAGGTGAAGCTGTAGATTACTTTGCTGAGGTCATTGTCTTCATTCAGTAGCCGTTCACCAAACAGTCCAGCGGCACGTGCTGCTTCAGGGTTCTGCATTTTTCTTAGGGTCTGGCTGACAATTTTTTGCATTGATTTATCAAAGGTGGTGTTGACTGCCAGGTCGGTACGGTCGAGTTCGTAAAGACTTTTAAGTCCCAACATGCCGGTGAGTCGTGTGCGTGTGACGTTAATCGCCTTGTCACTTGCATAGGGTGTTGCATTACGTTGTGACTTGGGCGGCCCATACCGTAGTGATACGGCAGCGGCGGCATCACGCAGCGCGGGCGTGATTACATTTTCACGGGCTAACAGCTCAAGGTGGACATTGGCAAGGTCGTTTAACCGTTGCGGACCAGCACTGCTTAAATAGTATGAGGGGCGGCGTTGCGCCAGAAACAGGCTCAGCACCTGTTTGTAGGCCATGGCCTGGGCGGCCAATGTGCCTTCGCTATCAATGTCGTTACGTTGAAGGGTGGCATTGACCTGGTTGACATCCATGTCGTACCAGACCTTCAGTCCATCACCAATGCCGTTCACTTCGCCAAAGCCGCTCCGTGCTGCCAGCGGTACTGTGTTGATATAGTCTCGTACGATATTGCGGCGTGCAATGGCGGTATCTTCACCATCGAGATAGGCACGCAGTGTGGCGGAACCCATCTGTCGTAATTTTTCTATCGGTGAGCTGGTGAGGCCGTCGGGTGAGTGGCGATATTTTTCAATCTGTGTTGCCAGTGTGCTGCCACCCGCCAGTTTTTCATCTTCAGTTCTGATCATGTTGAGGGCGAGTCCACTGGTGACCCGCGCCATACGGTCCCACTCAATGGCGGGGTTACGGTGGGGGTGGGTGGTCTCAAGCAGTTCGCGGTTTTCGATGAAGAGCAGTGTATTCACAATGAGTGGGGCTATCTCTTCAAACGTGGTGTAGGTATCCCGTGGATAGCGTGAGTCATAAAGCTCTGCGCCATTTTTATCGTGGATGGTTAATCCTGCACGTGCTTTTTCGTGATAAGGGGGAAAGAGTCCCCACGCCCAGCTCAGCTGTAGTTTTTCTGACCAGCGCGCCTGGGCGTCAATGGTGTAACCACGCTCTTGCAGTGCGGTTAAAAAATCGGGCAGTGCGGTATACCCCATGCGTAAATCGAAGGGGCCGCTACCGGGGTAATGGATCTCATCTTCCGGTGCCGCTCCTGACTCAACGGTATAGCGCATCTCTTGCGCCATGCCGGCAATAAAACGGGCCTGTAGTGTTGAGTGCTCCATCTCATAATAGACAGCACCGGCAATAATCGCCCCCACCACGGTAAACCCCAACAACCAGCCACGCCAGCGCCTGCGCCTGCGCCGTACTGGCACGGGTTTAACCTCTGCCACTGCCGGTTCTGCAACCGGGGTAACAACGTCGGTTTCGCTGACGGGTGGTTCGACTGTAATCTCTGGTGTAGCGTCTGGTGTAGGTTCTTGCATAGTGCCTAAGGTTGTCTACTCTGTTGTCAGGATATGGGGCACGTCTGTACCGCAATATGTTTACGCTCGCTTTTACACTCGTCTAAAACCGGATACGGCGATTACTGCTTATCGGGTTTATTCCGCCCCTTACTCTTGCTGGTAAATTTCTGTTCCATCTTTTTTTTGTATGCCTGGCGCACGGTCAGGTTTTCACGGCGCTTGTTGGCAAACGGGTTGTCACCTGAACGGAACTCAATACGCACGGGGGTGCCATGCAGCTTGAATACCTTTCTATATACATTCATCAGATACCGTTTGTAGGTGCCGGGCACTGAGTCGGTTTGATTGCCATGTATCACAATGATCGGGGGGTTTTTCCCCCCCTGGTGGGCATAGCGCAGTTTGATGCGGTGCCCACCCACAATCGGCGGCTGATGTTGGCTAACGGCATCTTCGAGTATGCGCGTGAGTGCGGGGGTAGCCAGATCAGCCATGGCCGCTTTGTAGGCGGCGTTGACTGATTTAAACAGCAGCCCCACACCACTCCCCTGCAGTGCTGAGATGAAGTGCATCTCGGCAAAGTCGAGAAAAGGCAGGCGTCGTTCCAACTCTTCTTTCATTTTGTTACGGGCATCTTTCTCCAGCCCATCCCATTTATTCACTGCAATGACCATGGCACGCCCGGCCTCCAGGGCAAAACCGGCCAGGGTTGCATCCTGATCGGAAATACCGTCCTGGGCATCCAGTACCATGATGACCACGTTGGCCACTTCGATTGCTTGTAGTGCTTTAATGACACTGAATTTTTCTACAGTCTCTTTCACTTTGCCACGCCGACGTACCCCGGCGGTATCGATCAATGTATATTTCTGTCCATCCTGTTCGAATGGGATAAAGATGCTGTCACGGGTGGTGCCGGGCATGTCAAACGCAACCACACGCTCTTCACCCAACAGTCGGTTGACCAGTGTTGATTTACCTACATTGGGACGACCGATGATGGCCACTTTAAGTGTATCGTCATAGGTCTCCTCTTCTTCAATCTCCATCTCCGGCATGATGGCCAGCACTACATCCATCATGTGGCTGACACCGCGCCCATGGGATGAGGAGATACCAATCACCTGGCCCAGACCCAGCCGCTGAAAGTCAGCCGTGACAATGTTCTCGTCAGAGCCATCCACTTTATTAACGATGAGGTAGATCGGTTTGTCGATGCGGCGCAGATGGCGGGCAATGATCTCATCCCCCCCGGTGAGCCCTGCGCGGGCATCGACCATGAAGAGTACTGCGTTTGCCTCACCAATGGCCTGCTGCACTTGGCCGGCCATGAGTTCATCAATGCCCTCCTTCGCACCACTCAGACCGCCGGTATCAACAACGATGTAGGGTTTGTATCCCACCCGACCGGTGCCATATTTACGGTCACGTGTTAACCCCGGATAGTCGGCCACCAACGCATCACGGGTTTTGGTGAGGCAGTTAAAGAGTGTTGATTTACCAACATTGGGACGGCCGACAAGCGCGATGACAGGTTTCATTTTGTATGGCCAACTTATGGGGTAAGGGTAAGTGCTTCAAGATTGCCGTTTTTGGTGCGTACATAAAGCACTTCGTTAATCACTATAGGGGCCATGCGTATGCCGTCATCACTCACTTGGTGACGGGCAATAATGTGGCCATCCTCCAGTGACAGCCAGTGCAGGTAGCCTTCAAAGTCACCCACAACAACGCTATCTTTCATGGGCACGGGGGCACTTAAGTCGCGGTATTTCAGTTTATCCGATTTCCATAACGATGCACCGCTGTTGCGGTCCAGCGTCCATATCTGATCCTGATCATCCACTACGTAGAGATGGTGTTCATCCAGCCCCAGACCGGCTGATGAACCGATATCACGACTCCAGATTGTGCTGCCGGTCTGGCGCGAGAGTGCAACCACCTTACCTTGATAGGCAACAGCGTAGATGGTCTCGTCCGCCACCAGCGGTGCGGCATCAACATCGACCATACGTTCAAGATCGGTACGCCCCTGGGCCACCGCTACATTACTCTCCCAGATCACTGAACCATCATCGAGCGACAGCGCTGCAATCCGGCCGTTGGCCAATCCTAACAGTACGTTATCACCAGCAATCACTGGGGTGCTGTCACCACGCAGACTCAGCGCCGGAACGCTGCCTTGATAGTGCCAGAGCTGTTGGCCATTTTCTGCATTCAATGCATACACATTGCCATCCACACAACGCACAATCAGCTGATTTGCGACAGCAACGGGTGGGGCCAATATTTCGCTGGAGAGTGTGGTGCGCCATTGCACTGCACCACTGTTACGACTCAGCGCCAGTATCTCGGCCTTGGCACTGCCCACAAACAGCTGCTCCTGGTTAAGACCCACACCACCGGTAATCACCAGCTCCAACCGTTGCTGCCACTGTTTTTTGCCCTTGGCGATATCAAAGGCGTATACCATGCCGTTGGCACTGGCGGTATACAGTGTGCCATCCGCAATCACGGGGGCTAAACGGTCGTACACCCGGTTGAGTCGATCCGATGAGGTGGAGCTGCTCCACAGCACCTTCACATGACGGGCGGCGCTAATATCCTCCAGCGCCGCCGGTTCACGGATCGGTCCGGTGGAACTACATCCCGCCAGTGCCAGCAGCAGCAGTGGCAACACAATTGAACGCATTTACAACGTTACCTCTGTCTCGCCCAGATCATCGAGCTTCATTTTAATAATGCTCTGATCAAGCGCTGCATCCATAGCCGCAATGGCACGTTCGTAAGCGCTGCGCGCCTCTGCTGTATTACCCAGTGCGGCGTGGATGTCACCCTTAAGTTCATCATAGGCGCTGGCAAATCCGGCAACATCAACACTCTTGACCAGATCCAATGCCTGTTTGGCCTCACCCTCGTCCAATATCAACCGTGCCAGACGCAGGCGGGCAACATGCTGAAACTGCGGCTGATCTTTTTGATCGACCACCTTTTGCAGATGGGTACGGGCGGAAGCGATATCACCCTCCTCCACATTCACCTTGGCCACCGCTAACGCTGCCAGTGCCGCGTAAGGTGTTTTGGCAAAGTTATTCATGATGGTGGCACCACGCTCCTTCACACCTTGCAGGTTCTGCTTTTCCATATTATCAAGCAGCACACCATACTCTTGTGACGCGGCCTCACTTGACTCCTGCTTACCTGACTGCCACTGCTGCCAACCCACTAACGTCCCTATCCCCAGAATCGAGCCGATGACAATGGCTTTACCATTCTGTTGCCACCATGTTTTCAGGACATCAAATTGTTCACGTTCCGAATCGTAGACTTCCACTTTTAACTCCCGCGCTGTTATCCAAATATTACATACCGCCACAACATTAATGCTGTCAGGCAGATATAGATCCTCTCTATCTACCCACTGCTGTTATAGCAGCGCTATTCCGCAATTCATACTGGTCACGACAAGGCCCTGTTTTATAACAACGCCAGTGCTGACTTTAAATAGTTTGCCAACCCGCTCTGCGGCACACTCTGTTGCGGGTTCTGTTCACGCAGGTTTTTTATCCCCACAACTGCTTGCTGTACCTCATCTTCGCCAAGAATCAACGCCACTGCTGCGCCGCTCTTATCCGCCTTTTTAAACTGGGCCTTAAAACTGCCACCGCCGCAATGGCTACGCAGACGCAGTCCCGGCAGTGTATCGCGCAACGCCTCAGCCAGACGTAAACCTCTGCGTACTGCATCATCACCAATCATCAGCAGATAGGCGTGGGGGGTGTTTTCCACCTTGGCTGTGGCTTCCAGCAACAATACCAGCCGCTCTATACCCATAGCAAAACCGAGCGCTGGCGTGCTGTGTCCTCCCAACTGTTCTACCAGTCCATCAAAACGGCCACCGGCACAAACGGTGCCCTGTGCACCTAACTGGTCTGTCACCCACTCAAACACGGTACGGTTGTAGTAATCAAGGCCACGCACCAGGCGCGGATTGATCACATATGGAATACCGGCATCGTCAAGATAACCACAGAGCTGTTCAAAGTGCTGACGCGATTCATCATCCAGGGCATCAATTAATTTGGGCGCATTGTTGTTAATCAGCTGCATCGCCGGATTTTTACTGTCCAGAATCCGCAATGGATTACTCAGTAAACGGCGCTGGCTATCTTCATCCAGCTGATCGTGGTGTGCGTTCATGTACTCAACCAGGATGTCACGATAACGTGCCCTGGCCTCTGCTGAACCAAGGGTATTGATGTGTAACTCCAGCCCGGTCAACCCCAGCTCACGCCACAACCGGGCGGTCATCATGATCATCTCGGCATCAACATCCGGGCCGGCCATTCCAAAACACTCCACACCAATTTGTTGAAACTGGCGATAGCGCCCTTTCTGGGGGCGTTCATGACGAAACATCGGTCCCTTGTACCAGAGGCGTTGAATCTGGTTATAAAGAAGACCATTCTCAATGCCCGCACGCACGCACCCCGCCGTACCTTCCGGGCGTAACGTCAGGCTATCGCCATTACGGTCCTCAAAGGTGTACATCTCTTTTTCAACAATATCGGTGACTTCACCGATGGTGCGTTTAAAAAGATCGGTACTCTCAACAATCGGCATACGGATCTCTTCAAAGCTGTACGCTTCAAAAACCCGTTGTGCCGTCTGTTCCAACCGCTGCCAATAAGGTGTTTGCTGTGGCAGGATATCGTTCATGCCGCGAACGGCCTGGATGTGTTTAGACATAAATTTCTATTCTATTTTCCAGCAGACGGACAGGCGACACAGCTGGCACCACTGCTCTCTTGCTTGATTTTGATGCGGTGACGAATCACCCGTTCAAGCTCATCCACCATGCCTTCATTGCCAATTTTGTGATCTGGCTTTCCATCAATGTAGAGCAGATTGGGTTCACCACCTGCTAACCCCACATCAACTTCACGCGCTTCCCCTGGGCCGTTAACGACACAACCGATGACGGCAACATTGAGTGGTTCGGTCACATCTTCGAGGCGCTGCTCCAGTTCATTGACGACGGAGATGACGTTGAAACGCTGGCGTGAACAGGAGGGGCAGGCAATCAAATTGATTCCCTTACTACGCAGATGCAGGCTTTTAAGAATATCAAAACCCACTTTAATCTCCTCCACTGGATCTGCGGCCAGAGAGATACGAATGGTATCGCCAATGCCATCGGCCAGTAACATGCCCAGACCAATGGAGGATTTCACTGTACCTGAACGCAGGCCACCCGCCTCCGTAATCCCCAGGTGGAGCGGCTGCTCAATCTGGCTGGCGAGTAACCGGTAGGCAGCTACTGTCATAAAAATTTCCGACGCTTTAAGGCTGACCTTAAACTCCTGGAAGTCGAGCTTGTCGAGAATGTCGATATGACGCAGTGCTGACTCCACCAGCGCCGCCGGTGTGGGTTCACCATACTTTTTCTGTAGATCTTTTTCCAAAGAGCCAGCATTCACACCGATACGAATGGGAATATTATTATCACGGGCCGCACTCACCACCGCACGTACACGTTCATCGCTACCAATATTACCGGGGTTGATACGCAGGCAATCCACGCCCAACTCGGCAACACGCAAGGCAATTTTATAATCAAAATGTATATCCGCTACCAGCGGCACATTGACCAGCTTTTTAATTTTACCAAAGGCCTCTGCCGCCTCCATGCTCGGCACAGAGACACGGACAATATCGGCACCCACAGCCTCAAGCGCCTTGATCTGCGCCACGGTTGCAGCAACATCACAGGTCTCAGTGTTGGTCATGCTTTGTACGGTGATAGGCGCATCACCACCAACAGGTACATTACCCACCATGATCTGGCGTGATTTACGACGGACGATTAAGCTTTTATGTTCCATAAAAAATCTCCTGTCTAATCCGCAGCGCCCAGGGTAAAGCGGGAAACACCCTTGCTATTGTGGGGACGCTGATCATAAGGCTTGCTGTTATACTCAATGGCCACACCTTCCGAATTACCTAACAGTACATTAAAGGGGGGCTTGCCTGTCACTGTCTGCGAACTGTTGGATTTTGCCAGATCAACAAACAGACGCGCACCTGTGGCATCGGTAATGTCGACCCACGACTCTTGTGTAAACTTTAACGTAATGGTCGACGTTCCTGCGGCTGCGAGGGGTGTGGCAACCTCTGTCTTGATCACAGCAACAGATTCAGGCGTAGGGGATACTGCTGCGGGTGTTTCGACCGAACCCTGCAACTGTGGCAATAACAGCTCCCCTCCCTCTTCACCGCTAACAGTAGCGCCGTTATCAACCGGAACAGTATCCATCGCAGTAGCTGGCACTGCCTCTGACAACTCCACAACCGCCTCTTCTTCTGGCGCGTTTTTAAAGGTAATCAGCTGCGTCCACCACCAAGCCGCCAGCGAGACCACAATCACCGCCACAATGATCCAGGTCGTAGAACGTGGTGCCGCATCTTTAGAGGTCGATTCATATAGACGGTTGATCTTGGTCAGCCCCGGCGCATCCACACCACACACCCTGCCATAAGCTTCAAGGATTGGGGTCACATCAACGTCCATCATGCGGGCATAGTGACGCAGATACCCCTTCACAAAGGGTGCAGTCGGGAGCTGATCCAGATCTTCAGCTTCAATCAACTCCACCATTTTTGGCTCAAGCCGCAACTCTGCAGCCACTGCGCTGACAGTAACACCGTTTTTCTCACGAATAGCCGCCAGACGTTTACCCCAAGCACCACTCTGCGCGGATTGTTCCATGTCGCTCTCTTGTTCCACCGGCCTGTTCATCCTTTATTCACCCGTCACTACTCTATCGCTGCATCAGGGAAGCGTTTTTTTAACGCCCGCTGGTACTCTTGCACCGCCGATTCATCACCCAGTGCCTGCTCAATTTTAATGGCCAGTTTCAGCCCCAGCTCTGACGGATCGATAACGCTGTGAAACCGCTGCACAAACGCCCGCGCCGTCAAATACTCTTTATTGTCGTAACTGATCTGCGCCATCTGGTAGAGTGACTTTTGCAACTTTGGGTTGATCGCCAATGCCTTGCGGAAATAGACTTCTGCCTGAACCGGGTTATTCATCCTCAGCACACAAAGTGCAAGATTTTCATAGGCCAATTCTGGCGTTTGATAACGGGGCAACTCTGCGGCACGCAAGAAATATTTTTCTGCATCGGCAAAACGCGATTGCTCACACAGAAACGCCCCATAGTTATTCAGCAACATGGGGTTTTTAGGATCCAGTTCTGCTGCCTTCTCAAAATAGAGATCTGCCAGCTTGGTCTCCTCCATCTGTTTGTATACTTCGGCGATATAGTGATTAGAGGCAGGGTCTCTGCTGTTTAGCTCTAAGGCGCGCTGCAGCTTCTGCAGCGCCTGGTCAAGTTTACCCTGACGTAGATACTCCAGCCCAAGATCACTATAAATACGTACCGCTTCAGCCGTTTCCGCCGATCCCTTGGGACCACCCGTCTGAATACATCCCTGCAACAGTAGAACAGCCGTGATCATTACCAGCAGAGTGGGCAACCTCATCCCCCCAGCTCCTGTAATGCATCACCTGCTTTGGGAAGATTACGCTTGGTACGATCCATCACCTTACCTACCAGTTGGCCACACGCTGCATCGATATCGTCACCACGGGTTCGACGTGTCACGGTGGTCAAACCACCGGCTGCCAATATATCCCGAAAATGTCTGATGGTGTCATCAGAAGAGCGACGATATTGTGACTGCGGGAACGGGTTAAATGGAATCAGATTTATTTTAGAGGGAATCCCCTTCAACAGCTGAATCATCTGCCGTGCATGTTCGGGTTTATCATTCACACCATCAAGCATCACATACTCAAAGGTGATTTTACGTTTATTACCTACCTCAACGTAATGTCTGCACGCCGCCATCAACTCTTTAAGCGGATATTTACAGTTAAGCGGCACTAAAACATTACGCAGTTCGTCATTAGGGGCGTGCAACGATACTGCCAGACTCACGTCGCTCTCCTCCGCCAGCCGCCGCATCGCCGGAACAACACCGGCCGTACTCAATGTGACCCGCCGTTTTGACAGGCCGTAACAGTCGTCGTCAGTCATGATATTCATGGCCGCAACAACATTATCAAAATTCAGCAGTGGCTCACCCATGCCCATCATGACCACATTGGTAATGATCCGTTTATCACGGTGGGTGGCACCATAATATTGATAGGCCGCACGCAGCTGACCGACAATTTCTGCCGTGGTGAGATTGCGGTTAAAACCCTGCTTACCCGTCGCACAGAACGAGCAGTCGAGTGCACACCCAACCTGGGATGAAACACACAGAGTGCCACGCTCCACTTCAGGGATTAATACCGTTTCAATACAGTTACCACTATCAAGTCGCAATACCCATTTATGAGTACCGTCGCTGGAGGCCTGATCCAGAACCAACTCAGGGGCGCGTAGTTCCGCCACCTCTTTAAGCTGCTCTCTTAACCCTTTAGCAATGTTGTTCATCTCATCAAAGTCGTTGACTCCAAATTGATGAATCCACTTCATTACTTGTGAAGCACGAAAGGCCTTCTCCCCCATGTTGGTGAAGAAGGCCTCAAGACCTTTGCGATCTAGGCCAAGTAGATTGACCTTGGTATCACTCAAGTTGATCCACCTCTTAACGTGAACAGACTTCGGTAGTGCTGAAGAAGTACGCAATTTCGATCGCTGCATTTTCAGCACTGTCAGAACCGTGTACTGCATTGGCATCGATTGAGTCAGCAAAATCAGCGCGAATAGTACCTGCCTCGGCCTCTTTTGGGTTGGTGGCACCCATTAACTGACGGTTCATGGCAATAGCGCCTTCACCTTCAAGGGCCTGAATCATCACCGGGCCAGAGATCATGAAACTCACCAGATCGTTAAAGAAAGGGCGCGCCTTGTGTACCGCATAGAAGCCTTCAGCCTCTGCACGACTCAGCTGTGCCATTTTAGCAGCAACAACCTTCAGGCCGGCACTTTCAAAACGACTGTAGATTTTGCCAATCACATTTTTGGCAACTGCGTCAGGTTTAATAATAGACAATGTACGTTCAACAGCCATGGGAGAGTCTCCTTAGTTTTCTAACTCATAAATAGCAACAGGCCCGCGTTTAACGCAGGCCTATACTTACCTAAAAACTTGGCGCATTTTACCTGTTTCAGGCGCTATCCGCCACCGTTAACGGCGTTGACACTACTCTCGCTCTTCAATCCATGCCATCTGGATCGCCTCAAGAATTTTTTCGCCACAACGCTCTTCAGTATCATCAAATTCCTCCAGCGCCAGCACCCACTGCAAAAGGTCGGTAAAACGGATCCCTTTGGGGTCAACGTCAGGATGGGCCTCATCCAGGGCTATCGCCACATCCAATGAATCAGTCCATTTCAGTCCCATGTTCAGCTCCCCACGCCCACGTTTACGTTAGTGGCCTTCAGAGACCATGTTAATGGTGTATTTAGGTATCTCTACCACCAGATCCTTACTATGGACAGCCGCCTGACAGCCGAGCCGTGATTCAGGCTCCAATCCCCAAGCTTTGTCGAGCAGGTCATCCTCGAGCTCATCTGTTTCGTTAAGCGAATCAAAACCTTCACGCACAATAACGTGGCAGGTAGTGCAAGCGCAGGACTTGTCGCAGGCATGCTCCAGCTCAATTCCATTATCAAGTGCCGCATCCAGAATAGTGGTACCTGGGGCTACGTCCACCACCAAACCTGCTGGGCAGAGTTCGGCATGGGGTAAAAAGACTATCTTTGTCATAATCACTGTTCCGTTTTTCTAAACCATTCACCGCAAAAGCAAGGAACCCATCAATACCTGTCACCCGACGGGGTTCGTATCAGGCCTTATTAAAGTCTTCGAGCCGGTGCCCTGTGAGCACCTTTTTAACACTGGCATCCATGCGTCGCTGGGCGTAGCTATCGGTCACCTGATCAAGGTTTTCAATGGCCTGTTTAATAGCCTGGATGTCACTTCCCATACGCGCCTGCTGCAACTGGCTGATATTAACATCAATCACACCACGCTCTGTGGCTGATAACAGCACATCACCATCAGCCGCCAGTGCCGCCGCCAGCGATACCAGCACACGGTCAGCATCCACCTGATGCTCGCGCAATGCACGCACACTCATGTCTTCCTTTGCATGGGTGAACGAGTCGCGCAACATCGTTTCAATCTCGCTCTCCTGCAAGCCGTACGATGGTTTCACTTCGATGCTGCTACGAACACCGCTCACCGTCTCTTCCGCACTGACACTCAACAAACCATCCGCATCAACCTGAAACGTCACCAGAATGCGGGCTGCGCCGGCAACCATGGCGGGAATACCACGCAGCTCAAAACGCGCCAGTGAACGGCAATCGTCCACCATTTCACGCTCGCCCTGCAATACATGGATACTCATTGCCGTCTGACCATCTTTAAAGGTTGTAAACTCCTGGGCACGTGTCGTTGGAATGGTTGTGTTCCGTGGCACCACCTTTTCCACCAGTGCCCCCATGGTCTCAAGCCCCAGGGAGAGCGGAATGACATCCAGCAGCAGCATCTCGTTATCGGGTTTATTACCCACCAGAATGTCGGCCTGAATGGCCGCACCTATGGCCACGACTTTATCGGGGTCAATATCAACCAGTGGCTGGCACTGAAAAAACTGGCCGACCTGTTCGCGCACCAACGGCACACGTGTAGAGCCACCCACCATCACCACATCGGCAATCTCTTCCAACGACACACCCGAGTCACGCAACGTACGGCGACAAGGTAACAGGGTTTTTTTGACAAGCGGGGTTATAATCTCATTAAAGGTAGACCGGTCAATGTCGCCCACCCATATCGAACCGTCAGCACGGACAACCTCAACCTCAACCACCAGCTCACTGCTCAGCTGCTCTTTAACGGCGCGGGCCTGATGCAGGAGCGCACGCAACTGTCTATGACCCAGGTCATCAACAATACCCGCTTGCTCCATCAGCCATTGAGCCAGCAGATGGTCAAAATCGTCCCCCCCCAGTGCCGAGTCTCCCGCTGTCGCCAGGACCTCAAATACCCCACGGGTAAAGCGCAAAATCGAGACGTCAAATGTCCCCCCCCCCAGGTCATAGACAACATGCACACCTTCCGAACCACGATCCAGCCCATAGGCAACCGCCGCTGCGGTCGGTTCATTCAACAGACG
Organism: Tenderia sp. (SeqCode); assembly: GCA_031416075.1. Taxonomy (GTDB): domain Bacteria; phylum Pseudomonadota; class Gammaproteobacteria; order Tenderiales; family Tenderiaceae; genus JAKFXL01. The sequence continues at coordinate 29,803 of JANOSY010000033.1, read as the reverse complement.
TAACACATTTATTCCGGCAAGACGGGCCGCATCCTTGGTCGCTTGACGTTGGGCGTCATCAAAATAGGCGGGCACCGTAATCACTGCACCACTCAACTCACCAGCCAGACTCTCCTCGGCACGCAGACGCAACACCTTCAAAATTTCCGCCGAGATCTCCACAGCGCTCACATCTCCCGCCGCCGTAACAATACGAGGCACGCTGGAATCGGTCTTTGCAAACGTATAAGGAAAACGTTGCGCCTGCTGGTTCAGATCAACCAGACTACGCCCCATCAGCCGTTTAACAGAGATGATTGTATTCTCTGGATCTTGTGGTGCAGCAGCACGAGCGGACTCACCCACTTCAATACCACCATCAGAATGGTAACGCACCACAGACGGCACCATGGAATCACCATTCAGGCCAGGCAAGGTAACCGCCACGCCGCTACGCACAGTAGCCACCAAGGAGTTAGTAGTGCCCAGGTCAATACCGACGGCCAAGCGATGCTGGTGCGGGGCGGTAGATTCGCCGGGTTCACTAATCTGTAGTAATGCCATAATCGATTGTCATCTTTGTCTAAGAAATAGATCCATCAAAGAGTATATATTCATCTTGGATGCATAAAAAACAGAGGTGCCAGGCAGTTAATCTGAGCAATAAAAGATATGGAGATTTAGAATGGAAAAATAGTCTGCACAACCGCTGCCTTAGTCTGGGTTGCTCAACGGAAAGACTACATCAACGCCTCCTCCAACGCCTCCCCTTCTGCCTGCAGGCGACGAATAAACTGCATACGCTGCACCAGATTTTTTGCCTTTTCCATGTCCACATCTTCAGGCGACGCAAACAACCCACTCAACCCCTCAATATATTCCCGACTCCTGGCATCGAGCTTTGCCATAAAGTCATCCAAAAGGGCGGTCGGATTTTTATCATGGCGGATATCAGCCAGCTGTTCACGCAACCCCATCTGCTCCTCCAGAAACTCCAGATCACTGATAGTGCTGCTCTCATCGTTATATTCAAACCCCCGCAACTGCAGCAGATAACGTGCCCGTGAAAGCGGATCTCGCAACGTATCATAGGCACTGTTCACCTGAGCCGCCTGCTGCAACGACAACCGCCGTTCCTGATCTGAGGCATTGGCAAAACGGTCAGGGTGCAATACCTTCTGCAAATCACGATAACGTTCTGTCAGCGAACCACCATCCAGGCCAAAGCTGACCGGCAGACCAAACAGCTCAAAATAGTTTTGATGAAAATCCACGGTGGCCGATCAAACAGTAAAACTTTCGCCACAGCCACATGAATCTTTGACGTTAGGATTATTAAACTTAAACCCTTCGTTTAGCCCCTCTTTAACAAAGTCGAGCTCAGTGCCATCAAGATACAGCATGCTTTTGGGGTCAATCACCACCTTAACGCCATGCGCCTCAAACACTTGGTCCTCCGGCGCAACGACGTCTACAAACTCCAATACATACGCCATACCAGAACATCCACTTGTCCTGACGCCCAGTCGCAAACCCGCCCCTTTGCCGCGCTTGGCGAAAAAGTTGCTCACATGTGTTGCCGCCCGTTCTGTCAGAGTTACTGCCATGGCAATGTCCTATTTCTGCTGTTTCTTTTGATAATCTTCAATCGCTGCCTTGATGGCATCTTCAGCCAGCACTGAGCAGTGAATTTTCACCGGTGGCAGAGCCAACTCTTCAGCAATCTGAACATTCTTAATTTGCGACGCTTCATCCAAGGTTTTACCCTTCACCCACTCTGTCAGCAGGGAACTGGAGGCAATCGCTGAGCCACAACCGTAGGTTTTAAAGCGGGCATCTTCAATTATGCCCTGCTCATTCACCTTAATCTGTAACTTCATGACATCGCCACAAGCGGGGGCACCCACCATGCCCGTGCCAACCGCTGTATCTGTCTTTTCAAACGAACCCACATTACGGGGGTTCTCGTAATGATCCATTAATTTATCGCTATAGGCCATGATCTGTTCCTCTCAAATTAACTAGACGTTCACTTAATGGGCGGCCCACTGCACGCTATTCAAATCTATACCATCCTGGTACATCTCCCACAGGGGCGACATTTCACGAAGCTTGGCAACCTTATCCTTCATCAACTGAATGGTGTAATCCACATCATCCGCCGTAGTGAACCGGCCGATACTGAAACGGATCGAGCTGTGGGCCAGCTCATCGTTACGACCAATCGCACGCAATACATAGGAGGGCTCAAGACTGGCTGAAGTACACGCCGACCCGGATGAGACCGCCACATCTTTCACGGCCATAATCAACGACTCTCCTTCAACAAAGTTGAAGCTCACGTTCAGATTACCATCAACACCATGCTGCGCATCACCATTCAGATAGACCTCCTCCATCCCGATCAATCCACTCCAAAGACGGTCACGAAGCAGGCGGATGCGCTTGTTCTCCAGCGTCATCTCATCCTTAGCAATACGGAAGGCCTCTCCCATACCCACGATCTGATGCACTGGCAAAGTACCAGAACGCATGCCACGTTCATGGCCACCACCGTGCATCTGTGCCTCAATGCGGATACGCGGATTGCGCCGTACATACAAAGCACCAATCCCTTTAGGTCCGTAGATTTTATGGGCCGAAAAAGACATCAAATCAACCTTTAGCTTATCAAGATCAATAGCGACCTTGCCGGCGCTCTGAGCAGCATCCACATGAAAAATAATTCCACGTGCGCGGGTTATTTCACCAATCGCGGCAATGTCCTGAATCACACCAATCTCATTATTGACATGCATGATGGAGACAAGAATAGTATCTTCACGCATCGCGGATTCAAGTTTAGCAAGATCAATCATGCCGTTAGACTCCGGATCAAGGTAGGTCACCTCAAAGCCTTCGCGCTCGAGTTGACGGCAGCTGTCCAGCACTGCCTTATGTTCGGTCTTACTGGTGATAATGTGTTTACCTTTACGCTGGTAAAAATGAGCCGCACCTTTAATAGCAAGGTTATCAGACTCAGTGGCACCAGAGGTCCAAACAATCTCTTTAGGGTCGGCATTGATTAACGCCGCCACCTGCTGGCGCGCCACAGCCACAGCCTCATCCGCATTCCAGCCAAAAACGTGGGAACGTGAAGCGGGATTACCAAAATTACCGTCCATTGTCAGGCTTGCCATCATCTTCTCAGCAACCCGAGGATCCACTGGCGTAGTCGCCGAATAGTCTAAATAGATAGGTAATCTCATCTTTTATCTCCACAACATCTGTTGTTCATTGCTTTAAACCCATGCCAGCAACGATGCTGATTGCAGGGTCTCTACCTGTTGTTTTAGCGCGGACACCAGCGCTGTGACGTCAGACTCACTGCTATCACGGCCAAAACTGATTCGTATCGAACAGCGCGCTATCAACTCATCAATGCCCATTGCCAACAACACATGACTGGGGCCAATCTTACGACTATCACACGCTGAACCGCTGGAGACCTCGATGTTCATCCTATCAAGTTCCATCAACAACGTTTCACCGTCAATACCCGGAATTGCCAAAAACACTGTATTGGGTAGGCGCTGTACCTGTTGGGCAAACACCACCACCTCACCCATCTGGGCCAGCTGCTGCTCCAGACTGCTTCGCAAACCACTCAAATGCGATTGGCGAATATCCAACTCACAACCAGCCAACTCAGCAGCCTTGCCAAAACCCACAATGGCGGCCACATTTTCAGTACCAGAACGCATACCACGCTCTTGGCCACCGCCCAGGATCTGGGGCGTCAACTCAACCCGACTATCGCAGATCAAAGCCCCCACCCCTTTTGGCCCATAGAGCTTATGGGCCGACAAAGTCATCAAATCTACGCCCAGCGACTTAAAGTCCAGAACCATCTTTCCAGCAGCCTGCACGGCATCCGTATGGAACAGAGCGCCATGGGCATGGGACAACGGCGCTAACTGAGCAATATCCTGAACCACCCCAGTCTCATTGTTGGCCACCATCACCGAGACCAGCTGCGGCTGGTGCGCCAACGCGGAGGCCAGCGCGGACTCAGTCACCCGGCCATCAACATCAACGGCGACAATCCCCAACTTTACCCCTTGACGAGCAACCGCTTGAGCACTCTCCAGCACAGAGGCGTGTTCCACAGCACTGACAGCCAAAGAGTGCATATTGGGGATTGCCCCCCTGATTGCCAAACCATTGGCTTCACTACCACCGCTGGTAAACACAACCTGAGAGGGGTGGGCATTGACCAGCTGGGCCACCTGCTCCCGGGCGGCTTCAACCGCCTGTCGCGCATATCTGCCACGGCGGTAGAGTGCCGAGGGGTTCCCATAATGCTGCTGCAGATAAGGTAACATTGCCTCAAACACCCGCCTATCAACCGGCGTGGTGGCATTATGATCGAGATATACGCTCATAGACCCACCTGCATAACTTGCTGAAAAACCCTAACTGGAGACAGCAAAATCCCTCTCAGTCCCGGCCGCTTTGTACTTAATAGTCTGCTGCCTGCTATCCTGACGCGCAGCCACTTCACGCACCGTGCGCCGCTCCACCAGCTGCTGCAGGCTAATACTGGAGAGAAATTCATGGATCTGGTTGCTCAGATCACACCACAGGTCATGTGTCAGACAAGGGTCTCCATCCTGACAATCCGCCTGACCGCCACAACGCGTCACGTTTACGTTCTCATCAATCGCGTTGATAACATGAACTACTGCAATTTCACTCGCTGGGCGGGCCAAACGGTAGCCTCCACCTGGACCGCGCGCGCTATCTACCAGACCTTGGCGTCTCAAACGCGAAAAGAGCTGCTCGAGATAAGACAGTGAAATCCCCTGGCGCTGTGAAATTTCTGCCAGAGGTACCGGAGCATCGTTAGCATGTATTGCCAGATCCAACATTGCGGTAACCGCGTAACGACCTTTGGTTGTAAGTCTCATGATTAACCCTCTTGATGTTCATATGGCGGCAATCAAATACACCATATATATGCTTCATCATTGATATGAACAGTACTTTATCCAACTAAAATGGTCAAGTATTTTCCTGACTATTTTAATCAGGTATTATCCCGTGCTTTGCTGCCTCCTCTCTCGGCTCAGCCCGCTGTCCACTCCCCTCTTTAATTTCGTACGAATTCAATACTGGCAATGGGGTACCATCTACCTCACCCCCCAGCTGCTCAATCGCTTTGCACATATCGCCCATCTTCGAATCCATTGCATGAATATGGTCCAGCATGTGGTTAATCGCCTGAACAACCGGATCAGTTGTGCCCTGATGCATGCCGTAGGCATCAAAACCGATCATTTTGGCAACGGCTTGACGCCGCGCATCTTTTTCACTATCCACGTCATTAACAATGCGCCCCGGCACACCCACTACCGTATTGCCCGGCGCAACGTCCTTTATAACAACTGCATTGGAACCCACCCGCGCGCCCTCACCGAGTGTAATGGGTCCCAGTACCTTGGCACCCGCCCCCACCACCACGTTATTCATCAACGTGGGGTGGCGCTTCCCCTTATTCCACGAGGTGCCCCCCAGTGTCACGCCGTGGTAGAGGGTGCAATCATCACCAATCTCGGCCGTCTCACCGATCACCACCCCCATACCATGGTCTATAAAAAAACGCCTGCCAATGGTGGCGGCAGGGTGAATCTCAATGCCCGTTAACCAGCGACATAGTGTGGAGTTCATCCGCGCCAGCCATTTCAGCCCCACGTTCCAAAGCGCATGACTGACCCTATGGCCTATCACCGCATGAACCCCGGGATATGTTGTCAGCACTTCAAACACGTTGCGTGCCGCAGGGTCACGATCAAACACACACCGAACATCTTCGCGGATGCGTTGAAACACCATTAATGCCCCCATCCTTGACAACGAACTGGTTAAAAAACCCATATTAACGCCATACTGAAAATAAAACCAATCAGCTATACACCCTTGGCGCGGCTAAGCTTACGCCCCTGCGCTGCCGCAAGTACACCACGTAGAATATTCACCTCGGTCTGATCAGGGCGTGCCCGGTTAAAAAATCGACGTAACCGCCTCATTAGCCTACGGGGCTGACTGTTATCAAGAAACTCCAGATCCACCAAAGTCTGCTCCAGGTGAAGGAAGAAGGACTCCATCTCATCCGCTGTTGCCAAGTCACGGCTCTCCTCTGCCAACACCGGTTTTGCCAGCGGTGTAGCCACCATCAGCTCATAAGTGAGCACCTGAACGGCCGCTCCAAGATTGAGTGATGAGAAATCGGGATTGCTGGGAATGCTCACCAGATAGTGGCAACGCTCCAGCTCCTCATTGGTCATGCCCGAATCCTCGCGCCCAAATACCAGCGCCACCTCGCCCACTACGCTCTCCTCCACCAACCGCGCGGCGCATTCACGCGGCGCCATGACCGGCCAGCTGATACTGCGATTGCGGGCGCTGGTCCCCACCACAAAGTGGCACCCTGCCAGCGCCTCTTCCAGGGTGGAACAGACGACTGCTCGTGCCAGCAGATCATCAGCGCCCGACGACCGGGAAGTGGCCTCAGCACTCGGAAAGTCATTCGGCTCAACAAGATAGAGCCGTTCCAGGCACATATTTTTCATCGCCCGAGCGACTGCGCCGATATTGCCAGGATGGCTGGTATTGATAAGTACAATTCTGATGTTCGTTTTCATGGAGCGACATTCTAGCCGATTCTTGGTCGGCCCTATAAAAAAGGTTAAGCCCTTCACATTCAGAGGCCGTTCTCTGGTATTCTTAGCGCCCCATTTTTGACATCATTGAAGCCTCCGCATGCATCCTATCGTTAACATTGCCATCCGCGCCGCCCGTCAGGCCGGTACTGTGATTACCCGCGCCAGCAACCGCATGGACAGCATCAACATCCAGACCAAATCACAACACGATTACGTCACTGAAGTTGACAGGCAAGCCGAAGATGAGATTATCCAGATCATTCGCAAGTCCTTCCCTGATCATGGAATTTTGGCTGAGGAGAGTGGTGAACACACCACCGGGGATGAGTTCCAGTGGATTATTGACCCCCTTGACGGTACCACCAATTTTCTCCACCAGTTCCCACAATACTCGGTCTCCATTGCCGTAAAGCAGCGCGGACGGCTGGAGCATGCGGTTGTTTTTGACCCACTCAAAGATGAGATCTTCAGCGCCAGTCGTGGCATGGGTGCCCAGCTCAACGGCCGCCGCCTGCGGGTCAGCAAGGCCAACAGCCTCGATGGGGCACTGCTTGGAACGGGCATCCCGTTCAAAAACCAGCGTTTTCTGGATATCTACCTGCAGATGCTGAAAGAGATGGTGATCCCTACTGCTGGCATTCGCCGCGCTGGCTCCGCAGCGTTAGACCTTGCCTATGTCGCCTCTGGCCGGCTGGATGGTTTTTGGGAACTCGACCTCAAGCCTTGGGATATGGCCGCCGGGATTCTGTTGATTCAAGAGGCCGGGGGCATGGTCTCTGATATATATGGTGGTCACGAGATCTTCGAAACCGGCCATGTCATTGCCGCCAATCCTAAGGTTTTCAAGGCGATGGTGCAGGCACTGCACCCTTACGCCAGCGAGCTCCGGGCGCTATAGCCCACCCAACCCATTTCCCGCTGGCACCGCTATCAGCGGCGGCTGGTGAGGAACTGTCACTCGTCTGTTTTAAACCGACCATTTACCCACCTTTTTTTACCCTCAACGGGTTCAAGTTCACCCCGGCAAACGCCGATAAAGGGGTAGAACGAGATTGAGGTTTATGTCATGAAGCTGCATCAGAGAAGCATCTCCGGTACCGCCGAACAAGAGTTACTAATGAGAGAGGTCCTTGAGGAGCTGGAAGAGGTGGCGACCATGCTCACCTACGACCCATGGCCGGGTGATTTTGAGATTATTGCCATCTATCCTCATGAATGGGAGGAGACCACAATCAAGGAGAAGACCGTGGTCCGATCAGCGGTGACCGCCTCACTCAAAGAGAGTGGCAACGTGATCTCTTATCAGAAATACAAAGAGCGACACCTTCAGCTCTCTGCATAACACCGCCTTCAGCCATGTTGCAATGAACCAATCCTCTGCAGAACACCTGTTTTTTCGCAGTTGCACATCAACTTCGCCCAAAATTTCACCTACAGGCAAAGTTGGCTGCGGCATCCATTTTCTGGCTGAGTTAAAATGCCGCTCTCAGGGAGCAATAGTCTGGCAATTTAATGGGTAACGGCGCCAATAAAACCAATTCTCAACACACCCCCATGATGCACAGGTATCTTTGCTTTGTTTTTTTAAAGAATTTTTTTATTTTAAAACACGCGAGTTACTGTACAGGTTACAGTTATTTTCAGGTTATTATGAGTTAAATGCGATTACCCTGCTCCCCCCACCCCAACCGCTAGCACTGCAACGGTGAATTGGGGATAATGCTGCCCTCTCTTGAGTAGTTAAGGATTCAGTGCATGTGGTTTTCAAACCTTCAGCTTTACCGTCTTACCAAGCCGTTCACCCTATCTGCTGAGTTGCTGGCGCAGCAGTTGGAGCAACATACGTTTAAGCCGTGTGGCACGCTGGATCTATCAAGTTATGGCTGGGTGGCACCGCTGGGGCGTGACGGTGCGGAGCTGGTACACGCGGTAGGCGGTTACATTATGATCTGTGCCCGCAAAGAGCAGAAGGTGGTGCCGGCCACGGTAGTGCGTGAGCGGGTGCAGGAGAAGGCCGAGGCGATTGAGGCGGCACAGGGGCGGCCGGTGCGCCGCAAGGAGCGCGACACTATTAAGGAAGAGGTGATCCATACCCTGCTGCCACACGCCTTTCCACGTTCGACCCTGACCTTTGCCTATATCGCCCCCAAAGAGAATCTGATTGTGGTGAACGCCGCCAGTGCCAAACGGGCGGAGGAGCTATTGAGCTGCCTGCGAGGCTCTATCGGCTCATTGCCGGCGGTGGCCCCGAGCTTGGCCGTGGCCCCATCGGCGGTGATGACGCGCTGGTTAAACGGTGATGATGTGCCATACGACTTCACCTTGGGTGATGAGTGTGAGCTGCGCGATACGGTTGAGGATGGCGGCATTATCCGTTGTAAACGTCAGGATTTGACTACAGAAGAGATCCAGGTCCATCTGGATGCGGGCAAACGGGCGGTCAAACTTGCCATCGACTGGCAGGAGCATCTCAGCTGTGTGATTCAGGACGATCTGACCATTAAGAGGCTCCGCTTTGGCGATGAGATTCTGGAACAGAGCCATGAGGCGGATAGCGATGATGCCGCGGCGGCTTTTGATAATGACTTTGCCATCATGACGTTAGAGCTATCGCGCTTTATCCCACGGCTGCTGGAGGTGTTTGGTGGTGAGAACAGCGTGGCGCATGAATAGCCGGTGTTATCACCCCCTGGCATATATAACTGTTATGTGTACTCAGGAACCTCTGAACAGCCCCGTTCGTCCTGAACCTGTCGAAAGACTGCTGACGTAACGTATTGATTATTAAGAGTCCTCCATTAATGGTTTGACAATCTCACCACGAAGAGCCAGCCCCACGAAGTGCTTTGGGCACGGAATAGCTATTCAGAGGTTCCCTACGTTAATTTTCATCGATTGAAATGACGATACCGCCACAGAAGAAAAATGCAGCTGAAGAGTTCCACCGTATGCGTCGGCGCACCTCCAGGCAGAATTGGGCCTTACATAACATGGCGCTTCGTTTGCGCCACACAGCGCAAACGACATTTGGAGGGACAGTGGCACCCTTGACCTACTCTGGTTGTATGGTTGGATCGACGCGTTAACCCAAGGCCCCCGTCTGGCGTTAAGTAAAATTGATTAAATTATTCAAAAAAGGGGTTGACCTCTCCGTCCTTTATAATGATAATCGTTCTCATTGGTATTTAGACTCACACACATCAAGGAGTGCCATTATCATGAAGAAGATAGGTCTCACCACCCTGCTCTGCACCACCCTAACCTGGACTGCACTCACTGCTGCCCCCCTGCAAGCCGCTGAAGTGGTGGTCTATTCCGCCCGTAACGAGCAGCTGATCAAGCCGCTTTTTGATGCCTACACTAAAGAGACCGGGGTCAAGATCAGCTTTATCACTGATAAAGAGGGTCCATTGATGCAGCGCCTGAAGGCTGAGGGGAAAAATACCCCGGCGGATATGTTGATTACCGTGGATGCCGGCAACCTCTGGCAGGCGGCGCAAGAGGGGCTGCTTAAACCGGTCAACTCTGAGGTGCTGAAGAAAAACATCCCAGCACATCTGAGCGACCCTAAAAACCAGTGGTTTGGCCTGTCGGTCCGGGCGCGCACCCTCTTCTACAATACACAGAAGATTAAAGCGGTCGATCTCGATAGTTACGAAGATCTGGCAAACCCTAAATGGAAGGGGCGTCTCTGCCTGCGGACCTCCAAAAAGGTCTACAACCAATCACTGGTAGCCACCCTGATTGCTGAACATGGCGTAGAAAAGGCCGAGCAGATTGTACGCGGCTGGATTGCCAATCTGGCCACTGAACCGTTCCCCGACGATACCAAGATGTTGGAAGCTGTGGCGGCAGGCCAGTGTGATGTGGGTATCGCCAATACTTACTACTATGGTCGTCTGATGGAGAAGAACCCTGAGCTGCCGCTGGCTATCTTCTGGGCCAACCAGAAGAGCAACGGTGTTCATGTGAACGTCTCCGGCGCGGGCATTACCAAATATGCCAAACATGAAAAAGAGGCGGTCAAGCTGCTGGAGTGGCTCTCATCCGACAAGGCGCAAAACCTGTTTGCCGATGTCAACATGGAGTTCCCGGCCAATCCCCAGACTAAACCCGACGCTACTGTAGCGGCTTGGGGCAGTTTCAAGAGCAACAACATGAATATCGCCAAGGCTGGCGAACTACAGGTTGAAGCGGTGAAGCTGATGGATCGTGCTGGATATAAATAGTTGGAGTTGATAGTCGATGTCGGCAGGCCATAACGCCGCCCCTGTAACCCCACCCAATACCGCCCCCTCCTCTGGAGTCGGGCGGCTTTTTGCTTTACACAAACTCGGTCCGTGGCGGCTGGTAGCGCTGCTGATTACGCTGTTGATGCTGGCGCCGCTGCTGGTGATATTCTCTTCCCTGTTCAACCCTGAGCCGGAGATCTGGAACCATCTGGTCGAAAATGTATTGGCGGATATTGCCATCAATACCCTCTGGTTAGTATTGGGGGTGGCGGCGGGCACACTGCTATTGGGGGTATCACTGGCGTGGTTTACTGCGGTGTGCCACTTTCCCGGGCGGCGCTTTTTTTCCTGGGCACTGCTGTTGCCACTGGCGATGCCCGCCTATGTCACCGCCTTTGTTGCCGTTGGGCTGCTCGACTTTACCGGGCCGCTACAGAGCTGGTGGCGCGAGGCCCTTGGCCCCACCCAGTTTCCCGCCATCCGTTCCCGTGGTGGGGTGATTGCGGTGATGATTCTTGCCTTTTACCCCTATGTCTATCTGATTGCCCGCAACGCCTTTCATACTCAGGGGCAACGGGCACTGGAGGCGGCACAATCACTGGGGCTGAACCGCTGGCAGGGTTTCTGGCGGGTCTCTCTGCCCGTGGCACGCCCCTGGATTGTGGGGGGCGTGATGTTGGTGGTGATGGAGTGTCTAGCCGACTTTGGGACAGTGGCGGTGTTTAACTACGACACCTTTACCAGTGGCATATATAAAGCGTGGTACAGCCTCTTCTCCCTGCCCGCCGCCGCTCAACTGGCATCACTCCTGGTGATTGTGGTCTTTATTATTCTATTAATAGAGCAACAGGCACGGGCCAAGATGAGCTACACCCAAATTGGGCGCGGCGCGGCACAACAGCAACCGATCAAACTGCGCGGCTGGCATGGCTGGGCAGTCACCGTTTTTGCCACCCTGATACTGTTGATTGCCTTTATTGTGCCCGTGACCCAACTGCTATTGTGGACGGCGGAGTCTGCCCTGACCGATCTGGATAGCCGCTACTTTGGGTTCCTCTGGCACTCGCTGCTGCTAGCCACACTGGCATCCCTGGCGGTCGGGACCACCGCACTGCTGCTGGCCTACGCCGGGCGTCGCCACCGCGACCTACCCACCCGTGCGCTGATCCGGATATCCACCCTGGGTTACGCACTGCCCGGCCCAGTACTGGCGGTGGGTATTTTTATTCCTGTCGCCTGGCTCGACAATCTGATTATCGATTCAGCACAGCAGTGGTTTCAGATCGAGATCGGCCAGATTCTGCAAGGCACACTCATCACCATGCTGCTGGCACTGATCATCCGGTTTCAGGCGGTGGGTTTTAGCGCCGTGGATGGCCACATGCAGCGCATCACCCTCAGTGTCGATGACGCGGCGCGCAGTCTCGGCTGCAGTGGCCTGACCCTACTCAGACGCATTCACCTGCCCATCCTCAGCGGTGGTATCTTAACCGGCATGATGCTGGTTTTTGTGGATGTAATGAAAGAGATGCCTATCACCCTGATGACCCGCCCCTTTGGCTGGGACACCCTGGCGGTACGTATCTTTGAACTGACCTCCGAGGGTGAGTGGCAGCGCGCCGCCCTGCCCGCCATCGCCATTATCATCGCCGGACTCCTCCCGACACTACTGTTGACACGCCATGCAGAACGATAATCCACTTCTTACCCTCCATACCATCAGCCAACGTTATGGCGATAGCCTCATCGTCGATGGTCTATCACTCAGCTTGGCCCGTGGCCGTATCGGCTGCCTGCTCGGCCCCAGTGGCTGCGGCAAAACCACGGTGCTGCGCTGCATTGCCGGGTTTGAGGAGATTAGCGGCGGCGAGATTGTGATCAATGGCGAGCCGGTCAGCACCCCACAACACCACCTACCTGCCGAGCAGCGCCGTATCGGCATGGTCTTCCAGGATTACGCCCTCTTTCCACACCTGACGGCGGAGCAAAACATCGGCTTTGGTCTACATAAACTCAGCCGTGCCGAACGTAAAATACGCCAGGATGAGTTGTTGACCCTGATCGGCCTCAACGAAGCGGCCAAGCTCTATCCCCACCAGCTCTCCGGCGGCCAGCAGCAGCGCATCGCCCTGGCCCGTGCGCTGGCCCCCCGGCCACAACTGCTGCTGCTGGATGAACCCTTTTCAAACCTCGATGTGGAGCTGCGCGAACGGCTCTGCCACGACGTCCGGGAGATCATTAAACGTGAAGGCACAACGGCGTTGATGGTGACCCATGACCAGCATGAGGCCTTTGCCGTGGCCGATGACATCGCCATCATGCATCAGGGCCATATCCAGCAGTGGGATAGCGCCTACAACCTATACCACCGTCCCGTTAATCGCTTTGTCGCTGATTTTATTGGCAAAGGGGTATTCCTGCAGGGGGTGGTGCTGAAGGGCAGCCGGGTTGAGACCGAGCTGGGTATTCTGGAAGGGGAGCTGCACTCCCCCTGCGCCCGTGGCTGTGTGGTGGATCTGCTGCTGCGCCCCGACGATATCGTGCATGACGACGCCAGCCCCTTAACCGCCGTTGTCATCGACAAGGCGTTTCAGGGAGCTGACATCCTCTACACCCTGCAACTCAAAAGCGGTGTGCAGATACTCTCGCTGGTCCCCAGCCACCACAACCACGCCATCGGCCAGGCCATCGGTATCTGTCTGATCACCGACCACCTCATCGCCTTCAATCCAGAGCTGGGCGAATAGCGCCGTGTCGGGCATTGCGGCGATCATTGACTGGCGTGATGCACCCTTAAGTGCCGATGTTATTGATACCTTCACCCGCTCACTGCCAGATAACAGCACCACCCACATCCAGGGGCCGCTGGCCTTTTCACAACAGCTCAACCACAGCGCACCGCTCTCACCCCTGGCCGCCGCCCCGCTGCTCTCCGCCTGTGGCCAATATCTGCTGATCTGCGATGCCCGCATCGATAACCGGCCAGAGCTGTTACAACAGCTACACACTACACCCCTCTCCGCCCAGCCCACGGACGCCGAACTCATCCTCGCCGCCTACCGCCAGTGGGGCCAGCAGTGCCCGACGCACCTGATCGGCGATTTTGCCTTTGCCCTCTGGGACAGAGAAAAGCGCACCCTGTTTGCCGCACGGGATGTGATGAATATGCGAACCCTCAGCTATACCCGTGTGGGTGACTCTACATATATAGCCACCGACGGGAGCCAACTGCTGCAACAGCGTGCCATCACCGCACAGCTCAACCGATACGCCTTGGCCTGCTGGCTGAGTGGCTGGCCCGACCCACACCGTTCGATGTTTGAAGGTGTCGAACTGCTGCCCGCCGGGCACTCACTGCAGGCCGATGCCAACGGCATTCACATCCAGCGCTACTGGCAGCTGGACCCCACCTTCACAATCCGCCACCCCTCCATTGGTGATTATGAAGAGCAGCTCACCGCCATACTCACCCGCAACGTCAGCGACCGCATGGGCTCAACCGCCACCACCATCGCTACACAGATGAGCGGCGGCATGGACTCCACCTCCGTCACAGCCCTGGCCAAACAGCTCACGGAATCAACCCCGCAACAGCTCGCCGTCATCTCCCACACCTACCAGAAAACCGCCAGTTGTGACGAGAGCGACCGCATCAAAGAGATGCAACAGCACCTCGGCCTCCCGCACATCCACTACATGGCGGCAGAACAGCATCTGGCACTCGACTTCCGGGAGCTATACGCCCCCACACTCGACAACCCTGGCACCGTCTGCTCCCCACGCTATCTGGACGAGATGAAACTACTCAAAGAGATAGGTGCCGATGTTCTGCTCACAGGCAGCGGTGGTGATGAGATGACCTGGGGCCACAGCCTAACCTACTCACAGCGCCTGCGGCGTGGTGACCTGCGGGCCATTCAAGAGGCAGTCAGTGGCTGCAGAGAGATGCAGCTACCGCTGCTGAATACGCTGTTACACCTGTTTGTAACGCCGCTGATCCCCACCCCGATCAAACGAGGCCTGCGCACCGCACTGGGCCGCCCCGCCAGCGCCACCCTCCCGTCCTGGATGGCGGAACCCGCTCGACAGATGTTGCTGCAAAACAGCAACGACACCCCAAATGAAAACGCCCCGCGCTTCACCAACCCCGCCCTGCAGGCCCGTTATCAGGCGTGGACAAATACATCCACCATCAATTCAGTACGCTCCTACCATCAAACCGCCACTGGGTTTGGCATCGAGGTACGCCACCCATTTTTTGACCGGCGTCTGCTCGAATTCAGCTTTGCCATCCCCGATGACCTCTGGCTGCGCCACAACTACCCCAAGTGGCTACTACGCCGCAGCATGAACGGACGGCTGCCCGACAGCGTCTGCTGGAACAAAAAGAAAATTATATTTGATGGTTTTTTTGGCCAGATTATTCGCGACCAGCACAACACCGTGCGCGCCATCCTCTCCGACACCCGGCTCCAGGAGATGGGGCTGGTCAACAATCAGCAGCTGCTTGGCGTCTTTGAGTCGGTGGTTAAAAATCCCGCCAGCTCACTCAACGTCAACCTGCTCTACGCCCTGATGGCCCAGATCTGGTTTCAGAAATACGCCGCTGTTTTTGGCCAGTAACAGATGGTTTGCACTGGAAAAACTGTTTGAGTTTTATACCAAGATGACCGCCGGGCGCGGTGGTAAAAGTGCTGCGAGAATACGTAGAAAACCTTGATCGGGTTCTATCGTGGGAGACCTCTTCTCACATTAGGTCGCATCTAATGTCACTAACTACCCCTATTTCTGACATAAGGATTGCATGGCGGGCATGATCTGACATAAAGTACCGGTTATTATAGAAAGCCATGGGGTTTCTGACATATGAATATTGCTGATTTTCGGGCGGGTCACTATGAGAGCCGCTACGAATACCAAGCCTTTCTGCCCGAACCGATCTGCCAAGAATGGGTGGTTGCCGATCCGGAATTGAGCGATTTGCTGGGGCGTGCCGACCGCGCCCTGGGAGAACTGAATGCCTTCAGCCAACTGATTCCCGATATCAACTTTTTCATTCGCATGCATGTGGCGAAGGAAGCCACCCAGTCCAGCCGGATCGAGGGGACACAAACCAATATTGAGGACGCCTTCAAGGACGCCGCCGACTTGAATCCGGAGCAGCGTGACGACTGGGCGGAGGTGCAAAACTACATTCGTGCGATCAACACCGCAATTGCGGCGCTGCAAACGTTACCCTTGTCGTCGCGGCTACTGCGCGAGACCCACGCGGTGTTGATGGCGGGCGTACGCGGCGAGCGCAAGCAGCCGGGCGAGTTTCGCGTCAGCCAGAACTGGATCGGCGTGAGCCTGAAGAACGCGGTGTTTGTGCCGCCGCATCACGAACATGTGCCTGGGTTGATGAGCGACCTGGAGCGATTCCTTCACGCGGACGACATGTTCGTGCATCCGCTGGTTCGCATCGCCATCGCCCATTATCAGTTCGAGACGATTCACCCGTTTCTGGACGGCAACGGGCGTCTGGGGCGGCTGATGATTTCGCTGTATCTGGCGTCCGAAGGTTTGCTGCACCAGCCGGCGCTGTACCTGTCGGACTATTTCGAACGCTACAAGACCGCTTATATTGATAGCTTGATGGCGGTGCGACAGGGCAACCATCTTCGCGAGTGGTTGGTGTTCTTTGTGTTTGGCGTGGAGGAGACGGCGCGCGCGTCGGCCTCGGTGTTCCGCGCCGTGCTGGGTTTGAAGCAGCGCATCGAACGGGAGGTGCTGCCCCGCTTCAGCGCACGCCGCCAGGACAATGCGCAGACGTTGATGCGGCAGCTTTATGCAAGGCCGGTCATCGATGTGAAAGGGGCGATTGAGATTACCCGCGCCTCCACCAACACAGCGGCGGCACTGATCGGCGACATGGTAACGTTTGGCGTGCTGGAGGAAGTCACCGGGCAACGCCGCAACCGGCTGTTCGTGTTCCGGGATTATCTGGATATTTTCAGGCAACAGATATGACAAGGATCATCCCTTCCATATCGATGTCATGAGGGAGGCTGAAAAGCGAATATTAGTCGTCATTGATGTGTAGTAGTCGCGACTACTACACTTAAAAAATCTAATCCGTAAAAAATTTCACGCTACGCCAGAGCGCCCGCTCCAGCTCTACGTAGCGCTCAGTTACATCTGCCGAATCGTTTAATACCTCTCCCTGATAGCTCAACCAGGCGTGGGCGGCAAAACCGGCCTGCTCTTTTTTCACCCCGATGTGGACCTGACTCGATATACCACGCCGCGCCAGCATCATCTTCTGTGCCACAGTGCGCCGCAGACAGTTCATGGCAGCGTAGTGGTGTCTGGCAACCCGCTCTGAGGTGTGGATTAACCCCTCAATATCCGCTGTTGGCTGATCGATGCGCCGAAGCGACGCGCTGCTCTCTAGCCAGTGACGCCAGTGGGCATAGGGAACAAAACGGATAGTCAGATCGATCCAGGCCAGGGTTAGCCACGCCTCCAGCAGCAGTGGGTAGCTTTTGGCTGGCAGGCTAAACAGGCGATCAAGCTTAAGATTCAATTTTCTCAACAACACCCTGTTGGGCCATATCCTCCAGCAGCGCCAGCAGATCACGTTCGATATCCGCCTGTGGCGCATCGTACTCTCGCACCAGGGCGGCAACGGTCTGTTCTATCGAACCGGTCTGTCTGAACAGCTCAATCATGCGGCTACCCACCTCATCAAGGGAGAAGTAATTGCCGGTTTCCGGGGCCAGAATCACTGTCTCGTTCACCACTTTTTGCAGGAAGACATCGTCCTGGATCTTATAGTTTGTCATTTTCCACCTCTATTAACTGCCCATCTTTAAGCTGCATCACCCGATCTGCCAGCGCCAACGTGGCAGGGCGATGGGTGATGATTATAACGGTACGGCTCCGCAACTGCTCGTGGCACTCTTGCAGAAACAGCGCCTCGCCCTCCGGGTCGAACATCGAGGTTGCCTCATCAAAGATTAAAATGGCCGGTTGGATCAACAGTGCACGGGCCAGTGCCAGCCGCTGCCGCTGCCCGCCCGATAGCCGCACGCCCTGCTCTCCCACCATCGTCTGATACCCCAGCGGCAGCGCAGCAATAAAACCGTGGGCATTGGCGGTGCGGGCCGCCGCCTCAATCTCTGCCTGGCTGGCCCCCGGCTTGCCGTAGGCGATATTATCGGCAATGCTCACATCCGATAGCAGCACATGCTGGGCCACCAGACCAAACTGCCGCCGCAAACTTGCCAGCGTCACGGTACGGATGTCGGTACCGTCGAGCCGGATCACTCCGCCCTGCGGATCAAAAAAGCGCATTAACAGCTGTATCAAAGTGCTCTTTCCGGCACCGTTCACGCCAGTCAGCGCCACGGTTTCACCAGCGCGAATCTGAAAATTCAGCCCGCTCAAGAGTGGCTCAGCACCGGGGTAGTGGAAATGGATATCGTGAAACTCAATCTCGCCACGGGCGGGGCCAATCCCAATCCCAAATTCAAGCGCACCACTCTGCATCGGTTCCGGGGCAACAGAAAAAATATCCAGCAGCCGCTCCGCACCACCCCTGGCCTGTTGAATATCACCGTATAGGTTTGCCAAACCACTCATCGGCCGGGCAAACAGCAGTCCATATAATAGAATAGCCACCAGCTCAGCGGCGGTGAGTGTGCCTGATGTGAGATGCTGACTGCTCAGCCAGAGCACCGCCAAAATCCCCAGTGACGCCAGCAGCTGTACAACCGGGGCCAGAACCGACTGCATTTGCAACTGCTGCAACCGCAGTTGCAGTACCGCCTGGGTGGATGATGCAAACCGTTGCAGCTCCAGTGGCTCGCGCACAAACGCCTTGATCAGCGACAACAGGCTCAGACTCTGCTCAAATACGGACAGATGGTCCGCCTGCCGCTGCATCAAGGCCGACGAGACCGGACGAATCTTTCTGCTCATCAACTTCAGGGTGATAT
The DNA here is from genome assembly GCA_031416075.1 of Tenderia sp. (SeqCode). Taxonomy (GTDB): domain Bacteria; phylum Pseudomonadota; class Gammaproteobacteria; order Tenderiales; family Tenderiaceae; genus JAKFXL01. The sequence goes on along the minus strand of JANOSY010000033.1, from coordinate 10,909 downwards.
AAAAGAGCGGGGTCAGCAGCAGGATCAGCAACGCAATCTGCCAATCAATCAGTGCAATCAAGACAATCGCCCCCACCAGCGTCATCACCATGGGCACAAGACCAATCAAGGTGCCTGTAACAAAATGGCTCAGCATCGCCACATCATTACTCAACAGCGCCAACACCTGACCGCGCTTGGTTGCATGAAAGTACCCCATGGGTAGCGACTGCAGATGTTCGTATAGACGCAAGCTCAGCTGCGCCAGGACCTCTGCACCACTCCGAGTGATCAAATAGCTATTCAAAAACCGGAACAGCGCCTGGCACAGAAATACCAGCAACAGCAGCAATAGAATCTGGCCACTCTCCAGCCCCCATACACTGCTATCACCCACAACTCCCATGGCAAACTGGCCTGCAACCCAGGGGATCAACAGCGCCACCGCACTCTCACCCAGCATAAACAACGCCGCCAGAAATAGGACTGATCGGTGAGGCGTGAGATACGTTAAGAAATATTTAAACTTCATTCATAACATCTTGTGAGAAAAAATAACCCATAAAAACAGCGCTCCATGCTAAAACTTGCATGCTAAAATGACGCCCTAATCACTCTCAACACCAGCTAAACAGCAACCACGCCAAAGTTACCAGCAGGTTGTATACGGCTCAGGACAGCAAGCATGATACACAGACAGACAAATGGCCACCTCATCAAACTCATCGGCCTGCTACCCTTGTTTGTCATACACCCCACACTGGCAATCACCGGCAGCACCGGTTTTCAGCCACAGCTCGCCACACAGCTGCAATATGAAGATAATGTCAGGCGCGCCCCAGCACAGAACGAACAGAGTGACCTGCTATTACTCATAAAACCCACTCTCCCCTTATTATGGGGCTTTGGAAAACACTCACTCGACCTGACCTACAAGGGTGCCTATGGGCAGTATCAGGATCAAAATATACTCAACTACAACGACCACCGCCTGACGACCAAACTGCTGCTTGACCACAGCATTCGTCTAAACAGTGAATATGAGATGGGCCAGATTCGCGACCACAACACCCCGGACGACAACAACGTCACCGCCAATCTCACCACTACCACCAACCGCTGGCGGGAAAACTATGCAAAAATCACTCTCTCCTATGGTAACCCCTCAAGCCGGGGCCAGCTCATTACCAAGCTCAACCATAAACAGCTCCGCTACACCAATAACAACCAGCAGTTTCTTGATCTGAACTCCACAACCATCACCGGCATGTTTTACTACCGTGTGGCCCCTAAAACCCGTATACCTTTTGAGCTCAGCACCACAAACATCGACTATCAAAATACCAATCCCACCGTCGATCCAAGCAGCAATGAGCAGAACCTCCTAACCGGTATCACTTGGGACATCAGCACCATCAGCACGGCCCTGTTCCAGATTGGTGCGCTCAACAGGAACTATAACAACAGCCTATACAAAGACACCTCCATCCTCATGTTGCGGCTGGATGGTACCTGGAAGCCAAACAGCTATACAAATATCACCATTGGTGCCATTCGTGATATCCAGGAGTCACTGCAAGCCAACTCCAAGGCCTACATCCAAAACCACATCCACACCGAAATAACACACATGACAACACCACGCATGGCCTTTATTGTCGGCGCATTTTATACCAGCGCAAAAACCGACGACCTCAACGTGATTAGCGAGAACCGCCTAAACTTAAGGCTTCAGACCCAATACAGCCTACTCCCCTGGCTGCACCTCAGCGCCACTTATAACCATACCGCGAGGGATTCCGACCTCAACATCTTTGACTTCACCTCAAACGCGATTATGTTTGGGGCACAAGCACAATTTGGCAATTAAACAAAAACCAACCTCACCGGCATCGACCAGCAAATAATATGACCAGCCATCAAAAGCCAGCCTATCTGTTTATCTTTAACCATTTATATAGTAAAATCGCCAACAGAGAAAAATCGTCTGATTTTGCGGCTTTTTGTTGCTATAAGACGACAGCCACCTGGCAATAAAGTGTTTATAAATAGCAAGAGTTGATATTTATGGCCCTGCTCCGTTCATTGACATCAAAAATTGTTTGACACAACAGCTGGCTACTCTTCACCCCTTTGACAGATGGACGGATCTGATCTAACCAAAGGCTCCACTACTATTGAAATAGTTTTTTATTAGAACTCGGATTAACCAGAGATGAAAAATACCTTGCATTGTTTTCAGACTCATTTTAAACCGCCGTTGCTAGAGTCACGCCAGCCTGCATATCTCAACGCAATACAGCTGCTATTTGCCATCGCACTCATATTCCTCTTTATCAACAGTGCCAGCGCCGATAGCAAAAACAGCTACACTCTCTCAGCAGACGATGAAATCTCCGTCACCATCTTTGGGGAACCTGACCTGAGTCTGGTAAAAACACGCATCGCAACTAACGGCACCATCTCCGTTCCACTGCTTGGTCAAGTGCAGATACAGGGTCTAACAACTGCACAAACCGAAGAAAAAATAGCCCAATCGTTTGCTGCCGGTTATCTAATAAAACCAGCCGTCACAGTCTCCATCATCGAATACCGGCAGTTTTATGTAAACGGTGAGGTCAAAAAACCCGGTGGTTATAACTACCGTGAGGGGTTAACCGTGGAAATCGCTATCACTCTGGCCGGCGGATTTTCTGAACGTGCATCAAAAAACAAAATCACCCTCGCCCATGAAGAAGACAAAGGCAATGCCAAACGTGTTGAACTTGCCACACCCATTCGGCCCGGTGATATCATCACGGTAGAAGAGAGCTTTTTCTAAAAATGAAAACCACAGCCAATACCCCCAACTCTATTCAGCCACTCAATTACTCCCTTTCAACTAAAGAAGTGAACATTGATATTGGCCAGTACTGGCGAGTCATCAAACGCCACAAGTTTGGTATTTTCAATATCACACTAGTCTGCCTGATCATTGGTATATTGGCCGCGTTGAATAGTACCCCGGTATATAAAGCAGAGACCAAATTGGTTGCAGATCCAACACAACCCAACATTAATACTCGAGATCAATACGTTAACACAGCGCTAGTATTTCTCTTTTATGAAACACAATACGAAATAATCAGCTCACAACGCATCGCCCAAAAGGCCGTCGAAAGATTAAATCTGGTGGCACGGTACAAGGCGGGGCAATTAACCAACGCCAACAAAGAGCAGTCAACCGCATTTATTCAACAGATAAAAGATATCGCCCTTGTTAAACAGATTAAAGGTTGGTTACCCATCAGCGAAACAGCCGAGCCAATACCTGAACCAAGTGATGATGTCCTACGTATAACACTGGCCCGTAAAATTCAGGCCGGTCTCAAGGTTGATGGTGGCAAACAGAGTCAAATAATCAATATCGGTTATGAGGACTCTGATCCGCAGCTCGCCGCGGACATCGTTAATGCAATTGCAGATTCGTATATGGAATACGGACTCGAATCACGCAGCAGTGGTGCTAAAGAGACATCCATCTGGCTGAATGATCAATTGAGCGACTTAAAGAGCAAACTCAAAGCTTCAGAAGCAGCACTACAAGCATTCCAGAAGAGCCACTCTATGGTCGACACCACCCAACAGCAGCAACTCGCGGGGACACGTCTGTCCACACTGTCAACCGAACTGATTCGCGCACAAACCAAACGCAGCGAAGCCGAAATCCGCTACGAGCAAATCCGTTTAAAATATGAAAACGGTGACTACACCACCCTAAGCCCAATACTCAACAAACCCTCAGTTCAGGCACTAGAACAGGAGATGACCAAGCTTTCACGCAGTGTGAAAGAACTTTCTGAACGTTATGGTGAGATACATCCGAAAATGGTCGCCGCACGGGCAGACCTCAACCAAGCCAAACAGAACTTTGAAATTGAAGTAGACAAGGTTGTCGACAGCATACGCAAAGAGTACCAGGCCGCACTTACCCAAGAGAAAGAGATCAACGCACTTATCAACAAAGAAAAAAGCGACTTAGGCGGCATAAGAGGCAGTAGTTTTGAACTTGCCAGTCTGGAACGTGAAGTACTCAATAATCAAAAATCATACGAATCATTCCTCATCCGTTATCAAGAGGCCAATATCTCCGAAAAATATGACGCCTCCAATATACAGATAATTGACATAGCCCTTGTACCAAAAACTCCTTTCAAACCTAACAAACCACGTTTTATTATGGCTGCAGTAGTGCTTGGACTGTTTATAGGAGTACTGTTTGCTTTCCTGCGCGAGCACCTAAACAATACCTTCAAGAGCATCGAGGATCTTGAAGAGAAGCTGCAACTGCCATCATTGGGAGTGATTCCTCTAGTAGAACATAGCAGAAAATCGATCAAACCAGAGCAACAGGTAATATTTGATACCCGCTCCCCTTTTGCCGAAAGCGTAAACAATATTCGTACAGGATTACTCTTCTCCAACATCGATAATCCTCCAAAAACCATTCTAGTCACCTCCGCCACTGCAATGGAGGGCAAATCAACACTGGCCACAAATCTGGCCGCGTCACTGAGTCATCTGGATCGCACCCTGCTGTTAGAAGTAGACTTACGCAAACCCTCTATCGCCAAATATCTGGGCATGAACCCCATCCCCGGTCTCTCTGATCAAGCATTGAATAAAAAATCGATACTAGAAGATGCCATCACCCAAATTGGCGGCGAGAATAGCAAGCTCTATGTCATACCAGCAGGAAGCTTTACGCCTAACCCAATCGAATTTTTATCATCAGATGCTTTCAAGCAACTGTTGGAAAAACTAAAGACAATGTATACCTACATCGTCCTGGATAGCCCACCGCTGCTAGCCGTCAGTGATGCAATCGTAGTGGGGCATATGGTTGACAGCGTGATTCTTGCCGTCAAGGCAGAATCCACAAAGACTCAAATGACACAAGAGTCCATCAACAGATTGCGCAAGGGTAGCGTTCAAATTACAGGCACCGTATTAACTCAAGTAGATGTAAAACGGATGGAAGCCTACGGCAGTCATTACTATTACGATGGCAGTTATTATGGTGATCGCAGACCAGAAGCCACTAAAAAACCGGTCTGAGGCGGCTCTGATTAGTTCCGGTTGTTCTAGAGTCTGTAGAACAATTTATTTTTGTCCTGAGCCTATCGAAGGATGGACGGATTTACTGCTCACCCATCCCCCGACAACCTCATGATGAGGGTGTTTTATTTCTTATACGGGAGGTTGAGAGTTGATTGCTAACTGTATTCCATATAAAGTCCAAAACATGCAGCTCATACTACAATGATCGACATACACAGCCACATACTTCCCAGCGTGGATGATGGTGTGCAAAGTATTAACGATGCCATTGCAATGTTGCGCATCGCCGTTCAAGACGGAGTTCTAACTCAGGTCCTTACACCACACATACAAACCAACCGTTTTGAAAACAATCTCAAACAGCTCACCGGGTTGTTTGAGATGTTTCGTATGGTCGTAGAGGCTGAAGAGATTCCCATTAAACTTCACCTGGCCGCTGAAGTACATATTGGCCCACAGATCATGCAGATGATTGAAACAGATACTCTACCGTGGCTCGGCACCTGGAACGGACAAAAATGTTTTCTGCTAGAGCTGCCACCCAACGATATTCCCGCAGGCACAACTAACCTGATTCACTGGTTACGCACAAAACAGATCATGCCCATTCTCGTTCATCCCGAAAGGAATCGCGCATTCCAAAAAGCCCCAACCAAACTAAAACCGTTTTTGGATGCGGGTTGCCCCCTACAGATCACCAGCTCTAGCATCACTGGCAGTTTTGGCAAACAAGCAAAACAACTAGCCACAGATTTATTGATGGATGGCAAGGTAGAGTTAATAGCTTCTGATTGTCATAACCTCAAATACCGACCACCCAACCTGAGCGAAGGCATACACGCGGCTAGTAAAATCATCGGGCAATCACAGGCAGAAATCCTGGCCAATGCACCTGCCTTAAAACTACAATAAATGCGTAACAACATTCCCAAACTATCATCAGTCAATCGATGGTCCTATCTTGCATCAGTCAATCGATGGTCCTATCTTGTAGCGGGGATCCTTAGTGCTATCTTTATGGTGTGGTCAGCCCTGTGGGGATATGCAGAAATACTTGTCATCACACCTAGACATAACATTACCCACTGGGAAACAACAGGAATTACTATTGATCAGCATGCAGCCAAAGAAGCATGGGGCCGCTTACAAAAAGCGACCATACTTAACAGCAATAATGCCGAGTTCTATATGGACCTCGCCCGCCTAGCCACACTGCAAGCAAACGCCCCTCAAATTTCCAGTCTCGATCAAAAACAATACCAAGATCAGGCATTGAGAAACTTATTAATCACTATAAAAAAACGGCCAACATGGGGACTCGCCTGGGCCAAATTGGCACAAAACTATGCGGATTCGAATCAAAACAACGATTTATTTGTACAAGCTTTAGAAAGGGCCATTCACTTTGAACCCTATGAAGTTCTAAACCAACAGCAGGTCATTCCTTTAGGAATATCCCACTGGGAGATACTTCCTGAGTCGGTAAAAGTAGATTTCAAGAACGTAGTCAAACAAGCGCTCGGCTATCACTCACGGCTTGCGCCCTCAACAATCAAAACCGCTGTAGAGTATGGTTGGACAGCAGAGCTGGTGCCACTTATCGAAAATGAACAACAAAAAAACCATCTCAACAAAGCAATCACAAACAAGAATCAACTATGATGATCAGCACCAACTCAACACGCGTAAATGATCACTACCTTTTTATAGCCCTGCTTATGTTGATTGTCTGGATACCAATCCCCCACGCGAGCGAGTCTCCCTGGGCGTACAGCCTATTTGGCACACTGGCATTTATGTTGCTTTCTATCAGTTTGCTAATGCACTGGAATAGCAACAGAGCATTACCAAAAGTAATATCCCTAAACAAACTCCCCATCTGCCTATTAATTACCGGGTTGATTCTTCAATTTATACAAACAGTAGGATTTCCCGAGCAACTGCTTGAAGTGATCAGCCCTTCAGCAAAAACAGTTCACGACTATACGAGCGTAGGTGGAAACCAGAGCTCTTTCACACTGACAATAACTCCAGATCGCACATTGGCCGAATTTATAAAAAACTGTAGCTACATCGCGATTTTCTTGCTCGTGCTTATACTTACTCACAGTCAAAGAAGACTAAAACAGTTAGTCATCGTCCTGTTTTCTGTTGGCGCACTGCAATCTCTCTATTCTCTCCTCAACTACTCAACACTAGGGGCTTATAGTCTTATTGACTCGCAACCGCCATGGGATATAGTCAATAATTGGGGAAAAACGGTTAGGGGAACATATTCACATTACAACCATTTTGCAGGCCTACTAGAAATGACCATCCCCTTGGGCATGGGGCTATTATTCGCAAGACCATCACCACAATCGCATAAAAGTAAAACAAACCGTTCTCTCGTTACAATAATAGAATTTTTAATGTCGCCAAGGGCATTTACTGCGGCAATATTACTTGTATCACTCACCGCGCTTTTTTTTACAGGATCGCGGGGCGGCAATGGAGCATTTTATATCTCCTTTATCATCGCATCATTAGGCGTAATTATATTTCGCGGCATAAAATCAAGAGAGACAATTATCCTGCTAACGATATCTTTTTTAATTATGGTAATTTCAATATGGACAGGCATGGGTAGTGTATCCAACAGACTGAATGATCTGGGGCTACAAGAAAATGGCAGGGACCTTAGCAGGGTCACAGCCTACAAAATAATCTCGGATTACCCGCTGTTCGGTTCAGGCGCTGGGAGTTATAAAAATGTACGCACTACCTATACTGATTCTGGAATTGGATCCAGCCCAATGTATTCACATGTACACATGGACTATCTCGAACTTATCTCTGATCAAGGCATTATAGGATTTTCCATACTGGGCGCCAGCCTCTTACTAATTATTATAAAAATTGTAAGCGCAATACGAAGAAAGCAACCCCCATTAATAACAGGCATTCTATTTGGAGTTCTCATTGGAGTAATGGCCATGCTAATACACGCCAATGTAGAGTTAAACTTTTACATACCAACCAATGCTGTATATTTTTATATCCTACTAGCGATTGGTTTAATAGCCTCATCAGGTAAAGTCAGTGATTCTGAACATGCCTAATAAATCACTGAAAAACCCAGAGACCGGTCAACTGGCAACAATAGACACCTATAAACTATTAGCTCTATTGTTATCACCTCATCTTAAAGCTGAAAAAATAGATCTAGTACGTGACATTATCAGCAAAGAAAAAATTATATGGATAAACCTGCTAAGGTTGTCAGGCTCCGAACGCTGCACACCTCTATTGCATGTAAGATTACGACAGCATGGTCTATTCACTCTGCTACCCAAGCCAATACAGAGAATCATTGTAAACTCTTATCAAAACAACCTTCAACGTAACAATACCCTTAAAGATGGCCTAATTAAACTGCTGACAGAGTTTAAAAAACATAATATAGACAGCTTACTGTTAAAAGGCGCAGCTACTTTTTGTGATAATTATTATGAGGATCCCGGTGCAAGAGTCATGGGGGATCTCGATATCCTGGTCCACCCCGACAAGATCAACAGATGCAGAACCATATTAACAGCGCAGAACTATGTGGAGGTACCTGACCCTGGAATGACCTTGGATGGACTAGCCACAGATGTACGTCACCATCAGATACCCGCGTATCGTCACCCTACTACCAAGATCATTATTGAAATACATTTTAATGTTTCGTATGGTCAAGCAGGAAGAGTTATTCCAACAAAACAGGCATGGAAAAATAGAATAAAAGCTACTCTTGATGGTTTTAATACGTCAATATTATCTGTGCAAGATAGAGTCTTATTAAATACTGCACACGCATTACTGCCAAAACGGGAATTTCTTCAAGGTGAGATTTCACTATTACAACTAGCTGACTTCTCCACATTAGTTTCTCAACGATCAAATCAAATCAGCTGGAAAAATTGGGGAAACACAGCAAAGATAAACCGACTAGAAGTACCATTCATAACATATCTGCTAATGAGTCATACGCTCATGCATTCTACTTGGCCATTCGAGTTACCCATACCAAAAGTGGCGCAAGATAATTACCAACGAATTCTAAATAGCACTCACAAAAAAAATAACGACCGTACCTTCAGCCTAAAAAAAATATTCCAGAATAGATACTACTACCTTAGGCTGCTAAGTTGGGTATGGAACAATGTTTGTTATGCTCCCGGAGTGCAAAATCTACCAACAAGAATTACATTATTGATTATGGTTATTTTCAGAAGTCGTAGCTGGAAAAAGATATGACCACTACAGCAGGATATACATTTTTTAATAGCCAGATACACATACAGTATTCCCAACGGTAATGGCAATCCATTAACTATTTTTTCTTGTCAAAAGTAGCAGGCATGGGGCTATTAACTTTCCATATATCCTCTAATAGGGTCGTAAAAGATGGGGTAAGCAAACGATTACCATAACCGCTTAGGTGGTCGCCATCTGAAAATATTGGCTTGTCCCCTTCAAAAGCTGAACACACTGCTCCACCACAAAGTATTGGAAACGGATCCCATATATACACATCATGCAATTTCTGTAACTCCCTCAAAGAGGACATTATTGGCTCTCGATGCTTCAATAGCACCGCCTTATCAATCGTAAACCCAGGCGCACAAACCGGATTGGACTTATTAAACCAATCTGAACACCGGAAAGGTGGTGCTCTAAAAATAGGTTTTGGTGCATCAATCAACACAATAAGTCCCATTGATTTTAATTTTTCAATAAATATAATCGCTTGAGTTAATGCAAGCCTGTGCTCTTCAATAGCTACTAGGGTTGTGCTACGTAATAATACTTCCTTCTCATCAAATACCCCCCATTGGTTTCCGAGCCGATGCATACGAAGTGATGCCAAAAATACGATATCTCCAGGACGCGAATCTTTTTTTATTAAAGCAAGAATATCTTGTTCAAAATTACGGCATGCCTGACTATCGCTCGATACAACATTAAGATTTACAATTGGACATCCAGAGCGAGAAAGGAACTCTGTTTTAGCTTCAAGACTAGCTGCCGCGGACTCCACCATACGGGTATAAGCTCCAGCATGAGAATCTCCTATTACAAATATTGTTTTTTCTTTATCCGCAGAGTGAGCTACATTAACAGGAGTAGAATCAATTGTTTTACTATTTATTACTTCATATGGACTCCAATCATAACTATTGCTAGTGACACTAAGATTGAGTCCGAGTGGTGTACTGTACAGGAACAATAAACCGGTTAAAAAAGACGACATCGTTGCCACGCCAAGCCCTCCTGTTACAACTTTCCAACTAAATTGCTTCTTTAAATATGAGCTCCGACGAAAAATATTTTCTAACAAGTGGTACGAAAGCACCGACAAACTCAAGGTAAGTAAAAGTGCTGTTATAGCCGTTACTGGTGTAGCTAGCCCTACAGTCCACCTAAACAATGAAAATACAGCCCAATGCCAAAGATACAGGGAGTATGAGATACGCCCAATATAAGTCATAGCGCGAGACTCAAGAAAATATCGCACTCCTTGCGGAGCCTCTGTAACTCTTGATGTACCGACGATCATCAACAGTGTGCCAAGCACGGGGAGAAGCGCCCAAGGAAATGGAAAAAAATTTTCATCAGCATAAAAAAATCCAATTACAAGAGTTATAACCCCAACGTACAATATGCTAGTGTACTGTAACAAATAATGTGATCATATATAATAGCGCTACTCCTTCCTTATTTTCTGGTGCGCTGACTATGCCTGTCCCCGTTGCTATCTCACTCACAGAAGAAGAACGCCAAGAATTTCATCGCTGTTGTCGTA
>JANOSY010000032.1:0-7913 GCA_031416075.1 Tenderia sp. (SeqCode) | reverse complement strand
AGATTATGGAATTCATTGAGGTCCACAATACCGATCCAAAACCCTTTGTGTGGACAAAAACAACTGAAGCGATTTTAGAGAAAATCGGGCGTGCTAAGGCTGCCTTGGTATGAGTATATTATTTGTTACAGTACACTAGTGCCCATTTATTAGCTGTTATGCGCCTCAACCAACAACGCGACTGCTGAGCCATGTTTGACGATCTAGCCACCTACTATCACGAGAACGTCGTATCGTCATTCGTTGCATACCGCGACATGTGTAACGATGGTGTTGCCGGACGCAGCCGCGACCTGCGCGAAGCTCTGGTTGCGGCCACAGCACTCTTCCACTTGCGCGAGCACCTTTCTGTCGGGGCTCCATCTCGTGGTGAGGTAGAGCGCCTTTGCCCAGACTATGCACTTCTTGGTGATGTAGTAAACGCTGCGAAACACAAGTCACTTACCGGCAATACACCACATGGGGCACCGCTCGTTACCGACGCCACAAACTTGGCTGAGCAACTCGTGTTCATCGAGTACGAAGACGCCGCCGGTACGTACCGATACGTCCTAAAGACCGTTGTCGTGAAGCTCGCAGACGGTACGGAACGAAACCTACTTGAAGTCCTTACTAGCGTCATCAACTTCTGGGAACAGCACATGGTCTCTTTGGGCGTGCTCCCGACAGCACGTACATTTGCATGCGATGAAGCTATCCGTGCACGCACTCGTGCCGAGTGCGAAGCAAACCGCTTAGATTTTCAACTTGTTCAAGGCCAGCGATTTCATCAATCGCTGCGGCTACTGCGCTTCAACAACAATACCGGCAAAGCAGAGCCAATTGACCTCACTGGTTCGAAACTCAATTTCCGGATATACCATCCGAAGTTCGACGTTGACATTTCTCTGACTCACGACGCAAGCGGAAAAGAATTCAAGAAGACCATTACCCTAACGGAAGACGAGAGCGCTGAGCTTTCCAGGCTGTCTAATGACGCGGAGCGACAGGCATACGTGAATGGGCTTCCTGATGCACAAGATGCACTTCAGCAGCTAGCCATTGAGGTGGGCCTTGCTAAGGAATAGGGTCATGGACGTGCAAACAAGTCGCATAACCAATCATTCCACCGGACCTGCGCGAAAAGCCGCGCATGCCGGTGAATTCAAACGTTAGCGTCAAGAGATTACTTTATGGAATTACTTCGGAAAAAAGGGGCAACAAAATATCAAAAAGTAATTGCTGCGATATTTACAATAAACATAATTGGTCTAGTTGGAAGGATTTTTACTCATCATTTTGTAACAGAGCCACACTTCTCGAGAGTTGCAGTATACATTTCTCTACTACTTACACTGATCTTAATTACTGCAGTGGGTTTTTTATATATACGTGGTGCATGGAGGCCAACACCAGTTTGGTATAAGTACTCTGCATTTAAGAAAATAGTACTAGTTCCTTTTATACCAATTTTCATTTTCGTTTTGTTTTGGGTAAATATTGCTATATCGCTTCCTTATTTATTTACAGCAGTATTCGGCCAAACAGCGATTAAAAATGATGTTGTTATTAAAGATCACAGCCATTCAAGAAGGTCTTGTGACTACCGTCTAAAACCGAATTCTATAAATGTTATTTTCTTTCGTTACTGTATTTCAGAAGGTTTATATAATCGTCTTCCGGGCGGCGAAATAGAAGCGGAATTAATATTAAAGAAATCTATGTTTGGCTATATTGTTAAAAATATAAGGATAAAGGGTGAAGTACGCTAACAAGTCGTTAAACCAGATCGGCGCACAAAACTTGCTTCCTGGTTAACTCAATCGTTGAGCTGCTCTAGGTCGAGTTAGTGTTATCTATTAAGTTATGTCTTAATTATTGCTGGATACAGTACTTTGAATGTCATTATGAAATATCCCCATTCAGCATCGGGGTATTTACAGGAAGAGATTAATCTTGATCCTGTTGACGGTCGACACATTGTTGACAATAGTGGGGTTTGTAAGGATTAAAGGGTAACGCGGGGAATGTAACTTATTGATATTAGTGGAGCTGGCGATCTGATTCGAACAGACGACCGGCTGATTACAAATCAGCTGCTCTACCAGCTGAGCTACGCCAGCACCACAGCGGCGAATTATACACATCTGACATAATGAATGCCACTATTCGCACGTGCGTTTTGTCCGTTTTGTGCCAGGAAACCGCTTTACAACCTGGTTCCATAGATTGGCTGGTATTGTCTGCTGGTTAGTCAATTCAACATCAAGCCAGTATTGGGGCTGTGTACGGAACAATGCTTCAATATCTGCTTTATAACCATAAGCGCGAATTGAGTCGCGCCGCTCTTCTGCTTGAGACTCAACGTTATAAACACCCGCCGAGATTGAGTTGGCCTTTGCCCCTTCCGAAATAACCAATACATCCCGAATATTGCGGTTCTGCAAATCGCGCAATACCGCGCGCGCTGCGGACAATGTATCAAAGGGTGGAACGTAAACCCAATAGCCCGCCTGACTCCTCTCTGCGGCAGCGCGTTGCTGCGTCTCTATCCCTTCTACTTTTTCAAACATTTTGGAGATGCTGCTCACATCACTCATCAATGAGATTGGCCCCACGCTGTAACAGATTTTTATACTGGGGGTTTTGGTCTCAACGGGCACAGGTGCCACTACTATTTCTTCCGGTGATGGTTTTGCACTCTCCGGTGGTGACGAAACATCTGGCGCAGGGGATTCGGCGAGCGGTACAACTTCCGAAGCAAGCCGTAACGGCTTACTGGACATGTTCTTGGGTGATGCGGGGACTGTTAACTCGGCCATAAACGGCTGCTGCCAGACAAAGTAGGCAACGTTAATCACAAGCAACGTTATTACGATCCATCTCATCTACGACTAACGTCCAAACAGTAGTTGCAATCCATGTAGCACAAGATACGGTGAATGGTGATACCCACCTCCAATCTCGCCTAAAATCCTATCGGCATCCCCGCCAGTGATGATAGGAGTTAACGGCGTATTTAGCTCAATCTTAACCTTTTCATATGTATGGATAATAAGCCCGGCAACCGCATACAGTGCGCCATACTCAACACCACTTTGTGTATTACGCCCCAATATCCTGAAGACTGTTTCACTGCTGGCCGCCACACCACGACGTACGCCCTCCGTCCGGGAGAGTAACGCCTGCTGCATCAACCCTGTTCCTGGTGCAATCACACCGCCGAAGTGTATGCCTGACTCATCGACCACATCAATAGTGACTGCTGTGCCACAACCGATAACACAAATAGCACCTTTATATAGGTGACGCGCCGCAATCAACGCCAACCATCGATCAACCCCAAATAGTTCCGGTTGCGAATAGGCAACCACCAGACCCAGGCCCTTCTGCTTGACCGCCGCATACTCAACACTTAACGACCATAGTTCGTATATAAAGCTGTTCAGCTGCTGTGCAAACTCATCGCCCACCACATTTGCGGCCACAATAGTTTGGGGCTTTGGCAGTACCTGCCACAGCTCCGATAGCATCAAAAACAGCTGATCATCACGAACCACGGCACCATGATGAGTTAAATGTAGACCATCACTGTACGCCCATTTAAGACGACTGTTACCAATGTCCAATAACAGATTCATGAAGTTAGAGCACTCGCCGCAAGCTGATGTCACCTGAATGAAAACGCCGCATCACGCCATCCACCTTTACAACAATCGCGCCACTGGTATCTATCCCATGGGACTCGCCCACCACCACATCATCCCCTATGTGTATCGCCACTGACTGTCCTGCATATAGATCTGCCTGATGCCATTCCGCCATAAACTGCTCCAACCCACCGCTCTGAAATGCCTGGATCACCAACAGCAGGTGGTGCAATACAACGCCCGCAATCTGATTGCGGGACAGCGGCCGAGCTAGCGCCCGATTAATTGCAATCCACGGTTGATCAATCACGGCCTCATCATCAGCCATGTTGACATTAATACCTATGCCAATCACAACATGATAGGGGCCACTGCTCTCCCCACTCATTTCCAGAAGAATGCCTGCCAATTTACGCCCCTGCAGCAGCACATCATTGGGCCATTTGAGCGCCGTCCCCTCAACCCCCAACGCTTGTAGTGCACGAATCAGCGCCACCCCAACCGCCAGTCCCAGACCGGAAAGCGCTGCGGGGTTCATCTCAAACCGCCAATAGAGTGATAGATAGATGTTGCGCGCAAAGGGCGACACCCACTCCCGGCCGCGCCTGCCACGCCCGGCCAGCTGGCGCTCAGCAAAACAGACGTGGCCGCTGCTAAGCGTGCCCAGTCGCTCCATCAGATATCGATTGGTCGAACCTATCTCCGAATGTAACTCCAGTCCCGACAGCAATACACGGCTGGAGTCATCCATCGCCGCCTCGATTGCTAACCGGTCAAGCAACTCAACCGGGGCGGCCAGACGATACCCCTTACCACTCACCGAATGACACTCAATCCCCAATGACCGCAACGCCCGAATATGTTTCCAGATCGTTGTACGACTAACACCCAGCGTCACCCCTAGCACCTCACCGGAGTGAAAACAGCCATCAGCCAAAATGGTGAGTAGTGTGAACTTTACAGACATGGTTCAATATTAACAGGGCTATACCACAACTAACTAATATACCCCATAAAAAAACCAGGGGCCGCACATGGCAGCCCCTGGTTTTATCTACAAACGTTACCGATTAAAGTGTCTGAGCGTGTTTGCCCAGGTAATCAGCCACACCTTCGGTGGTTGGTTTCATGCCAACATCACCTGGCTTCCAACCGGCTGGGCAGACTTCACCATGCTCTTCGGTAAACTGCAGCGCATCAACCAGACGCACCATCTCATCAACATTCCGACCCAACGGATGGTTGTTAACGGTTTGAGACTGAACCACACCCTCTTTATCAATCAGGAAAGAGGCACGCAAGGCAACACCCGCCTCAGGGTGAACAACGTCATAAGCCTCCTGAATCTCGTGTTTAACATCAGCGACCATTGGGAACTGCACACGCCCAATACCCCCTTTGTTAATCGGGGTCTCGCGCCAGGCAAAGTGGGTAAACTGTGAATCAATAGAGACCCCCACCACATCAACACCACGTTTCTTCAACTCCGCAACACGGTGGTCATGGGCAATAATTTCAGACGGGCAGACAAAGGTGAAATCCAGCGGCCAGAAGAACAGCACAACGTAACGTCCCTTCAGGTCTGAAAGTTTGAAGTTTTCGTTAATTACGCCATCAGGCATCACGGCGGCAGCGGTAAAGTCAGGTGCAGGACGTCCTACAAGTACGCTCATATAAAATCTCCCTCATTATGGAATAAAACAGTGACTAGACTAATTCTAAAACTGACGCTATACACTACCGACTTTCAGCAACAAAAGCAACCAGCCGCAGCTCAGGCAAACCAATCCGAACTACAAAATATATGAGTTATTACAATATGTTATAAATTTACAAAGCACCTGATAGCTCTCCACCTAAAAAATATCAACTACCTGACATCCAGCTATTGCGCCATGCACGCGTACCGGCATCCACACCCTCCAGCAAACTCAACTCCACCCTATCCATTGGTGCTGCTTGCAAACAGAGTTCAAAACAGAGCAGCTCATCACGCCGAAAGGCGTGCACGACCACCCGGTCGCCCTCTTTATATTGTTCCAACATCACCTCAAGGTTGCTATTTGTCACCCTGATTTGATCCAATGAAACAATCACATCGCCCGCCGCAAGTCCGGCCCCCTCAGCCGCACCACCACTAAAAATGGTCGCCAACTTTACCCCCAACGGATCTGCAGCACCTTTAGCCCCCAGTACCAAACGAGGAAACAAACGCCCCTTTCCAACAGCACGCCCACCTTTATCGTCCGGCGACAGTGCGGCCCTCAAAGAGAACCCCACACCCACCAGCGCCAATAACTCTTCGATTGGTTGATCATCCGTACCATAAAGATATCGGTTAAAAAAATCATCCAGCGGCACACTCGCCACTTCAGCCGCAATCCGCTCCACCTCGCCTTCCATCAGCCCCACACCCGCTTGGCCATACTCACGCCATAACCGTACCATTACATCGTCCAGCGAACGACTATTTTGCGTCACCTTACGAATCGTTAAATCCAATGCCAGCGCAATCACACTCCCTTTGGCGTAATAACTGACAATAGCGTTAACAGAGTTCTCATCCTGTCGGTAAAACTTGGTCCAGGCATCAAAACTCGACTCCGCCACAGACTGCTTAAAGCGGCCCGCCCCCATCCAGACCCGACTCATACCTTGGGCCAACAACTGCAAATAAGCACCCGAATCGATCAGCCCACTACGCAACAAAATCAGATCATCATAATAAGAGGTGATCCCCTCAAATGCCCATAACTGACGCGTGTACGCCTCTTTCGACAAATCATATGGCATAAACGCAGCGGGCTTAATCTGCTTCACATTCCAGGTATGAAAATACTCATGGCTACACAAACCCAAAAAACCTCTATACGCTTCTGACTGCTCAGCCTTGCCTAATACGGGCAGATCATGACGGCTACACAGCAAACTACACGATGCCCGGTGCTCCAGACCGCCATACCCATCCCCCACCACCATCACCAAAAAAAGATACCGACCAATCCCCGGAAGCCCACCAAAAAAGGCAACCTCAGTTTCACATATAACCTTCAAGTCAGCGCTCAAACGGGCTAAATCCGTCTTGTGACGGCCTGTTACCGCAATATCATGAGGAACTCCAGCCACCTCAAAGGTTGCCAAAACAAACGTACCCATCTCCACAGGATGATCAATCAGCTCATCATAATTATCAGCACCATACCGACCAAAACCATACAACTCAGCCCCGGCCAAACGCATCGACGTCGCCACCCGCCAGCCCTCTGCACCTACCGCAGGCGGCAAAATATCCACCGTAATCGCGTGATTTTCCTTGCCATGCACCGCCACAAAAACACTCGAGCCATTAAAAAAACCATGTGTCATATCCAAATGGGCCGTACGCACCGACAAATCCCACGCGTACACCTCATACCGCAACAACAACGGCCCGGCACACGGTGCGGCTCGCCAGGTAGATTTATCCACCTTAACCAACTCAACCGTCACGCCACCACAGCTGGCGCTCATCGTCACAATATTTTTTGCAAACTCACGAACCATATAACTGCCCGGAATCCAGGTCGGTAACGAAAAAAACTGGCCGGCCAAATCAGGCTCATAAATCTCACACATCACAAGATATAGATGTGCAGATAAATTCACCGGTTGAATAACGTAATGCATAAGAACCTCAATACTCGCAAACTAGAGAGAACGAAAAACCTAACATATAAGCCCAGCATCCGTCAGAAAATAAAAAGCCGACATCAAAGCCGGCTTTTATAACACAACCACAAGTTTTAACTATCGGGTTACGCCATACTCATGCCAAGTACCAACAACGCAATCAGCGCCACCGTAATAGCAGTAACGATCAAACCATCATCTTGTGTCGCAACTTTCTGAACCTTCATCATCATCTCCTAATCAATATCGGTCTGGTCAACAAAAACAACATGAGATTAACAACACCCAAAATATCAACCCCACATAACATTACCATTATCATGGAATAATGAGAAGCCATTCAAAATACAAGTTTATTATTTGAAACACAGAAATAGCATGATAAAACACTAAACCTCAGCGACATTGGGTTAACATCCAGAAAAAGACGTATGGCCACCAACCCCGTGTACAGAACCCATGAATATCAAAACATAAAAAAAGCCCTTGTCCAACGACAAGGGCTTTTGCATTTAAAGCCTGACAGTGTCCTACTTTCACATGGCAGCTGCCACACTATCATCGGCGCTAAGTCGTTTCACTTCCGAGTTCGAGATGGGATCGGGTGGTTCCAAC
>JANOSY010000031.1:0-136911 GCA_031416075.1 Tenderia sp. (SeqCode) | reverse complement strand
AAGGCGGTGCTGAATCTGTTGCGTTTGGTGAAGAAGGATCATCCACGAGTGAGCTTGAAGAGGATGAGAAAGCTCGCCGGCTGGGACTACGGCTTTATGGATACCGTTCTTAGGGCTAAATTTTAATGAGGGAGCCCTGGGATTACTCTGGCAAATAACTCTTCAGGCGGTTGCGCCAGCCCGGTAGCCAGCGTGACTCGTCGCGCTGGGCATTTTGTACCCGGCGGGTCAGTACAAAGTCGGCAGCGCGGGCAAATTCAACCATGGCATCCTCCTTGCCGGGCATTGACTCCAAAACCTGCAGTAATCCCCAGCCCTGGTTGTTGTAACGCTCTTTTAGTGAAGTGCCTTCTCCCTTGAAATTGACGTAATCGATCAGGGCGTAAAGGCCGTTGGGTTGATTGGCCACACGGTAGAACTGCCGTTCTACATGTTGGCGTTGGCTTTTGTTACTGATGCTGGTGACCATTTTGGGCAGGGCTGCCCCCATCCGTTTGACGATAACCGCAGTCTGCTGAGGGATGGTTTCCTGTAAGAGCTGGCGTAACTCATTCATGCGTGGGCTGTTGATTTCCGCGTAAAAGTGTTCCCGACTGCTCCAGGGAGCCTGATGGGTGTTGATCAACCACTGTGGCAGTGTCCGTTCCTGGCGCAGTGATGTGATGAGTTGCGGGAAACTCTCCTCAAAAGGGCCGGTGATGCCTGCGGGGTACCAGATGAAGTGGCCTATGCCAAGGGAGGGAAACTCCTCGCCCTTATTCCATACGGTGAGGTTTTCAGCCTTACCTAACCCCTCGTTATGCCAGATCTTTTGCCCTATCATCATGGCGTCATGGCTGTTTAACGTGAGCGCAGACGGAGTTGCACATGAGGCGTTGGCGAGCAGGATGAGACAGCAGGTGAAGAGGGTTTTTAGCATAAGGGCTATTGTACAGTGGCGTAAGAGCAGGCAATAGCACCAATGTTAACCATGCTTAAATTAAAGCATTAATTGGGTTTAGCTGTTCCAGCTTTCTATTGTGGTGGATATACTGGCCATCTATATCAATCAACTAAAAGTGCCTATGCCAGTACAGTTATTTAAACTTCGTGGTGTCCCTGATGATGAGGCCGATGAGATCCGTACCATACTGGGCGATCATGCCATCGACTATTATGAAACACCTGCCGGGAATTGGGGCATATCCATGCCTTCTATCTGGCTCAACGATGAAATGCAGCTGGAGCAGGCACGCGCCTTGATCGAAGCGTATCAGCTGGAACGGCAGCGTATTATCCGGGAAGAGTGTGTCCCTCGTACGTTGTTTGAGATGGTGAGCGAGCAGCCATTTCGGTATCTGATCTATGTCGCTCTTATTTTGTTGGTGCTTTATATCTCCGTGACACCTTTTTTAAAGCTGGGAGGGATATAGGATGGCGAGTTTATTGGGCATTGCGATTCGCAACAAGGCCCGTGGTGAAATGATCCTGTTGCAGCGGGCAGAGGTTACGCCAGAGAACGGTACTGTGGGTGACTTTCGAGGCAAGCCGGGCAAACGTCAGGTCACAGTATTAACTCAAGAAGGGTGGCAGGCAGCGTGTGCAGATGTTGGGGGATCATTACCTTGGCACAAACGTCGCGCCAACCTTTATATAGAAGGGCTGGCATTGCCACAGAGCCAGGGGCAGATAGTTGGAATAGGCAAGCTGAGGCTGCTGATTACCCAGGAGACGGACCCCTGTGAACGGATGGAGCATGTTGCGCCAGGGCTGCTTGCTGCGCTGGCCAGCGAATGGCGTGGTGGTGTCTGCTGCCGGGTACTGACAGCAGGGGTGGTAGAGGTAGGTGATGACGTGGTGCTGATCGATGAATAGTATTAGCGATAGAATAGTCATCGCTGAAACTCGTCAGTGGGTAAACGATATTGTCATCCGCCACAACCTCTGTCCCTTTGCCCACAAGCCCTCTCGTAATGAGCTGATCCGCTATGCCGTTTCGCACGCTAACAGTGACAACGAGTTGGTCAATGACCTGATTGATGAGCTGTTGTTATTGCGTGACGCCGATGTCAGCAAGATTGAAACCACGATTCTTATTGTTCCTAACTGCCTTAACCAATTTGAAAGTTACAACAAATTTCTTGATGTGGCCGATATGCTTGTCACCCAGTTTGGCTTGAATGGCACGATTCAGATAGCCAGTTTTCATCCGGATTATCAGTTTGCTGATCTTGATTATGAGGATGTACGTAACTATACCAACCGTTCACTCTATCCGATGTTTCATTTGATCTTGGAGGAGGCAGTTGAACGGGCTAGAAACAGCCATCCGGATGTTGATTCAATACCCGTGGTGAATATGAAGCTGTTGCAAACAATTGGGTTGGATGAGATAAAAAGACAGCAACAGATGTGCAAAATAGAAGAGGTTGAAAAATGAGTAAAAAACTAGACGATATTGTTGCTCAAACGCACCGTAATCGTGATCAACGCGAACAGGGGTATCGTGAAAAATCACTGAAAATGTATCCATGGATCTGTGGTCGTTGTACACGTGAGTTTGCCCGTGCCAACTTACAAGAGCTGACTGTGCACCATCGTGACCATAATCACGATAACAATCCGGAAGATGGCAGTAACTGGGAGTTGCTCTGTATTTACTGTCATGACAATGAACACTCCCGTTATATCGACAATGTTGGTACGCGTGATAAAAAATCTAAAGCAGTTAGCGCCAGCCATAATCCATTTGCTGATTTGGCAGAGATGCTTAAAAACAAGGAGTAGTGGCATTCATTGCCATTGACAAAGCAATGACCGTGTTCTAATTTCGAGAGGTCATATACATTTTGATGTATGGGAGTTCATGAAAGTAACCAAGGAGCCGGTGATGAAAAATATGACATTCATACTATTTTTTGCTTTGTCCATGATAGGACTGCAAAGCCCAGTGTATGCTAGTCCATTAGCTGATGTGAAAATGATGTATATAGACAACAGGGATGGTACATACACATATTTCTTTATCATAAAAAATCTCGACCAGCCTATAGGGACGGAGTTTTCGACACCGCCTAACCATATGGTTTTTAATAGACAGTCTCAGAGCATGGCACCAGCAGGTGGAAAAAGTCTGAGTGAAGATGAGAACATTGTTCTTTTTGGTATTGATACCCAAAGTGATGATGTAGAAGTTACATCTATTACCAATGCCCGTACCGCATTTAGTGGGTCAGCAGAGGAGGGTTTTTCTGATACCGATGCTGACGGTGTGTTTAATCGTGTAATTGGCTGGCACTTGCCTTTTAGTGGGTTTTCATTGAGTGACACGATACCAACAGAAAAAATGGCGGGTATATTTTCGTTTACTCTGAATAAAGATATTAATCACTTTGTTTACTGGGTTGGCGGAAGTGATGATGCCAAGATATGGAATGTTGGCAATGTTATGCTTGAAGATAACTACGGTATATATGATGCGTCGATTGGTGAGTACCTGGCGACTTTTATGACGCGTAAAGTACATGCAATAAAAATAAACAATAGAAGTCGGGTGAAGGATTTGAACTTTTAATCCGGGTTTTTAGGGTGGTATGTCAGGCTCTGCCACGACCGGTGGCTGAGCCGGTGTTTTACATCTTTATATAGTGGTGCTACTTTTTTACCATATGATCAGCCCATTCAGGCAACTCTGTATAAAATATATGGAACCCGGCCGAGAAACTTCCAAAATTCAGTCCATACTGTTTTGCAAGCAGCGAGAGGCTGTTTCTTGAAAAGAGGCTGATATGGCCATTGCGCGGCGAGGCATACCACCAGTTGATCCTGCTGTTTTTTTGAATGTTGCCATCTGTCAGTAGTGTGGAGAAAAGTATTATCCCCTTGGCAGCGAGCAGAGTTTGTAGATTTGACATGAGTTGTTTGACGTCAGAAACGTGTTCAAAAACCTCGAATGCTGTTATGAGATCAAATTTTCCAATGGTATTAATATCCTCCTCAGTATTTGCAAAAGGGTCGTAAGAGGTGGATTTCCAGTTTGACCCATTGAGCAACCGGGATAGGTGGCCGTTTCCACCACCATAATCCAGATGTTTAATACCAAAAGCACGGCTTCCAAAACTATTGATTAAGTTTTCAGAATTTTGGCGGGGTCTGGTTTCGATATAGTCTGGGTCTACACGAACATATGTGTCGTTATAAATATGCTCTTTAAACTGCTCCATGCTCCAGCTTAAAAGCTCAGGTGCAAAGCAGAAGCCGCAGCTATTGCAGAGTGAATAATAGATAGGCGTGCCGGAGATCTCCAGGAACTCCCCGTTTGCCTCCATGCACGATTTGTTGAAGTCCACGACATCAAGCAAAGGGCTCGATCCGCCACATACAGGACAGTCACAGCTGTTATTCATAATTACTAGTCCCTGAGTCGCTATAGCACGGTAATAACTGATTTTTATTACGCTATGTTGATTTGTGTGGTTCATTGTATGGGGTTGTGGTGACGATGTCTAAAAACTTTGGCATATAATCGCCACTATTCTTGGGTAATCAGCCCGTAAAGTGTGCACTTCCATAATCCCTGTGTATCTGTGTCTATAATGGGATAGCTGGATCATATGCATTGATCGCACTACTTCCAAAGGGTAGTGCCAATTAGGCGTGAGGTATGTTGAAGGTGTTAATGTAGCTGCTTTAATTAATCGTGACCTATTTAAAGAGGAATCAAAGCAATGGGAAAACATAGTCAAGATGAAAAACTGGCCTCTGGAAACTCAAAAACATATTTAAAAACGGCTTTAGAGCAGATGTTGGCTGCTGGCCGTAATGTACGTGAATTTGGTGATTTTGCGCTGGAGAAATTTGGTGACACGGTTACACCCTATTTGCACGAGTTTTCAGAAGATATTAGCAGGGGGCGCATTAAAATAAAGGGATTGGGAAAAGCGGCAAAAAAAACCATCCTTGGTGCCCATATTGATCTGGAGGAGCGTGAAAAGATGATACGGGAGGCGGCCTACTTGCGCGCAGAACGTCGCGGCTTTTCAGCGGGATCAGCTGATGAGGATTGGCACATGGCTGAACAAGAGATTGATCAACGGTTGGCAAAGGCATCAGGGTTGGTTGAAAAAGGGCATAAGGCCCTGTCTTCGGCAGGGGGCATGATTGAACATGAGCTGGATGATATAAGGCATATCGTTGCTGGTTGGCTGGGTGATACAAGTGGCAATGAAAAATATAAAAAATCTGTTCAAGATAAAAAAACCGCTGTTGATAAACAAGTACAGGCAGAGCCTGTTAAACAGATCATGAAAAGTCCAAAAAAAGAAGCGCCTAAAACAACCAAGGCCAAGGTGAAAACAGTGGGCAGTAAAAAAACGACAACCAAGAGGGCGGCAAAGAAGATATAAAATATTCGGTTGTTCCACTTATTGTTAGCCCTTTGTTGTCGGGTGAAAGGGCTGCAGAGGGATCTGTTTGGGTGTTGAGGTGGTGTGTCAGATGTTTCTGGTTATATAGGGGGGGTATGGCTGGCACAAAAAAACCACCAATTCCCCACCTGTTTTAATGCCAGACGGACATATAAACCTGCACTACATTGGCGGAGAAACCATAAGGACTGGGCGTGGGGTTACGCAAGTCACTAAAATCATCATACTGATAACGCATGTGATCGATGCTGAAATTTAATGTGCCTTTATCAAACATGCGCCACCCCTGTGGTATCACGTTGTAACTGATATTAAGTCCGATGGTCTGACTGTTGTAGCTGCTGAGTTCTTTGTCGCGGGCCATGTGGTTTTGTGGGGCAAAGGGGTCAAAGAAATCCTGATAAAAATTGGCACGGTTTTGTCTGTAGTGGCGATAGTGGCTGCCAACAATCCAGTTGTCGCGATAGGTGTGGGTGTAGCCAATATCCAGTGTATTGGCGCTAATGCCCCAGGTATCACCATAAAAGCGGTAGCTGCCGTGTAGTGCGGCACGGTAGGGGAGATAGTAGTTGGCGCTAAGGGCGATGGCATTGCTGGAGCGGGTATTGGGATAGACTTCAGCTAGCGTTGAACCATCACTAAAACGCACGGTGCGATAGGGGTTGTTGAGATAGCCTGAGTCAGTGATGAGTTCGTAGTTGAGATTGGTGACCAGGTTTTTACTGATAATCTGACTGGCACCAAGGCGAAATTTTTGGCGGTCTGCCTCTTTTTCAAAGCTGGGGTCACGGTCGAAGCCAGCGTTGGTATTCACTGTTTTATAGATTGCATCCCATCCCTTTGAGTAGCCCATGTAGAGGGTGGTGAGATCACCAAACATATCCTGACTGATATTGAAGTTGGCACTGTTGGCAATAAAGTCGTTCTCTTTGCTGTTGCTATAATTGAGGCTCAGGGTGCTTTTGTCGCGCAGATAGGTGGTGCCGACGCTGTACTCTTCACGTTTTTCTGTATATCGACTGGCAGAGGTAACGACGTCGATGGAGGCGCTGCTGATGGCGT
Source organism: Tenderia sp. (SeqCode) (assembly GCA_031416075.1). Classification (GTDB taxonomy): domain Bacteria; phylum Pseudomonadota; class Gammaproteobacteria; order Tenderiales; family Tenderiaceae; genus JAKFXL01. Next base: position 130,444 of record JANOSY010000031.1, on the reverse strand, counting down.
CAACATAATATTTGGCAGAGAGTGATGTGTGATTGCCAATCTGCTTGCTGGCTTGTAGTGCAGGACCTTGTACCGTGATGCCGCCACCATTGTAGTAGTGAAACAGTGCGTCAATACGTTCGTCTGGCAAAATGGCAGCAGTGAGTGGCAGTGCTGCAGCCATGAAGAGGGTGCCAGCGAGCATCCAGATTAGTTTGATCTGCCCCTGTCCTGACTGGTTGATGTTGTGTTGCACCGCTGCATCTCTACTTTTGTTAATTGCAACCACAGCCGCCCCCTTGGCCGCCATCTGCACCACGCGCCCCTTCACGTGCCTCGTATACGTGGTTGAGATAGCTTGATGAGATTGGGTTACGGTCAAAGCTCATGATAGGGTCGGCCAGATTGGCCCGTTCGTAGGGTTTTACCCAAGGTTTTAATGTACAGCCGCTGAGCGTGATCATTATGCCGATGGCCAATATGGGTAACAGTGCAGCTTTGAGCATCTCTCTGTTCACTCTTTGAGCAGGGCACGAATCTGTTTTTGATAGCTTTTTTCAACGCCGGGTGTATAGCCATGATGGATGTGACGTACGTTGCCACTGCGGTCGACAATGATAGTGGTTGGCATGATGCTGACACTATAGCGCTCTGAGACGCTGTTTTCAGTGTCATATAAAACAGGAAAATCGATGTTAATTTTTTTTAGCCATTTGATGGCGTCGTTACTGTCCTCTTCAACATTGACCCCCAGTAGTGTGAAACCGAGTGGCTGATATTTTTTGTAGAGCTGATTGAGCATGGGCATCTCCTGCAGACAGGGGCTGCACCACGATGCCCAGAAGTTGACCATGACCACCTGTCCCCGTAGCTCGCTGAGTTTGATGTTTTTTCCGCTGCTACTTTTTAATGTGAAGTCGGGTGCTGGAACAGGCTGGGTATCGTTGTTGGCCAGGGCATATGTGCCAAGTCCTAATGTCAGGCAGAAGAGCCAGCCCAGTAGTAGTGTACGTTTTATAAACATGTGCCTCTCCGTTTAGAAAAAGAGTGTGAGCCCGGTATGTAGCTCTAAATTATGATTAGTCTTCTGTTGGCCGAGTAGATCGATATCAAAGATATGGTTGCGGGCATCCAGGTGCAGTGCCAGCCAGTCATTGATGATCATACGGTGGCCAAAACCGAGGTTGAGGGTTCGGCGGTTATCGCCAGCAAATTTTGTATTGCCAATACCACCAATCAGATAGAGGTCGGTATGGATGGTATAGCTGCTCCCCATAAAGGATTCCCCCGGCAATAGATTGAAACCCAGGGAGAGATTGTAGTAGGTGAGCTGCCGCTCTTCGGCGGTGAGTAGGGTAACGGAGCCTAACAGCCGTTCATAGCTGGTCTGTTCTGTGGTGCTTTTGCCGTAGGCGGCTTCGATGAAAATATCTTCGCTGGCGTGATAAGCAAAGCGTATGCCACGAACAGAGTTGCTGCCAAAGTCTTCAATGCTGAGCAGGCCAGTGTAGAGTCCCACTTCAAAATTTTCGCTATCAATTTTGGCCATTTTGGCGGGTTTGGGTTTGATCTGGGGTTGAATCAATGGCTCGCCGTTACTTGTTTCTGTGGCTGTTGCAATATTTTGCCAGCACAGTAACGGCAGCGTGCAGAGTAGCGACCTGCTGATCAATAAAAAAAGGCGAGACCGACTTTCCATTCCCTAAGGTCCTCGTTGTAGTCGTCGCTGGAGAAGACGACGTATTGGTTGTATTCAGCGCGCACCATGAAGTTGCGCGTTAGGTAGTTGCGTAGCCCGATGCCGACGTGTGCGATGCTGTCGCTACGATCTTGTGCCTGTGCCTGTGTGGCGCTGGCTTTGCTTGCAAGGTTACCTGCCCCCATGGCAAAAAAGGGGGAGAGTGGCCATTCAGGGATCGGTTGATGAATGAGCCGCACGTTAACAAGCTGTTTGCTGGATACGGAGCCAAGTGCTTGTGATAAGGCAACTTCAGCGGAGATATTGCGGGTGAAGGCGTAGCCAGCGTATAGGGTGATCACCTCTGAGCCGCTGAATTTCCCGCCAGTCAACCCTGCCTCAGTACGGCGGCGGAGAAAGTCCTCACTGTCAGATTCGTGAATTCGGGTGTGCTCTCCGTCAGGCATGAGTGTTAACAGCAGCTGATCGTAGTGGACCCAACCTTGGGTGTCATTGTTAATTTCTACTTTGAACCAGTCGGTTTTGCGCTTGATGATGTTGATCCATTGATCACGCTCTTCAATATAGAAGATAGGGAATCCACGCCCAGGACCGCTGCGTAGTTCGATAAAAGGATCGGCGATTTTGACACGGTTCTGTTCGTTAGCCGCTACGGTTGTTGCACAGACCAGCAACATCAGCAGTGATGGCAGCAGACGATACATCTTATTGTGGGACATCAAAAGGGTTGTTGTAGTACTGGCCACCAATATCAATCCATTCGGCAATCAGCCGTAACTCTGCGGCACTGAGTCGCCCCGCATGGCTGCCGCCGACATCAAATTTAGTGAAAAACAGACTGCCATTGGCACCGTTGGCAGAGAGCACCGGGCCGTTTGCCGGGACCGGTATCATGATGGGAATAGGTTGGCCGCTGTTGTCGAGGATTTGATTGCCATCAGCATCTGTTTCAAAACGGGGGTTGCCGTTGTTATCGGTGTCCGCTACCAAACGGTCGCGCAGAATATTATTAACCAAATCCAGCTCCACCTCATTGTCAGCAAACAGCAACTCACGGTAGCTGTTGAAGTTGGTGGCCACGTCACCGCTGGGACCGTCACTCAGGTCGAGCTGGGCTGCAGGCACCTGAGGCATGGCGCTACTGTTGGTGCTGGTATGGCAGAGGATACAGCTATCACCACCACGATCTTTGTTCCAGAGTGGATGAATGTGTGTTTCGTAATTGATGACAGTGCGGCAGAGTGAGTTCCACTGGTTGATACAGCTGCTGCTGACGGGGATGGCGGTGGTGAGATCGGCATAGCGATAAGCGATGCTGCTATCTTTTGTCCGTTGTGAGGTGTTGGTCCAGTGATCGTCAAACAGAATATCGACACTGGGGGTGAGTGCAGCACAGTTGCTGGCGCAGCTGATGCGGATGCGGCTCTGTGCCATGGTTTCACCCATCTGTGCAACCAGCGTGGTGTTGGTATTGGGAAACGGGAGACCGCTGGTAGTAGCGCCACTGTTCACTGTGGTCGGTAGATTATTACGGCCATGAGGTATGCCGCTGCTGTGTGTATGGCAGCCGTTACAATGTTGTGTTTCGCCGGGGCGCAGCTGTAGCCAGTTTTGGTGACGCGGGGTGATGCTGCGGCCATTTTTATCCAAGACGTCAAGGGTCAGGGGCACATTGGCCGGTAGTTTAACCATCACCGAGCCATCGGGTTCAATGGTTGCGTAACCGATGATCTCACGCATTGATCTGCCGGTCACACCAAAGGCACTGTTGGGGATTTGTAATACCTGGCGATCGGGTAGTGCTACGCCTTTAATGATACGTAAAAAACGGGCCGGGCGATTGTCGGCACTGGTTAATAGAGGGTCGGCCACTGCTTTAATGTTGGGCGTAGCGTTGTCATTGCCATCAAAGTCATAAACACTGCGGATGTGAAGTATGCCGCTATTTTCATTGGCCAGTATTTGGTCGAGACTGCTATTGATCTGGCTGTCGATAATGACTGTAGGGCGTGGGCGAGGTTGGGCGATCACCGCATCAGCAATGATGGTGCCCTCCACGGGGACCACCAGTGGAGCGTGTGTACGTTTGATGGGATCATAGATATACACACTATAAAGTGGTGGTGCGGCTACTGTATTGGATTGTGCCAGTAACGTCTTATTACAGGTAACAATGGCATTGCCGTTGATCAGTCGACATGGACTCCAGCTCACCAATAGCCGTCCAGTGCCATCCCACAGGGGTGTGGCAGAGCGGTAGAGGCCACCAGGTGAAATAGCGTTACCGTTATGTGTTACATCATTAACAAGTGAGCTCTGTGCTGTGGTGGTGGAGAGTGATTGCAGATTATCCAGCGCACGTTGGTTGTCGCCGTAGTGGTTGATATCGATCGCAATAATATTGCCACCCAGTGTGCTGCCACGAAAGGGTAACAGGGTGGATAAGAGTCGACCATCGGGCAGTTCACGCGGCGCTGTAAACTGTATGTCGATGTTGGGGTTGCCGCTATCATGGCTGTGGCCACCATATAATAGTTGCAGGTTGGTGCCGTCGGGATTTATTTTGTAGAGGTTGATAGCGTTGTTCTCCCCCATAGCGTCCCAGCGGCTGAATACAACTTCGCCGGAGGCGATTACGCTGGCATCAAAATCGTGGCTCTGATTAAACGATACCTGATGAATGTCGCTGCCATCACTATTCATTACATGGAGTGAAAAGGCCGGTCCGTTACCTCCTTCATGCCCTGCGGTAAACTTCGGTTTGCCTTCATCAAGCAGGATGGCCCCGCTTTGGCGCTGGCGTGTGGATGAGTATATGATGCGGCCATCGGGTAGATAGTGGGGGGCTACATCTTCGCCTGCTTCGGCGGTGATATCGGAAGTGATAATGCGGCGTAGGCTGTTTTCAGCGATTGTATACTCCCAGATATTCCACGTTGGCTGATCGTCTTCATCAGCATCTTCAATTTCGGCGGCACGCATGCTGAAGAGGAGTTTTCCACCATCGTATGAGACCTCAATATCTTTAACGTCCCCCATGCCCTGTGTGAATGTGGCGGTGATATTGCGCTCTGCTGCACCGGCGGTGGAGCGCGCCTTCAGGTAAAGGTCTGCCCCGGCATTAAAATCATCCAACGCCCGTATATCCAGATTGCGGGGCTGGTTCTGGTTGTTGACGGGGATAGGGCGTTTGACATAGGCAACGGGGAAATCAATGACAACGGGGTCGCTGGTCTCTGTCTTTGATAGACAGCCACTGATTACGGATGTGGCTATCAGCAACGTAATAGCGCGGCCAACCCACTTGGTTATCTGATGTTTAATTCTACCCATGCCTTCAACTCTGGTGTGTCGCGGAACAGAGACACTTAATTTTTTTATTGAGAGTGATTATAAAGTATTGCTATCTTGCGATGGTAAAAATATAAAATCTTTTGTCACGTACAATCATGGAATATAAGTGTTTTGTGATGTATTCAAGGGGATGAATAATTATCCCAGTGGCCCATCCATGTTATAGAATGGGCGGCGCTGGAGGGGCGTTAGAATGGTTGCTATTAAAATATTATGGGTTGCAAAAAAGTGTTGAATCTGTCATTTCGTGCATCTCTATTTTGTGCATTACTGGTCGCCGTTGCAGTGGTTGAGGCAGGGCCGAGGGAGCAGGCCAAGCGGATTCATGACCGTGTTGCCGGCGTGCCTGCCGATGCCGCTACGCTTGATGCAATGGCGGGATTTATTGCAGCAGGTGATTACAACAAGGCGGCCCAACGCGCACTTGAGCACCCCTCTTTCTACAATGTGACGTTGAAAAATTTTGTCACCCCGTGGACTAATGAGGCGCAAACACTCTTTGCACCACTGAATGATTATACCGCCACGGTGATTGGGGTGGTGCGTGATGAGCTTGATTTCCGCCGCATTCTGTATGACGACATTCTTTATGTGGGCAAAAATACACTCACGCTGCCAGCGTACGCCAATACCAGTAATGCCCACTACGAGGCATTGGATGATCGTGGTCTTGATCTTAAGAGTGGGCTGGTCCGAACCACACAATCTGTCGTCACCGGCCTGCCTGTTGCCGCCACGGCGGGTGTTATGACCAGTCGCGCGGCGGCCAAGGCTTTTTTTATTGACGGTACTAATCGGGCCATGTTCCGCTTTACGTTTATGAACCATCTCTGTAATGACATGGAACAGGTCAAAGATGTGACACGTTCGCCCGATCGTGTGCGCCAGGATGTGTCGCGCAGTCCGGGCGGTGATAGCCGGATCTATCTTAACGCCTGTGTCGGTTGCCATGCGGGCATGGACCCCATGACTCAAGCGTTTGCCTATTATAATTACGATTACAACGTTGAGATCGACCCCGATGCCGCCAATGGCAAACTGGTCTACAACGGTGTGGGCACGGTTGACCCTAAAACGGGGAGTCGTGTGCAGGCTAAAAATCTGATCAATGCCAGTAATTTCAAACCGGGGTATGTCACAGCAGATGATGGCTGGCACAACTATTGGCGTCATGGCCCCAATGCAAGGTTGGGTTGGGACACTCAGCAGTTATCGTTGCCTGCCTCTGGCACTGGTGCCAAGTCGTTGGGGATGGAGTTGGCCAACAGTGAGGCCTTTGCCCGCTGTCAGGTAAAAAAGGTCTTTGCAACAGTCTGCTTTCGTGAACCGGGTAACAGTGCTGATCGCAGCATAGTCGATACCATTATCGCCAATTTCAAGGGCAGTAATTACAACCTCAAGCAGGTATTTTCCGATACTGCTGTCTACTGTAAGGGGGAGTGATGGTGAGGGTGATTATGGTTGATATTCATCGGCTCATCAGCGCGGTGTTGATGTTGATGTTTCTGGTTGGAGTCAGTGGTTGTGATAGCGTTTCGACACAGGCTGTGCCTGGTGCGACACCGCAGACAAACTCTACAGGTGTTCAAAACTATCAAGGCCCGCAGGCTCAAGCGGAGGCAACCCGTACTTTTCAGACCACCCTTTGGCCAGAGCTGGTCAATAAATGTGGCAATTGCCACGGCAGTGGTGAAAGCAAACAGTCCCCCAACTTTGCCCGTACTGATGATGTGAACCTTGCCTACAGTCAGGCAATTACACTATTGAATCTCAACTCGCCAGCGGATTCCCGTCTGGTCACCAAGGTGGCGGGTGGCCATAACTGCTGGGAGGTGAGCAGCAAGGCGTGTGGTGAAATCATGACCGCTTACATAACCCAATGGGCTGGGAAGGGTGGGGATAGTGTTGGACGGCAGATTCAGCTCACACCACCACCGGTGATGAATGCGGCTGACAGCAAGGCCTTTCCTGATAACGCAGCCCTGTTTGCCACTACAGTTCATCCGTTGTTAGTGACCTATTGCAGCGGTTGCCACATCAACTCAGCGCCGGTACCACAAGCGCCCTATTTTGCGGCGGCGGATGCGGCCACTGCTTATGAGTCGGTGAAGAGTAGCCACAAGCTGGATCTTGATACCCCCGCCAATTCACGGCTGGTGGTCCGCCTGCGGAATGAGTTTCATAACTGCTGGAGTGGTGATTGTCAGCAGGACTCACAAAAGATGGAAGATGCTATCAAAGCATTTGCTGATGGTGTGCCGCTGACCCAGATTGATCCACAGCTGGTGGTGAGCAAGGCGCTGACCCTGGGGCAGGGCATTATTGCCAGTGGTGGTACCCGTTATGATGAGAATGTAATTGCGTTGTACGAGTTTAAGACCGGCTTTGGTGACTATATATACGATACCAGCGGTATTGAACCTGCCCTGCATCTACAGCTTTCGGGGTTGGCGGAGGTCGATTATAAGTGGGTCGGTGGCTGGGGCGTGGAGTTTGTTAACAGCAAGGCGCAGGGCAGCACTAGCGCCAGCCGTAAACTCCACAACTTTATTCGTGCCACGGGGGAGTACTCCATTGAGGCGTGGGTCGTACCGGCCAACGTGACGCAAGATGGACCGGCGCGCATCATCAGCTACTCTGCCGGTACCAATAGCCGTAACTTTACCCTGGGGCAGACGCTCTACAATTACAATTTTCTCCACCGTAGCAGTACCACCAACGGTAACGGGCAGCCAGCCTTTTCTACCCCTGATGCTGATGAGCTGCTGCAGGCCACTGAACAGCATGTGGTGGTCAGCTTTGATCCGCTGAATGGACGCCGCATCTATGTCAACGGTCTGCTTGTTAATCACATCGATGCCCAGGCAGCCGGTAATCTGAATGACTGGGATGATACCTTTGCCCTGGTGTTGGGCAACGAAGTGACCAATGATCGGCAGTGGCAGGGCAAGTTGCGGTTGGTGGCCATCCATAATCGAGCGCTGACCCAAGAGCAGGTATCGCGTAACTTTAATGTGGGCGTGGGTGAGAAATTTTTCCTGCTGTTTGATGTGAGTGATGTAGTGAAGGCACCACAGAGTTACATCCTGTTTGAGGTGAGCCAGTTTGATAGTTACAGCTATCTGTTTAACCGCCCTACCTTTATCAACCTGAATGGTGACAGTGTGGTGGCGGACATACCCATTCGGGCGATGCGTATTGGCATCAACGGCAAAGAGGCGAGTGTGGGGCAGGCCTATCGCCATCTTGAAACAACAGTCAGCAACAGTCAGTTATTGCCTAGCGAGCAGTTTAATGCCCGTGCCCAACGGCTCTCAACGTTAGGTACGGTGATTGCGCTGGAGAAGGGACCGCTGGTTGATCAGTTTTTCCTCAGTTTTGAGCAGCTGGGCAGCGCCCGCAATGTGGTGGTAGAGCCACAGCCGCTGCAACAAGCAGCCCCTGTGGATGCTGCGCCAAAACCAGAGATTGGCCTGCGTACGTTTGCCGAGATCAACGCCACTATGGCGGTGATGACTGGGGTGAGTCTCACCCATGCGGATGTCAAACAGACCTACCAAACCATCATGCAGCAGCTGCCGACGGTGGAAAATATCAACGGCTTTCTTGCCGCCCATCAGGTGGCAGTATCACAGCTGGCCATTGAGTATTGCAATGCATTGGTAAGTGATGCGCCGCTGCGTAGCAGTTACTTCCCCGGTTTTGACTTTGGGGCAGGGGCGGTCACCGCCTTTAATGCTATGGCTAAACGTGATCAAGTGCTGGACCCACTGTTGAATAGGGTGCTGGGCATCAATCTGGCAACCCAACCAAGTGTGGCCAGTGTTAAAACAGAGCTAAACAGTTTGATCGACAGACTGACGGCTTGTGGTGGAAGCTGTGCGGCTGATCGTACCCAGACCGTGGTCAAGGCCAGCTGTGCCGCCACATTGGGTAGCGCTGTGATGCTGTTGCAGTGACAGGGATTGAGAGATAACCATGACCAGACAAAAGACTCCACTTTCACCCGATACACCGCTGTTACATGCGGACCATCAACGGCCCGTAACACGGCGGGATTTTCTTGGTTACGGGCTTACCTCCGGCCTTGGTCTGGTGGTGGGGCCGACAATTTTCGGGCTGTTTGCCAACCCACGTGAGGCGCGGGCGGCGCTGTCGGCGGACCTGCAGACACTTAAAACCAGTTGTGGTATCGCCACCCAGGGGGCTGGCAAGATCCCGTTTATCTGTTTTGATCTGGCCGGTGGTGCCAACATTGCCGGTTCCAATGTACTGGTAGGCAAACAGGGCGGGCAGCTCGATTTTCTGACCACGGCGGGTTACAGCAAATTGGGGTTACCGGGGGATATGATTCCGTCGTTGACCAATCTGGCGACAGGGCTCCCCTTTGCCAACACCACCTTGGGGTTGGCATTCCATTCTGAGAGTGCGTTTTTGCGTGGCATACTGGAGAAGGTTTCACCAGCAACAGCCGCCAAAATTAACGGCGCTGTGCTCCCGGCCCGATCTGAAAACGATACGGGCAACAATCCACACAATCCAATGTATGGCATTAACCGGGCCGGGGCCGATGGGGCGCTGCTGACGCTGATCGGTTCGCGCAACTCCGACTCGGGCGGCAACTCCATGGCACCGGCAACCATGATGAACCCTGCCGTTCGCCCCACCAAAATTGATCGCCCCAGCGACGTGACGGGGCTGGTGGATACCGGCAAACTGGTGGGACTGTTGAGCCAGGAGGATGCGGTGGCGGTACTGGAGTCCATCGAACGTATCAGTTCCATGAAGTTAAAAAAGGTTAATACCCAGGTCACCGCTGATGCGGTAATTAAGGATCTGATCGATTGTGGATATGTGAAGGCTGCGGATCTGGTGGATCGTTACGGTAATCCTGCGATGTTGAATCCAGAGATTGACCCTGACATCGTCGGTCCTATCTTTAGTGTCGATGAGATGAAAAACGGCGAGTTCCGCAAAACCGCTTCAGTGATGAAGCTGGTGATCAATGGTAATGCGGGGGCCGGGACTATTGAACTGGGTGGTTATGACTACCATACGGGCGACCGGGCAGCGGGGGAAGTGCGTGATCTGCGCGCTGGGCGCTGTATCGGTGCCTGCCTCGAATATGCGGCGCGTATCGGTGTGCCACTTATGTTGTACGTCTGTAGTGATGGTTCGGTTTTCAGTAACGGTATGTTGGACAACTCAGCAGAGGGGGGCGGTAAAGGTGTCTGGACCGGGGATAATTCGGATACCGCCAGCTCGTTTTTCCTGGTATATAATCCCGCCGGACGCCCGGTTTTGATGGGCGATACGGTGACACAGCAGGCGCGCCACCAACAGATTGGCTGGTTCCGCCCTGATGCATCGGTCGAAACATCGGCTACGCCGGCGGCCAATAATGTCAATCTGCTAGTGGAGACAGTCATCCTGAACTACATGGCACTGCATGGTGAGCAGGGTAACTTTGCCACCCGCTTTCCGAAACATGGTTTGGGCGGTGTGGCGATGCGTGACAGCCTCTCCGCCTTTACACCGATTGTGAATGGCAAAATTCTAACCCCGTCTTAAGGTTGTAGGAATGGATGTGATGAAGGGTGCAATAAAACGGTTGTTGGCGGGGCTGTTTTTGCTCTGGCTGTTGCCTGTGAGTATGTCGATAGTGATGGCGGAGGAGGTTAGTAGAGCCGCAGCAGGTGGCCTGAGTGAGCAGGTGGAGGATCTAAAAAAAGAGGTGCTTGATCTCAACCGTGAACTGTTTATTCTGGAAGAGGAGCTACTCTTTCCTGCCACCACCCAGACCACCATTTTTCTTGCCATGAACAGTGGGCTCTTTTTTGCGCTTGACGCGGTCGAGTTGAAAATCGATGGTAAATCGGTGACCCACTACCTCTATACCGAACGTGAAGTGAACGCGTTGGCCAAGGGCGGTGTGCAGCGGCTCCATATTGAAAACCTGCGCAGTGGCCAACATGAGCTGGTCGCCCTGTTTAGCGGCAAGGGTCCTAATGGCCGCGACTATCGCCGTGCCGCCAGCTATCTTTTTGAAAAGGGGCTGGAGCCTCAATTTATCGAGATTAGGATCAGTGACTCCGCAGCCAAACAGCAGCCTGAATTTACCATTAGCAGTTGGGAGTAGGGGTGAAAGGTTCTGTCTTGCTCTGCCTGTTGCCCTGTTTGATGGCGGTGACTGCTGCCGTTAAGGCAGAGCAGGCGCTCCCAGCGGTAGTCAAAGACCCCTTTTATGGAGAGGTGTTGTTTGATTTTTATCAGCAGAACTACTTTTCCGCCATCATCCAGCTGAGTGCCGCGCAACAGGTAGGGCGTCTGCCTAATCAGGGGGTTGAGGCGGAGCTGCTGTTGGGGGGACTCTATTTTTCCTACGGCATGCAAAAAAATGCCGAAGCGATCTTTAGCCGACTGCTTAAAAACCAGCTCACCCCAACACAGCGCAACCGTGTCTGGTTAGCGCTGGCAAACATCCATTACAAGAGTGGTAGCCACACTGAGTCGGCAAAACTGTTACAACGGCTCGATACCCAGTTGCCAACCGGGCAGGAGGATGAACGTCAGCAGTTAACCAGTATCCTGCTGGCCCAGCGAGGTCTCTATACCGAAGCAGCGGCACAGTTGGCCAGTTATCGGCCCAACTCCCTGGATAGCGGTTTTGCCCAATACAATCTGGCACTTCACCATATCCGCGAGGGACGTGATGAGCAGGGCCGGCCCCTGCTGGCAGCGCTGCTGCAACAGGGTGATAGCGGTGAGCCAGGACGTACTGAGCTGTACGATAAAAGCAGAATTGCTTTAGGGTACAGCCACTTACGAAAAAAAGAGTTTGTTGCAGCCAAGGGCTGGTTTGAACATGTGCGGCTTAACAGCCCGTTTGTCAGCCAGGCGCTGTTGGGGTTGGGATGGGTAGAGTCTGGCATGGGGCGCGGCAAAGAGGCGTTGGCGATCTGGCTGCCTTTGATTGAACGGAATGTTTCAGACCCCGCTGTATTGGAGGGGCTTTTAGCGGTACCCTATACCTTCAATCAACTTGGCGCACGACAGCAGGCGCTGGATCATTATCAAACAGCGATTGAGCACTATAACGAAGCGCTGACAACCCTGGAAGGAATTATTGCCGGCATGAATTTTACCGCCCTGGCACACGAATTAGTGGACCCACGTGGCGCAGCTGAAACAGGCTGGCACTGGCGTACCGAGCTGACCCCGGAGACGACATTGACACCTTACCTCTACCGCGTGATGGCGGGCCATGAATTTCAGGAGGCGTTACGCAACTATCGTGATCTGCTCCATCTGGAGACGAACTTATCCCGCTGGCGGGATGATCTGGAGGCCTATGAGGCGATGGTAGATACGCGCCAAACCGGCTACGAAAGACGCCTGCCAACCATTTTGAAGGCGCTGGCCAAGCTCGAAGGGGAGAGACTTCAGCAGCAACGTGATGCCCACACCCAGAGGTTACAGGGGATCGAGGCGCAGGAAGATGCCATGGACCTGACAACAGCGGAAGAGCAGCAGCGCTGGGTACAACTGACCCAGGTTGAAAAACGGTTGCAGCAGCTTGAGGGGCGCGTAGAGATTGATAAGCAGCGGCGTAAACTCACCGTGCTGCAAGGAGGGCTACTCTGGCAGCTGGAGAGTGAGTATCCGGCACGTTTATGGCGGGCAAAACAGCAGCTACAGCAGCTGGATGAGAGGTTGGCTGAGAGTCGTGGCCAGCAGCAGCGGTTGAACAGTGTTCTTGAGCGGAGCCCCGGCAATTTTGACCATTATCGCCAAACGTTGCAGGCACGACGTCATCAGACAGAACGCCTGCAACAACAGACAAAAAATCTGGCACAGGCGTCAGAGGCGCGTTTGCAGCACTTGGCACAATCAGCCGTGGCGGGTGTGAAATTTCAGGTTGAAGCGTATCGAAGTCAGGCACTGTTTGCCGTGGCGCAGATTTATGATGAGGCCCAACATATACAGAAGGAGCATCCATGATGCGTCGTATATCCCTGCTCGTCCTGGCGACCCTGTTACTGGTCGCCTGTAGTGGCTCAAAGGAGTTGACGTTAGGGAGCATGGAGCGTTCCAAGGTGGTGATTGATGTTGATACACCGGTTGAGGTGAATCGCAACGATGCCATGAAATATTACCGTTCGACGATGGAGCAGGATATTGATAACCGTTTTCGTGCCCGAGCCATGAAGCGGCTGGCCGATCTGGAGCTGGAGACCGGATTGGACAAAGAGGTCAAAACCGTCACGCCATTAAGTGCTGGTGATATTAAGGAGTATCAGGTCTCCATTGATATATATAAGGAGTTGCTCCAGAGTTACCCCGATTTTGTTGGTAATGATCAGGTGCTCTACCAACTGGCCCAGGCCTATGAACGGCTGGGAATGGTGGATGAGTCAATGGCAGCCTTGGCAAGGCTGGCAGAAGAGTACCCCAGTAGCCCACTTTATGCCGAGGTGCAGTTCCGTCGCGGTGAGCTGTTTTTTGTGGATGGTGAGTACGAAGCGTCGGCCAGGGTGTTCCATAGTGTGGTGGAGCTTGGTGAAACATCCCGCTTTTATGAGTTGGCCTTGCATAAACATGGCTGGAATATGTTGAAGCTGGACCAGTTTGACCAGGCGCTGGTATCGTTTTTCTCCCTTCTCGATCTTAAATTGGTACCACTGGAGCTGGATGGAGACCCGTTTGCCGCGCTACCTGTGGGGCAGACGGATCAGGAGCTGATCGACGATACCCTCTACGCTGTCGCGCTGGTCTTCTCATACGTCAACAGTGTCGATCGCATCGAGGCACAGATTGCCAAACGTGGCCGCAAAAACTACGACCACGTGATCTACCAGACGTTGGCCGATTTTTATCTGCGCCAAAAGCGTTATCAGGACGCGGTGAACATCTACACAACCTACTCTGTCCGTTATCTGAAGGAGCCGCAGGCGGCATTTTTCAAGTTGAAACTGTTTGATATCTTTGCCCTGGCAGAGAAGCCTGATGCGGTATTGAGTGCTAAAAAGCACTTTGTTCAGGTCTATGGCCCTAGTAGTAGTCTGTGGATAAATTACAACGATAAAGTTCGCGCCCAGTTGATGCCCAATGTGCGGTTGGCGCTGACCGATATTACCCAGTATTACCATGCGGTGGCGCAGAGAGAGAAACGTGAGTCCGATTACAATCTGGCAGAGAACTGGTATCGCGCCTATTTGCGGGATCTGCCCAATGACAAAGATGAGGCCAAGATCCACTACCTGTTGGCGGACATGCTCTACGAGGGCAAACGTTACGCCGAGGCCAGCAAAGAGTATGAACGTGTTGCGTACGAGTTTCCTGCCAGCACCAACTCTCAGGAGGCGGGTTACGCCGCCATCCTGGCCTACCGCGAACTACTGAAAACGATCGGCCCGGAGACACAGAAAGAGTGGAGTGATAAACAGACTGCCAATCTATTGCAGTATGCCGAGCGTTATCCAGACGATAGCCGCATGGCGACGATCATGACCACTCTGGCGCAAGAGGCCTACGGTGCCAAAGAGTTCGATAAGGCACAGATGTTGGCCCAGCGCGTAATCACCATGGGTGAGAATGCAGCGCCTGAGTTGCTTGAGGCGGCGTGGACGGTGAATGCCCACGGCTATTACGAGCAGAAAGAGTACCGCAACGCTGAACGTTCATATCAGCAGGCGATAGCACTGGCGCGAAGTAAAGGAAGTGTTAAGCCGGTGGCGTTTGAGTGGCTGGCAGCCTCCATCTACAAACAGGCAAAAGAGAAACAGGCGGTGGGCAACATGACCGCAGCGGTGGATGACTACCTGAGAATATCCGCCGTTGCCCCAGCGGCGGATATTCGCATACAGGCAGAATATGAAGCGGCCTCAGTCCTGATTGAGATGAAGGCGTGGGATGCAGCGATCACAACACTGGAACATTTCCGAAAAAGCTATCCAGAGCATGGGCTGCAGCAGGAGCTGCCCTTTAAACTGGCACTGGTCTACATGGAGTCTGGCAAAGGGGTTCAGGCCGCGGAAGAGTATGAGAAAATCGCCCGTGCCGACCACTCAGTGGATGTAAAAAGGGAGGCCGCGTGGCAGTCAGCCGAGCTTTATGAAAAGGCCAGACAGCTCGACCGCAGCGCCAATGTGTATGAGTTTTATCTGCTGCAATTTGCAGAGCCTTACAGTCAGCAGATCGAGGCACGTTATCGCCTGAGCCAGCTTTACCTGGCACTGGGGCAGACTGCACGGTCCAATTTTATAACAACACAGCTGATGGATGTTGAGCTGGATCGCCCTGGGCATACCGATCGAAGCCGATACCTTGTGGCACAGGCGGCCCTGGATATGGCAGAGGGAAAGTTGAGTGCATTTCAGAGCGTTAAACTGGTTGAGCCGTTGGCCAAAAATCTGCTGATAAAAAAAGAGCGCATGGAAGATGCACTGAGCGCCTATAACCAGGCGGCCACATACAGTGTCTCTGACGTGGTGACAGCCTCTACCTATCGCATAGGTGAAATTTATTACCAGTTCAGTAAAAACTTGATGGAGTCCGAACGGCCCAAAGAGTTGGGGCGGGATGAGCTGGAGGAGTACAACATCATGCTTGAAGAGCAGGCCTTTCCATTTGAGGAGAAGGCCATTGCGATTCTTGAGTCAAATACCCAGCGTGTTTCCAGCGGCGTTTACGATACCTGGGTGAAAAAGAGCTACGGCAAGCTCAAAGAGTTATTGCCGGTACGGTATTCAAAATCTGAAAAAGGGGCCAGCATTGTTGAAGCGTTGCAGTAAAGCGGTGGCGGCAATCTTGCTGGGGCTGTACTTGAGTGGATGTGCAACAACGTCGATTGAGCAGAGTGATGCAGCGCCTATACCTTTAACGGCGGAGCAGTTACGACAGCTTGAACTGCAGAAACAGGAGTATGATCTGGCGCTCACCAGCATCCGCGAGGGTAACTATCCGCTGGCGATTAAAGAACTCAATATTTTTATTGAGCGCCATCCTGATTATTCCGGTCCTTATGTCAATCTGGGCATTCTCTATCACAGAATGAGTCGCCTCGATGAGGCGGAGGAAGCGTTGTTAAAGGCGGTGGCGCTGAATCCTAAAAGTGCTGTAGCCCAAAATCGTCTTGGCATGGTCTACCGTGAGCGTGGACGTTTCAACGAAGCACTGGCTGCATACAAGAGTGCCATTGCGGCGGATGAAGAGTATGCCGATGCCTACCTGAATCTTGGCATTCTTTATGACCTCTATCTGTTTGAGGGCGAAAAGGCGTTACAGCACTACATCCGTTATCAATTTATGACCTCCAATGATGATGCTCAGGTCTCCATGTGGATTGCAGAGCTGACTCAGCGCCTTAAAACGCCTGCAGCAACAACAGGGCCCAATAGATGATGGTGCGACTGAGGTTGGCCCCGATCTTTCTACTATTCATAATGGCGGGTGTGGTTACTACAGCGCCAGCGGAAGAGGTGATGGAGATTAAAAAGGGGATAAGCATATTTGGTAGTAGTGAATTGCCGAAGGGGCTCACCATCATCCCCTGGCAAACAGAGTCCCCCGATGCTGTTGTTGAGAGGCTCCAATTTACCGTGGTGGATGAGATATTTCGGCCGGTTGAACGGGAGGTTTTACGGCGTCAGCTTGGTTACTACCAGCAGCTGTTTGTTAGCGATAGAGACCCTGTTAAACCGTAGTATTTGCAAAAGCCTAATAGCCGGTGGCTATATTATATCTGTTTAATTTATAACGCCTGACATTTCATATAGTGTAATTTTATATACATTGCGACGCTAACCTTGCAGCGTAACCCGTTTAAATAATATGGAATCCTATGCCATGATGACAGCCGCCGTTGAGAAAACAGTGCACGGGTTGAGCGTAGAGGCCGTCATTGACGAACTCAATACCCGCTACCGTGACTTAACCCCGGAAGCGCGTGTCAGGGCGCTCTATCATGACTTTGCTGAGCAGGAGGTGATGCTCACCTCCTCATTTGCCGCCAACTCCGCCTTTTTGCTGCACCTGTTCGCAACGGTTGCGCCACAGCAGAAGGTCCATTTTGTTGATACTGGTTTCCATTTTTCCGAGACGCTGGAGTATAAGGCCAAACTCACTGAGCTTTACCATCTTAAGGTTGAGGATGTACGTGCCGAGGCGTGGAAACATGAGTACACCGTCAAGGATCAGACCTGGAAAACAGACCCTGACTTCTGCTGCTCCATCAATAAGGTTGAGCCGTTGCAGGAGATCAAGAAGAACTTCAAGGTGTGGGTCTCCGGCTTGATGCGCTGGCAGACCGAGCATCGCTCATCGCTGGATGTTTTTGAATACCGTGGCGGTATCATCAAATTTTATCCCCTTATCGACGTCACCAAAGAACAGCGTGATACCTACATCCGCGATCACCAACTGCCGTTTCATCCATTAGTAGCCGAGGGGTACTCCTCCATCGGCTGCACACACTGCACCAAGCCGGGCGATGACCGCAGCGGCCGTTGGATCGACACCCCCAAAGCGGAGTGTGGGCTGCATCTCTAACCATTACGGCGGGTTGGTTTTAGGTGGCAGTTGGCGGTAACGCCTCAGCTCCTGCATCAACCACTCTCTGCTTTTGGTCTCTGGTAGCCTTGGGCACCTTACCCGGTAATCGCTGCCACTCATGCTGCTAGAACTGGCGGCAAGTTCGATGAATCCTTCTGTCGTTGTGATCTTCTTCCTCAAATAATCGTATTTACGCTCTATGTGGACCAACGCCTCTTCCCCCGTGTGCGGTTTGCCATTACGCATCAAGGTGCAATCACTTTTAGCAATAAACGTCAGCAGATGTTGCACCTCATGTTGCTGCGCGGCTGGCACATCGGCCAGCGCTGTGGCAGTGCAGGTCAGCAGCCACACCGTTATCAGGCGTGGGATGTGGCGGATTTGTGGGTGGTAGCGCATATGAACATCGAGTCTCAAACGTCGATTGAAGCCAAAGCCTAGCAGAGATGGCCCGCTCTTTGCTCCTGTTGTTATCAAGCGGCGATCAACCCCTCTGTTCGTCAAGAAAATGTCATACCAATAGGAGCAAGATCAGATGGCCACACCAGTCACCAACAACTCCCCGGCGCTGATAGGCAGCAATAAAACGTTGCCGCCAGAGACGCAGCGGCAGGTGTCAGGGCAAGAGAAAGAGCAACCAGCCGCAGCAGGCAGTGGCAGTGATGACGACGATGTAATGGTAAGCCGAGCGGCCCAAGTACTAAACCAGCAAACCAACCTGCGTGGTGAAGGGGTGATCAAATCATCCGACCAAGCCGCACAGCTGGCAAAAGGGTTGGGTGCGCTGTTTGGTGCAAACAGCGGCCAAGGCTTGGCCGCTCAAACGGGCAACCTCACACAGGACCTGATGGGGCTGTTGAAAGCTGGCTAGTAATAAATCGGTAGTCGAATATTTGGAGTTGTTCGGGGTGCCAGGGTAGGAGCCCTTTTTTTATTTGCGGTGGCCACTGCGTGGCTGAGGCACTATCATGTACCCCCTTTCACTCAATCACCTGCCAATGCCGCAACCTTCTATCACTCTATACATTCCCGGTCTGTTTGCCGCAGCCGCTGAACCCGCGCAGTTGACGGCACTGCTTAAAGAGATGCCCTTTGATGATTTGACGGCGCTGGAGCTGTTGTTGGCCCGCGCCCAACAACAACGCAGCGAACATAGTGGTATCGAGCAGCGGTTGTTCACCCTGTTTGGCATCCACGCCGCAATGGGGGATTGGCCGGTGGCGGCGGTAACGCGGTTGATTGATGGCGGCACAGCGGACGGTCACTACTGGCTACGTGCCGATCCGGTACACATGCAGCCGAGCCATGATCAGGTGATCATGGCCGGCAACCACCAGCTTAACGTCAGCGGCGCAGAGATGGCGCAGCTGCGTGATGAGTTCAACCAACTCTGTCGCGACGATGGTCTGCAACTTGAAACACCGGTCAATCAGCGCTGGTACCTGCGGGTCGAACGTACACCACAAATCACCACCACGCCCTTGTCGGCAGTGGTGGGGCAGGGCATCTATCCCCACCTGCCACAGGGGGCCGAGGGACTCTACTGGAATAGACTGCTCAGTGAGGTGCAGATGCTCTTTTATGGCAGCAGTGTTAATCAGCAGCGCCGTCAGCAGGGGTTGCCGGAGATCAATAGCCTCTGGTTCTGGGGCGGCGGCCAGTTGCCCGTAGTCAACACTACAACCACGCCATGGCATCAGCTCTGGAGCAATGAGCTGCTGAGTCGCGGACTGGCGCACCTATTTCAGGTGAAAACCTCAAGCCTGCCAGCCACCGGCGAAGAGTGGCTGGAGCAGGCAAGCGTAGCGGGGCAGCACTTGGTGGTGATCGACGGCATGCGCCAACGCTATAACCAGCCGGAAGAGCTGATGCAGTGGCAAGGAGTTGTGCAGGAACTAAACCAGAGCTGGTTTGTGCCCCTGCTGGCAGCGCTGAAAAGTGGTGATCTGAGTGAAATCAGCCTGATCAGTGATGGTCACCATTTTCAGCTCAACCGCAAACAGCTGGGGCGCTGGTGGCAGCGGCGCCGTCCATTCAGCCGGTATCTTTAGCGATCATGCGCAAAATTCAACCAGGCTGCATGAAGAAACGTATGCAAGCAGAGGAGATGATGTTGAAAGTGTATTTTAAGGGTAGTCACCTGTGAGTCATAAAATCCTCCGTCGTCCGCTGCCCGATAACTGGGCTGTCACCTTCCCTGATCTCCCGCCGGTGCTGGCGCGGCTCTATGCTAGCCGCCGGGTGGCGTCTGTTGATGAGCTGGAGTGTGGTCTCGGCCGCTTGCACCCTATTAGCGCCATGAAGGGAATCGACGCTGCTGTGGCGCTGCTTGCCCGTGCCGTGCAGCAGGGGCAACGCATCCTGGTGGTGGGTGACTTTGATTGTGATGGTGCCACCAGTACCGCCGTGGCGCTGCGGGCGTTGCGTCTGATGGGGGCGCGTGATGTGCAGTTTTTGGTGCCGAATCGGTTTGAGTACGGTTACGGCCTGACGCCGGAGATCGTGGCGGTGGCGGCAAAGATGAAGCCTGATCTCATCGTTACCGTGGACAACGGCATTGCCAGTATTGACGGGGTGGCCACAGCTAAAAAGCTCGGTATTCAGGTGCTGGTGACGGACCACCATCTGCCGGGCGCGACGCTGCCGCTGGCCGATGCTATCGTCAATCCCAATCAGCCCGGTTGTGAGTTTCCCAGCAAGATGTTGGCCGGTGTGGGGGTTATCTTCTATGTGATGATGGCGCTACGTGGTGCTCTACGTGATGCGGGCTGGTTTGAACAGCGGGCGGTGCCACTGCCCAATCTGGCGCAGCTGCTCGACCTGGTGGCGCTTGGCACGGTGGCCGATGTGGTGCCGCTGGATCAGGTCAACCGTATTCTGGTGGCCCAGGGGCTGGCGCGGATTCGGGCGGGGCAGTGCTGTGCCGGCATCACGGCGCTACTGGAGGTGGCGGGTCGTTCACGTGGGCGGGCGGTGGCTTCTGACCTGGGGTTTGTGGTGGGGCCGCGCCTCAATGCCGCCGGACGACTGGAGGATATGGCCATCGGTATTCACTGTCTGCTGACGGATGATCATGGTCAGGCGCAGCAGTTGGCCAAGACACTGGACGGACTCAATCGTGAACGTCGCTCTATTGAAACAGAGATGCAGGGTCAGGCCCTGGCCCATCTGGACTCTTTGCAGTTGGGCGATGCCGAGGCGCTGCCCACCGGGCTGTGTATCTTTCAACCGGACTGGCACCAAGGGGTGATTGGCATCCTCGCTTCGCGTATCAAGGATCGTTACCACCGCCCGGTGATCGCCTTTGCCGAGGCGGATGCGGATACACTCAAAGGCTCGGCTCGTTCTGTGCCTGGCTTTCATATCCGTGATGCCCTGGATGCGGTGGCGACCCGCCACCCAGGTCTGATCCAGAAGTTTGGTGGCCACGCCATGGCCGCTGGGTTGGGTCTCGATAAAAACCGTTTTGAGGAGTTTGTGGTGGCCTTTGATAAGGAGGCGCGTCGCCATCTTAATAGTGATGATCTGCACGGCAGACTCTGGAGTGACGGTGAGTTAACGCCCGCCGATTTCACCTTAGAGTTGGCCGAGACGTTGCGCCATGGCGGCCCATGGGGACAAGGCTTCCCAGAACCGTTGTTTGATGGCATGTTTGAGATTGTGAATCGCCGCATTGTGGGGGAGCGCCATCTCAAGCTAACGCTTAAACCTGAAGGGAGTGACATCACCATCGGCGCTATCGCCTTTAATACCGATGATAACGACTGGCCAAGCGGTGTGCGGCAACTGCACGCCGCCTATAAATTGGATGTAAACGAGTTTCGTGGTGCCTGTGATGTGCAGCTGTTGATCGACTATATCGAACCACTCTGGTCGTGCTGAGAGGTGAATAGCTGACGCGCCTGGAGTGTGTGGTTTTATCCGGCCCCGTTGCCGAGGCCGGATAAAGGTAAGACTCAGTAAATATAGACCGCACCAGCACGTGCTGCGCTGTTGTCACTCTGATTGCCACCTATGCCCGTGGCGCTGCTGGACTCATAAGGGGCACTCACTGCGATGCTGGTGGCGTCGGCGTTCAGGTCGAGTGAACGACCAAAAGAGTCGTTAGCCTCGGCATTGGGTGCCTTGGCATAGAGCGGGGACGACCAGAGATCATTGCTGCGGCTGTAGCGGTAGATGGCGCCGGAGTAGGTCGCGCTGTTGTTGTTTGGATCACCATTGATGCCGGTGCCGTTGCTGGCCTCGTAGGGGGCGCCGACGACGAGGGTATCGCCATCCTCGCTCAAGGCGGTCGCCATGCCAAACCAGTCACCCGTGCCGGTATTTGAGGCCTTGATATAGGCCTGCTGTACCCAATTCACACTGTCGTAGCTGAAGATGTAGACCGCGCCGGACTCTGCGACACTATTATCGCTCTGGCTGCCACCAACGTTGATGGCGTTGCTATCCTCGTTAGGGGCGCCGACGGCGAGGGTGGTGCCGTCGCCACTGAGTTTGACAGACATGCCAAATTTATCGCTGATGTTGGTATTGGATGCCTTGATGTAGGCCTGTGGTGCCCAGACGTTGTCAGCGCGGCTAAAGGTGTGAACGGCGCCGGAGTCGTAGGCGTCGTTATTGTTCTGGTTGCTATTCACCCCCGTGGCACCACCATCTTCCCCAAAGGCACCCACAGCCAGGGTATTGCCATCGCTGCTTAAATCGAGTGACCAGCCAAAATAGTCGACTCCTGCGTCTGGAGTTAGAGGGCTTGCCGCTAGATCTGTATTGGAGGCTTTGAGATAGGCCTGTTGTGCCCAGGTGTCTGCATTGCGGGTGTAGATGTAGGCCGCGCCGGCAAGACTGTGGCTGTTATTGCTCTGGCTGCCGCCTACGCCTTTGGCGTTGCTGTCTTCACCATAGGCACCAACGGCCAGGGTATTGCCGTCGGCACTCAAGGCGAGTGACCAACCGAAGAAATCCCCCGCTCCGGTATTTGATGCCTTGATGTAGCTCTGTTGTGCCCAAGTGTTGCCAGCGCGGTTGAAGACGTAGGCTGCACCTGACTGGAGGGCGCTGTTGTCGCCCTGACCGCCATTATTAATACCTATGGCGTTGCTCGACTCTCCCGGGGCACCGACCGCGAGGGTATTGCCATCATTGCTCAGGGCCAGTGACCAGCCGAAATAGTCGTTGCTCTCGGCGTTGGTCGCCTTGATGTACTGTTGCTGTACCCATGCACCGTTGTTGCGGCTGAAGAGATAGACCGCCCCGGCACTGCTGGCGCTGTTGTTGGCCTGATCGCTACCAATGCCGGTAGCATTGCTATCTTCACCCGCGCCAGGAAGCAGGTTGTCTATGGGGGGGGTATTGCTGGGGTTAGGGCCTGCGGCGCCGATGGCAAGGGTAGTGCCGTCGCCGCTTAAGGCAACTGCGTAACCAAAGGTATCACCTGCCCCCGTGTTTGAAGCCTTTACGTAACCAATAGCTGCCACCACACTGGCGCTTACAAAAACCTCTGTCGAGCTGGTGCAGCCTTCGCTGTTGCAGGCCTTAAGCAGATAGCTGGCATTGACCCGCTGCGGCAGGGCGATGGCGTGGTCATAAGCGGTGGTTGTGAGGTCAGCGCCTATCAGGGTATAGCCCGACGCACCGTCGGGATTTTCTAGTAGTTGGTAATTGGTGGCGTTGCTTATTGCGCCCCAAGTGAAGTTGAATTGGTTGGTGCCGTAACCAAGTGCAAGTGTGGGTTGTGTGGGTAAGGAACCGGTGTTGGCGGGCGGCGGAGTGGGCGTCGGAGATTTTGAACTGCCACCGCCACCGCTACATGCCGTCAGTAGCGCAGCGATCAGAAAGAGACCCATTAGGTTGAGGGGATTGCGCAGGGAATTCATCGGATACATTTTTAGCTCCAGTATAGTCACGCCAATTTTTGGTGGTTACACCCAAAAAATGTACTTCCAGTGGTTATTAAAGTGCGGCTCGGTGTCGGGTTTGATCATACCATTACCGGCGGATACCTCAATTCATGATGTGGAAATGATTGTAATATTTAGATTTATAAAGATGGATAGTACTGTTTTTTATTTGATATTAACGAGTTAGGTCGTGCCAGCGATTTTGTTGGTACCCCTGCGATGGCTGAAAATGGTTTTTATAACTCATCTTGTCGCACTCTTTAATCCAATAACCTAAGTAGACCCAAGGTAGTTCGAGCTGTTGAGCATGGTGGATCTGCCAGAGGATGGCGTAGGTGCCGAGTGCCCGTTGCTGGAAATCGGGGTGGTAAAAGGTATACACAGCGGAGAGTCCGAGTGGTGTGTGGTCGGTAACGGCCACGGCTATCAGCTGGCCTTTTAAACGAAACTCATGGAAGCGGGTATCAACGCCACTGGCGGTTAAAAAGCCGATGTACTCTTTGATGCTCGGGTTGGCCATATTGCTGTCACTATGGTGTGCATCGAGGTATTTTTTATACAGTTCAAACTGCTCGTCACTAAAACCAACGGTAGTCTGGTGGATTAACTCACTGTTTTGCCGCCAGTTGCGGCGTTGGCTCCTGTTGGGTTTAAAATGGCGGCTCTCCAGACGCACCGGGATGCAGCTTTGGCACTGCTGGCAGTCAGGTCGATAGAGGTGCTGGCCGCTGCGGCGAAAACCAGTGTTCAGCAGTGTGCCTAACAGTGATGATGTTAATGGGATTGCCGGGTCAATGATCAGGTTGCGTGCTTCATGCTGGGGCAGATAGCTGCATGCAAAGGGTACGGAAGAAAAACAACGGATTGTCTGTTCATTCGTCTGGTTAGTCATCGCTATGCCCTGTGTTTATGAGAGGGTCAAACCCCTCATCAAACTGCCAGGGGAGTGGATGAGGCGAAAGACTGGTTAGCTGCAATGTATATTCTATAAAACGGTTACGTGGTACCTGGATTGCGCCAAAGGATTTGAGGTGCTCAGTGGCAACCTGACAGTCAATCAAGGCAAAGCCCCACGCCTCCAGCTGTTTTACAGCATACACAAAGGCAATTTTAGAGGCATCGGTGGCACGGCTGAACATAGATTCACCAAAAAACAGTTTGCCCAGCGCCAACCCGTACAGCCCACCCACCAGGGTCTCACCTTGCCATGCCTCAAACGAGTGGGCAACCCCCTGATCATGCAGTTCACAATAGGCGGTTTGCATCTCAGCCGTAATCCAGGTGCCATCGGCATAGCTGCGGGGGGCTGCACACTGCTGTAACACTTCTTTAAAACAGTGATCGATGGTGATGCGGAAGGGCTGTTTGCGAAGCTGTTTGCGTAGGCTGCGGCTAACCTTCAGTTGTGCAGGGATTAATATGGAGCGGGGGTTGGGTGACCACCAGAGGATCGGTTGATCGCTGCTGTACCAGGGAAAAACCCCCTGGCGGTAGGCGTTGATGATACGGCGCGGCGTTAAGTCTCCACCTGCGGCGAGCAGGCCGTCAGGCTCATCCAGTGCCAGATCTACGGGGGGGAAGATGTAAGTGGTATCACGTTGATCTATCCAGAAGGGACCGCGCATTGTTGGCTCTTTACATCACTAGGGTTAGGGGTGGGCAGAACAGCAGACAAGCCCCTGTTGCTGGTATCTATCTACCCTACATGTTTAACCTGGTTGGGTCAGGCCGGCCACATCGTATTGTCCATCCCCATCCTCGATAACACGCATCACAGAGAGGGTGACCGCCAGAGGAGGGGTAATAGAGACCCCGGGATTGACAAGTACCGCCAGCGTTTCACCAACCGCGATCGGCATCTGGGTGGTAAAGCGCATGCCGGATGCACTGAGATCGATGCTTTGGCCGGTGTAGGTCTGGTTTGAGCCGGAACGGCTAAAGCTGACCTCCGACTCAATATTCATCCGCATAAAGGCCCGTTTTTCGTCTCTGCTTAAAATCATAAGGCGGTCACCATATTGTCATGGTCTATCCACGAATCGAGGGGGGCGATATGCGCCCCCTCCATTCACCGTATCAGTTATGCAGGTTCATTATCCAGAAAATGGTCTGCATCGAGTGCCGCCATACAGCCGGCCCCCGCTGAGGTAATCGCTTGGCGGTAGATCTGATCGGCAACGTCACCTGCCGCAAATACGCCGGGAATGCTGGTGGCAGTTGCATTGCCATCACCGCCACCTTTGACCTTAAGGTAGCCGTTGTTCATCTCTAGCTGGTCGCCAAAAATGGCGGTATTGGGTTTGTGGCCAATGGCGATAAAGACCCCTTGGGTCTTGAGCTCTTTGGTCTTGCCATCGTTGGATTTGAGTCGCACGCCAGTGACGCCCATCTTGTCGCCCAATACCTCATCGAGATTTTGATTCCATTCGATTGTGACATTGCCACTCTTGGATTTCTCGATGAGTTTGTCGGCCAGAATCTTCTCGGAGCTGAATTTTTCACGACGATGAACAATGGTCACATGGGAGGCGATGTTGGAGAGGTAAAGCGCCTCTTCTACAGCCGTATTGCCGCCGCCGATGACCATCACTGGCTGACCACGATAGAAAAAACCGTCGCAGGTGGCACAACCGGAGACACCTTTGCCCTTAAACGCCTCTTCAGACTCTAATCCCAGGTATTTGGCCGAGGCACCGGTGGCGATGATGAGTGCATCGCAGGTGTAGGTGCCAGCATCACCCTTGAGGGTGAAGGGGCGCTTGCTCAAATCTGTCTCGTTGATGTGATCAAAGATGATCTCGGTATCAAAGCGTTCGGCATGTTTTTGCATACGCACCATCAGGTCCGGCCCTTGTAGGCCTTCAACATCGCCGGGCCAATTATCGACCTCGGTGGTGGTGGTGAGCTGACCACCCTGTTCCATCCCGGTGATCATGACGGGTTTGAGGTTGGCGCGGGCGGCATAAATGGCAGCGGTGTAACCAGCAGGGCCAGAGCCCAGAATAAGCAGACGGCAGTGTTTGTTTGTGCTCATGATGATTTCCGGTATTCCTTGTTAAGGTATGATGCAGTATATCCAGTGTTTCTGGTGCGTGTCAGACACTATATATAGTGTCTGACACGCACTCTAAAAACGGGTTGTCCCATCATAGGTGATGTTAATGGTTGGGTAAAGAGGGAGAGGGGTGTGGAACATTATGGGGTGTTAATGTTCGGACGTTTAGCAATAACAAGGTATTGTGTGCGGGATAAAGGTGATTGCAACGGACCCCCTCTGCTATTGTCCTGCCCTTTATGATGTAAAGCCAGTAGTGAGCATTCACCGCTGATGCGGGTATAATGCGCTGATATGTAAGTTTTTTGTTTCTGAAAAAAGGTACGGGACACACTTGGCACAGGCAAGACGAAAAAAGGATGCAGCGGGTGGATTGGGACGTCCAGCGCGCTTGGTTAAAGGGATGCGCGGTTTACGTGAAGGGGCGCTATTCCTGTTTGGCGCAGTAGCGCTCTACCTGATGATTTCGTTGGGCAGTTATGAACCGACCGATCCAGGCTGGTCACACAGTGGTCATGTCAATGAGATTGCCAACAGCGGCGGTGTGGTGGGGGCTTGGTTTGCGGATGTAGGATTGCATCTGTTTGGGTACTTCTCTTATCTAATACCTATTATGGTCGCTTACAGCGGCTGGTTGATATTTCATGATCGTAAGTCGGAAGAGACGGTCACCTCCACAGAGTTTGTACTGAGGTTTGGTGGTTTTGTGCTGACTGTCATGGCCGGGTGTGGATTGGCCGCACTCCATTTTCAGGCCCCGCTGGGATTGCCACTGACGCCGGGGGGGATTCTGGGGGGGGTGGTGAGCGACTCTCTGGAAGAACCGTTCAGTTTTGTGGGGGCGACGCTGTTTATGCTGGCGCTTTTCCTGACGGGTGTGACACTCTTTACCGGTCTCTCCTGGTTGTGGCTGATGGATGTGACCGGGCGCTGGAGTCTGGAGTTTGCGGCTCTGGTACGCAGCTGGTTTGGTGGGCTGCGTGAGTGGCTGGCGGCGCGCCAGATGCGCCATGAACGTGCGGTAGCCTTGCAGACAGAGACTAAAAAGCAGGAAAAACGGTTGCCACCACGCATCGAACCGGTGATCAAAAAGGTTGAGGTGAGTAAACGTGTAGAGCAGGAGCGTCAGCAGCCACTCTTTTTGACCGACGAAGATAAGAGGCGGGGGTTACCACCCCTGGCGCTACTGGATCGGGCGGTACATACCGGCAAAGGTTTTTCGGTGGAGGCGTTGGAGGCACTCTCACGTCTGGTGGAGATTAAATTTAAGGATTTTGGTATCGAGGTTGAAGTGGTGGAGGTTCACCCCGGCCCGGTTATTACCCGTTTTGAGATGCAGCCTGGTGTAGGTGTTAAGGTCAGCCAGATCAGCAATCTCTCAAAAGATCTGGCCCGTTCACTCTCGGCTATCAGTGTGCGGGTGGTGGAGATCATCCCTGGCAAAACTACGGTGGGTCTGGAGATCCCCAACGAACATCGTGAGACGGTACGTCTGAGCGAGATCCTGCAATCAAAGCAGTATGACGATGCGCTATCGCCCCTCACCCTGGCGCTGGGCAAGGATATCTCCGGTCAGCCGCTGGTGGCCGACCTGGCCAAAATGCCCCATCTGCTGGTGGCCGGTACCACCGGTTCCGGTAAGTCGGTCGGTATCAACGCCATGATCCTGAGCATGCTCTACAAGGCCACCGCCGAAGAGGTACGCATGATCATGATCGACCCCAAGATGCTGGAACTCTCTATATATGAGGGGATTCCCCATCTGTTGACGCCGGTTGTCACCGATATGAAAAACGCCGCCAATGCCCTGCGCTGGTGTGTGGTGGAGATGGATCGTCGCTACCGGCTGATGGCCTATGTGGGGGTGAGAAACCTGAGCAGCTACAACAAAAAGATAAAAGAGGCGCTGGAGAGTGACGAGCCGATCCGCGATCCCTTTATTGAGATGATGTCACCGGACGAGATCCGTCCGCCGCTGGAGCCGCTGCCACACATTGTGGTGATTGTGGATGAGTTGGCGGACATGATGATGGTGGTGGGCAAAAAGGTGGAAGAGCTGATTGCCCGCCTGGCGCAGAAGGCCCGTGCCTCCGGCATCCATCTGGTATTGGCCACACAGCGCCCCTCGGTTGATGTACTCACCGGTCTGATCAAGGCCAATATCCCGACCCGTATCGCCTTTCAGGTCTCATCGAAGATCGACTCACGTACCATCCTCGACCAGAGTGGCGCCGAGTCGTTGCTTGGCCACGGTGACATGCTCTATCAACCCTCCGGCACCAATGTGCCGACACGGGTACACGGTGCCTTTGTAGCCGACCATGAGGTACATAAGGTGGTCGATGCACTGAAACAGCTCGGTACCCCGGAATACATCGACGAGATCCTCGATGGCCCAAGTACCGATGGTGATGGCATGGGCGGTGGTTTTGACGGCAGCGATGAGGCCGACGAGCTTTATGATCAAGCGGTCAGGATCGTCACTGAATCGCGCCGCGCCTCGGTCTCTGGCATTCAGCGCCGCCTTAAAATCGGCTACAATCGCGCCGCCCGCATGGTGGAAGATATGGAACGCGCCGGCGTCGTCAGCCCGATGCAGTCCAACGGCAACCGTGAAGTGCTGGCTCCCCCCCCTCCCAAGGATTGAGTGTGGGCATTTTTTTAAATCCGCTGAAGCCATGTTATTCACGAGAATAAATATAAAAGGGAAGGCGTTTGATGTCTGAGCAATACACCAAAGCCAGATTCTGGAAGTGCGCTCTACAAGTTAACCCAGCGGGTTACATCGCCTATCGTGGTGGTGATCACGGAATGACGGAAGAGCAGTACAACCAAGAGCTGGTGCGCATAGCCAAGGAACACGAGATCAAGGTCATCGGCTTGGCGAATCACGGCAATGTGGATGGAGTGGAGGCCATCCGGTCTCTGATGAATAAACATGACATCCTGGTGTTTCCCGGCTTCGAGATAGCCTCTACCGAAAAAGCGCACTTTGTGTGCCTTTTCCCAGAAAATACGTCAATAGATCAACTCAACCGTTTTTTAGGCGCGCTAGGTTTGACCAATCCCGCCAATGGTGTTTGGCCTTCAAATTTCAGCGGAAAGGATCTACTTGCAAAGGTTGAAGAGCTTGGTGGATTTGCTTTTGCGGCTCACTGCACGGATGACAATGGCGTCCTGTATCAAAAACTTAACCATGTCTGGCAAAATCCCTTGCTAAAGGCCGCTCAGATACCCGGCACACTTGACGACCTGACAAACGGAGAAGGCTATGGCTATCAACAAATCCTCCAAAACAAGACGCCGGAATACAAGCGCGAGCAGCCGGTTGCCATTATCAATGCCAAGGATGTGGAACAACCAGAAACGCTAACAAACCCAAAAGCATCCTGCTTGATCAAAATGACCCGGCCCTGTTTTGAGTCTTTCAAGCTGGCATTTCAAGACCCTGAATCACGGGTGCGTTTGAACACTGACGTTACCGAGAAATACTATTCCCGCATCGAAAGCCTGAGAATCACGGACGGGTATCTGGATGGCGTTCAAATTGAATTTTCCGAACATCTGAATGCAGTGATTGGTGGACGAGGAACAGGGAAATCGACACTACTTGAGTGCATCCGCTACGCCTTGCAACTGAAACCCATAGGCAAAGATGCACAAAAAAAACATGATGAAATCGTCAAAGAAAATCTGGGCAAACCATCCAAGGGCCGAATAGAGCTGGTGATCCGTTCCTCTCGAATGAATGGCAAAAGTTTTACGGTTGCGCGGCGTTATGGTGAAAGTACCAGTGTGAAGGATGAGAACGGGAACTTATCGACATTTACGCCGATTGACCTGTTGCCCGGAATTGAAATCTACGGGCAGAACGAGATATACGAAATTGCCCAAGACAAAACCAGTCAGCGGCAATTGTTGACCCGGTTTCTGGACGCTGGACAACAGGACGGCGAGGCGCGTATTCAGGAGTCGTTAAGTAAGCTGGCAGAGAACAGAAAGAAGTTGATCGAAGCACAAGCTGCTGTGGCATCCATTGAAGATGAGGTCGCACTTCTTCCGAAACTGGAAGAACAGGTAGGCCAATTGAAAGTACTCGGGCTGGAAGATAAACTTAAAATAGTGCCGCTACTGGAGACAGAAAAGCGCCTACAGAAAAGGGCGATAGAAGAAGAAGGCCCAAATCTTGATACGGCTTTCCAGGCTGTGCGCGACAGCCTGCCCGATACCGTATTCCTGAGTGACGCAGCCATTGGCCATCTTCCCCATGCCGAAAACCTGCGCAAGATGCGTGCAACATTGGATGCGCTCCGTGGGGATGCCGAAGCACTGCTGAGTCAGTGGCAACAAAAATATGCCACTGCGAAAGCCACGATGGCATCACACGCTCAGGCACTGGATGCGGCGATACAACAAGAAGAGTCGGTATTGGAAAAAACTTTCAAGGAGTTGCCAGCCTCTGAAGGAAAAACGGGTAAGGAAATTGGTCTTGAGTTCCAGCGCTTGTTAAAAGAAATTGAGCGAATTCGGCCAAAGAAAACGATGATTGATAACCGCACCAAGGTTGTAACCGAGCTATCCAGGCAACGCAGAGCCATCCTTGATGATTTATCATCCATCCGTGCGGATAGATCAGCACAGTTTGAGCGATCACTGAAGCGTTTGAATAAACGACTTTCAAGCAAACTGAAATTGACGGTTAAACCTGAAGCTGATCGCGCGCCAGTGATTCAATTCCTGTTGGGCTGCAAACTGGAGAACGTTGGCGAAGCCAGGCTTGCCTGGGTGCATGAAGCAGACGATTTTTCGCCGGTTAAACTGGCTGAAATGGTGCGGCAATACGCCGATGCCAGGCGTGACGACAGTGAGGAAACTTTTGATGCTGCCCTTGTGTCGTTGGATTTCAAAAAATGGGGAATGACATCTACAGTAGAGAATGCTCTGTTACGCCTCACAACCGAACAGCTTCTTAAGCTGGAAGAGATTGAATTGCCTGACTTGATCAGTATTGAGTTGAACACAGCGCATGAGGGTGCGGAAACTTTTAGGCCGCTGGATAGGTTATCCACCGGCCAGCAATGCACAGCGATTTTGCATCTTCTGCTGCTGCAGAATCTTGATCCATTGCTTATGGATCAGCCAGAAGATAATCTGGATAACGCCTTTATTGCGGATCGCATTGTGACGGAATTAAGGTCGGCAAAAATAGCCCGCCAATTCATCTTTGCAACGCACAACGCAAATATACCGGTGTTTGGTGATGCCGAATGGATCGGTGTTTTTGAGGTGCAAGAGGGTCAATCGAAAATGCCTGCGGAATCGCAAGGCGCCATTGATGTAACACAAATCCGGGATAAAGCCGCCAATATTCTTGAAGGCGGAAAGACTGCCTTCAATCAGCGTAAAGCCAAATACGGATACTGAGGCCAACCATGTTAAAAGCTGAATTATTGGAAATCATCGCTAACGGTGAAAATTCCGGGGTGGAATTCAAACGTGACGATATTCGTCCAGAACAGTTAGCCAAAGAAATAGTAGCCTTGGCAAACCTTCAAGGTGGCAGGTTGATCCTCGGCGTTGAGGATGATGGAACAATATCAGGGCTCCAACAAAAGAATACCCAGGAATGGGTTCTGAATGTATTTCGTGACAAAATCTTTCCTCAAATTATCCCCTTTTATGAGGAGATAAAGATTGATGATCAGCACCAAGTTGCTGTTATTACGATTGCGTCCGGCATTTCCAAACCTTACATGTTGAAACATAACAATCGCGAAGAGATTTACATCCGCATGGGGAATCGTTCAGAACTGGCTTCCCGAGAACAACAGTTGCGGCTTTTTGAAAGCGGAGGACTACTACATGTTGAAGTCCTTCCTGTGGCGGGGACCTCTTTGGCTGATCTTGACCTGGAGAGACTGCACTATTACCTATCGAACATAATAAACGACCCTGATGTTCCCACGCTAGACTCAGTATGGGAGGAACGTTTATTGGGCCTTGGCCTGATGGCTTCCGATGGGCTCGGGAATACAGTTTGCTCAGTAGCCGGATTGATCTGTTTCGGAATCAATCCACGGCGATTTCTTCGGCAAGCAGGATTGCGCGTAATGGCCTTTGCCGGGGCAGAAAAAGAGTACCAAGCTTTGCTGGATATAGTGCTGGATGCGCCGCTCGTTGGGAGATGGAAAATCAACGAGACTGGGGGGAAACAGTTGGTCGATGAAGGCCTGATCGAAAAGTTCGCGGCAGCCATAGCTCCTTTTATTACACTAGAGGCGGCTAGCATTGACGAACACATGCGCCGAGAAAAGATAGAGTTTTATCCTTGGGAAGCGGTTCGCGAAACGGTCGTCAATGCTCTGGCGCATCGTGACTGGACTAGGGCGGTAGACATAGAAGTAACCAATTACTCGGACCGGTTAGAAGTTATTAGCCCCGGAAAATTTCAAAACTCTATGACTATTAGCAAGATGATCGCAGGGCAGCGATCGCCACGAAATACGTTAATTATGGATATCCTTCGTGATTACGCCTATGTCGATTCTCGTGGCATGGGGGTACGTACGAAGGTGATTCCTCTGATGATGAAGTTTAATCAGGTTGAACCAGTTTTTGATGCGACGGACGATTACGTGAAGACTATTTTGCCCAGGGCTGGGAGGGTGTAATGGTTGTTCCATTAGTGATGTGCAAGGGTCAGGGGCGTTTTGCCCTTGCGGCTTGATCGATTTTACATAGGTATTTGTATGTCTCTGAAAAAGTTATTTATCCGTTTTACGATGGCCGCGTCTCTATTAATGGCTGCGCCGCTGGTCCATGCCGAAGGTGAGGCCGAGCTGAAGGCGCTGTTCAGCTATAAAACCCTGAAGGCTGATTTTACCCAGGAGATTTTGGATCAGCAGCGCAATGTGCAGCAGCAGATGCGGGGTCGTCTGGTGATTCAACGCCCTGGCAAGTTCCGCTGGAACTACCAGGCCCCTTATGAGCAGGAAATCGTGGCCGACGGCAAAAAGGTCTGGCTCTATGATGTTGATCTTGAACAGGTAACCGTTAAATCTCAGGATCAGGCACTGGCCGGTTCGCCCGCATCACTGCTCAGTAATAGCAGCAAGTTGGAGAGTGAGTTCAAGATCCGCACGGTGCAGCGCAACGACGGTTTGCAGTGGTTTGAGCTGACACCCAAGGCCAAAGAGAGCGGCTTTGAAAACATCCTGCTCGGGCTTAAACAGAAACAGCTCCATCGTCTTGAGATTAAAGATGGTTTTGGTCAGCAGACTGACATTCAGTTTGATAACGTACAGACCAATAGCAGCGTCGCTGCCGATACCTTTGCATTCACCATTCCTAAGGGGGTGGATGTGATCGACGAGACGACCAAGAAATAATGCGGGACCTGCTGGATGAGGGCCGTGCGCCAGTGTGGAAACCACTGGCCGACCGCATGCGTCCGCAAACACTGGCCGAGTATGTAGGCCAGGGCCATCTATTAGGACCGGGCAAACCGTTGCGGCAGGCGATTGAGGCCGACCGCATCCACTCCATGATCTTCTGGGGGCCGCCCGGCACCGGCAAGACTACCCTGGCAAGATTGCTGGCCCATCGCGCCCATGCCCAGTTTCTCAGTATCTCCGCCGTGCTGGGTGGGGTAAAGGAGATCCGTGCCGCCGTTGAACAGGCGCAGTACGCCCGCGATGTTGAGCGACGTTCAACAGTGCTGTTTGTCGACGAGGTACACCGCTTCAATAAGGCGCAGCAGGATGCCTTTCTCCCTTACGTTGAAGATGGCACCTTCACCTTTATTGGCGCCACCACCGAAAATCCCTCGTTTGAACTCAACAACGCGCTGCTGTCGCGGGCCCGTGTCTATGTGCTGCGCAGTCTGAGTGTTGAGGAGATTCGTCAGATCATCGACCGTGCCCTGAGTGATCACGAACGCGGTATCGGTAAACCATTGTTAATGGCTGAAGTGCTGCGTGACCGTCTGGCCGAAGTGGCTGACGGCGATGCCCGCCGCGCCCTCAATTTTTTAGAGATCGCCGCCGATCTGGCGCAGCCGGGGGAGGAGGGTGACGTGATTGGTGAAGAGCTGATCAATGAAATCCTCAGCGGTGGCGCGCCACGCCGTTTCGATAAAGGCGGTGAGGCCTTTTACGATCAAATCTCAGCGCTGCACAAGTCGGTGCGTGGCTCCAGCCCCGACGCCGCGCTCTACTGGTTTGTGCGCATGATCGACGGCGGTTGTGATCCACTCTACATCGCCAGACGGGTGGTGCGCATGGCCAGCGAGGAGATCGGTAATGCCGACCCACGGGCGCTTGAAGTGGCGCTCAACGCCTGGGATGTACAGGAGCGGCTTGGCAGTCCTGAAGGGGAGCTGGCCATCGCCCAAGCAGTGATCTATCTCGCCTCTGCACCGAAGAGCAATGCCGTTTATGCCGCCTTCAATGCAGCCATGGCCGAGATCAAAAAACATGGCTCCTATGAAGTGCCAGTGCATCTGCGCAACGCGCCCACTAAACTGATGAAAGAGCTCGGTTACGGCAAGAGCTACCGCTACGCCCATGATGAACCCGATGCCTATGCCGCCGGTGAAAACTACTTTCCTGAAGCGATGGGTGAGCGGTGCTACTACAACCCAGTACCGCGTGGACTTGAGAATAAGATTGCCGATAAGCTGAGCCACTTGCGTGAGTTGGATAGGCAGGCGCGGGCAAAAGGGGGCAACAGCTCATCATGAACCAACTGCTCGCCATCGCCGCTGGTGGCGCTGTTGGCTCGGTGTTGCGCTTCCTGATGTCCAGCTGGGTCTACTCCATCGCCGGGCGTGGTTTTCCCTACGGCACACTGGCGGTCAATGTTGTAGGCTCCCTGCTGATGGGGTTGTTGACCGTGGTGCTGATTGAGCGCATGAGCCTGGGACCAGAATGGCGGGCGGCCATTTTGCTTGGGGTGCTGGGCGGTTTTACCACCTTTTCTACCTTTTCGATTGAGACGTTGGCGCTGATCGACACGGGGGAGCATCTCAAGGCTGTTAGTAATATGGTGTTGAGCCTGTTGCTCTGTGTGGGTGGCTGCTGGCTGGGGGTGGTTGTGGGCAGGCAGATATAACATACCCATGACTGGCATAGCTTTGAGTCTAATTCGTTAAGTTATATAGTAACTCTAAGAAATTGAATTAAATGAATAAAAGAAAGGTAAAAAAAATGCTCGACCCACGCCTGATCAGAAATGAATTGCATGAGACTGCCGCCAAGTTGGCAACACGCGGCTTTGTGCTGGATGTTGCCAATCTGGAGGCGCTGGAGACGCAGCGCAAAGCGGTGCAGATGCGCACCCAGGAGTTGCAATCTGAACGTAACAGCCGTTCCAAATCCATCGGTCAGGCCAAGGCCAAGGGCGAGGATGTGGCGCCGCTGATGGCGGCTGTTGGCCAGCTCGGTGATGAGCTCAAGGCAGCCGAGCAGTCCCTTAATGATATTCAGCAGGCGATGGAAGAGATCCTGTTGAGCGTGCCCAATATTCCGCATGAATCAACACCTGTGGGGAGATCAGAAGAGGAGAACGTCGAGCTGCGCCGCTGGGGTACACCACGGCAGTTCGACTTTGAGCCTAAGGACCATGTGGATGTGGGCGAGGCATCCGGGCTGCTCGATTTTGATACCGCAGCCAAGATCACCGGCTCGCGTTTTGCGGTGGTGAGTGGTTCGCTGGCGCGTATGCACCGTGCACTGATCCAGTTCATGCTCGATCTGCACAGCGGCGAACACGGCTATACCGAGACCTACGTCCCCTATCTGGTCAACAAAGAGTCACTGCGTGGTACCGGCCAGCTGCCCAAGTTTGCCGAGGATCTCTTCAAGCTTCAGGGTGAGCAGGAGTACTACCTGATCCCCACCGCCGAGGTGCCAGTCACCAACATTGTCCGCGATGTGATTGTTGATGACGCGCAGATGCCACGCAAGTTTGTCTGCCACACGCCGTGCTTCCGTAGCGAGGCCGGTTCTTATGGCCGTGATACCCGTGGCATGATTCGTCAGCACCAGTTTGAAAAGGTGGAGCTGGTACAGATCGTGCGGGAACAGGATTCATATCAGGCGCTCGAAGCGCTGACGGGCCATGCTGAGACAGTGTTGCAGAAGCTTAATCTTCCTTATCGTGTGATGGCGTTATGCAGCGGCGACATCGGTTTCTCCAGCGCCAAGACCTATGACCTTGAGGTATGGTTGCCGGGGCAGCAGAAGTATCGCGAGATTTCGTCGTGTAGTAACTTCGGGGATTTCCAGGCACGCCGTCTGCAGGCACGCTGGCGTAACCCCGAGACCGGCAAACCGGAGCTGGTGCATACGGTAAATGGTTCCGGCCTGGCAGTCGGCCGTACGCTGGTAGCGATACTGGAAAACTATCAGCAGGCCGATGGTTCGGTGACAGTGCCTGATGCATTGCTGCCTTATATGGGCGGTGTGACGGCTATTCGTTAATAGATTCATTTATCCCCCCTCATTCGTGAGGGGTGAACTGCCCCCTTCTGACAGGACTGCGTCATGGATTACCTACCGATTTTCATAGACATCAAAAAACGCCCGGTACTTGTTGTTGGCGGTGGTGAGATTGCAGCACGTAAGGTGAGCCTGCTGTTGCGGGCGCAGGCCAGCGTGGTGGTGGTGGCGCCTGAGCTGTGCACCGTATTACAACAACAGCTTGATGACGGGGTGATCAGTCAGCTTAAAACGACCTATGAACAGCAACAGCTGGCCGGTTGCGCGCTGGTGATCGCAGCAACCAACGACGGTGCGCTTAATGCCACAATATCAAATGATGCCAAGCGGTTAGGGCTGCCAGTGAATGTGGTGGATCACCCTGAGCTTTGTACCTTTATCCTGCCGTCGATCATCGACCGCTCGCCTGTTATCGTCGCGGTCTCCACTGGTGGAGCCTCGCCGGTGTTGGGGCGGTTGTTGCGTGCCCGGTTGGAGACGTTGATTCCGGCTGCTTATGGTCGTCTGGCAGAATTGGCGGGACGTTTCCGTGGGCCGGTGAAAAACCATTTCAAAAGTTTTGATCAGCGGCGTCGTTTTTGGGAAGAGCAGCTGCAAGGCAGTGTCGCCGAACTGGCCTATGCCAATAAGTGGCAAGAGGCGGAGGCGGCGTTGCAACACGCCATCGATCACGCCGATGTTGATGGCCTTGCCAAGGGCGAGGTCTATCTGGTGGGCGCCGGTCCCGGTGATCCCGATCTGCTCACCTTTCGCGCCCTGCGGCTGATGCAGCAGGCCGATGTGGTGCTCTATGATCGTCTGGTCTCGCCGCAGATTCTCGATCTGGTACGGCGCGAGGCGGAACAGATCTACGTCGGTAAAAAGCGCGCCTTCCACGCCGTGCGGCAAGAGGATATCAATCAGCAGCTGATCGAGCTGGCCAAACAGGGTAAACGGGTATTACGTCTGAAGGGTGGTGATCCCTTTATCTTTGGCCGCGGCGGTGAAGAGATTGCCGGCCTGGCGGCGGAGGGGATCCCCTTTCAGGTGGTGCCGGGTGTGACGGCGGCGACCGGCTGCGCCAGCTATGCCGGCATTCCGCTCACCCATCGCGACTACGCCCAGTCGGTTATCTTTGTCACCGGCCAGCTCAAGGATGGCACTGTGGATCTGGAGTGGCAGACGCTGGTGCAGCCGCGCCAGACCGTGGTGGTCTACATGGGGTTGGCCGGGCTCGACATCATCTGCCAACAGCTGATCGCCCATGGTATGAGCGCCGATATGCCCGCCGCGCTGGTGCAGCAGGGCACCACGCAGCAGCAGCGGGTCTATACCGGCACCGTCACCACACTCCATCAGATCGTGGCTGACAATGAGATTCACGCGCCAACACTGCTGATCATCGGTGAGGTAGTAAAGCTGCATGAGCAGTTGGCGTGGTTCAAACCAGCGTAGGGTGCGCTGTGCGCACGGACACTGTTGGAGGACGGCAATGTGCGCACAGCACACCCTACGTCAATAGTGGTTGTATATTAATATAGAGGCAGCCGCATGCTGATGATCTCCAACAACGTCTCCATCCCCGATAACGAGATCGAGATCAGCGCCATCCGTGCCCAGGGCAGTGGCGGCCAGAACGTCAACAAGGTCTCATCCGCGATTCATCTGCGTTTTGACATTAACGCTTCGTCGCTGCCCGATTTCTATAAGGAGCGCTTGCTGAACCTGCGCGACCAGCGCATCACCAAAGAGGGTGTGATCATCATCAAGGCGCAGCAATTTCGCTCTCAGGAGAAAAACCGCGAAGAGGCGTTGCAACGACTTCAGGAGTTGATCAAGAGTGCTGCCGAGGTCCAGCGTACCCGCCGGGCCACCCAGCCAACCCGCGCCTCCAAGACACGGCGGCTGGAGGGCAAAAAGCGCCAGGGGCAGATAAAGGCCGGGCGTGGCCGGGTCACAGATGATTGAAATGGCTCCCAGCTTTTAATTTTCCCACCTCAAAGGCGCAGGGTTGCCGCCCATTCTGTGCGATAATGTGCGCCACTTTTGACCTTAATTCCAGGACACTCCCGTGATCACAACAGCCAATATCACCATGCAGTTTGGTGCCAAGCCACTCTTTGAAAACATCTCGGTCAAGTTTGGCGGCGGTAATCGCTACGGCCTGATCGGCGCCAACGGCTGTGGCAAGTCAACCTTCATGAAAATTTTGGGTGGTGATCTGGTGCCAACGGCTGGCAACGTCTCGGTGGATGTTAACCAGCGGGTCGGCAAGTTGCGGCAGGAGCAGTTTGCCTTTGAAGAGTTCACACCGATCGACACCGTCATCATGGGCCACACCGAACTGTGGCGGGTGAAGCAGGAGCGTGACCGCATCTATTCGCTGCCGGATATGAGTGAAGAGGACGGTATGCGGGTGGCGGAGCTGGAGGTGGAGTTTGCCGAGATGGATGGTTATACCGCTGAATCACGTGCAGGCGAATTGCTGCTGGGGGTTGGCATACCTATTGAGCAGCACCTTGGTCTGATGAGCGCGGTGGCACCCGGTTGGAAGTTGCGTGTGCTGCTGGCCCAGGCGCTGTTTGCCGATCCTGATATCATGCTGCTCGATGAGCCGACCAACAATCTTGATATCAATACCATCCGCTGGCTTGAAACAGTGCTCAATGAGCGCAACAGCACCATGATCATCATCTCTCATGATCGTCATTTTCTGAACAGCGTCTGTACCCACATGGCCGATCTTGACTACGGCGAGCTGCGTCTCTACCCCGGCACCTATGACGACTACATGATGGCAGCCACCCAGGTGCGTGAGCGCCTGCTCTCTGAGAACGCCAAGAAAAAGGCGCAGATCTCCGAGCTACAGAACTTCGTCAGCCGTTTCTCTGCCAACGCCTCCAAGGCCAAACAGGCCACCTCACGTGCGCGTCAGATCGATAAAATCCAGCTGGATGAGGTTAAACCATCAAGCCGTGTGAATCCCTACATCCGTTTTGAACAGGAGAAAAAACTCTACCGTCTGGCGCTGGAGGTGGAGGGGCTGAGCAAAAGCTATGATGACAAACCACTCTTCAAAAATCTTAACCTGATGATCGAAGTAGGTGAGCGTGTTGCTATCATCGGCCCCAACGGCATCGGTAAAACCACGCTGTTGCGAGCAGTGGTGGGTGACAACATGGTGCCTACCAGCGGTAGTGTAAAGTGGTCAGAAAACTGCAACATCGGTTATTTTGCCCAGGATCACGCCTCAGAGTTTGCCCAGGATATGACACTGTTTGAGTGGATGAGCCAGTGGCGTCGTCCCGGTGATGATGACATGGCGATCCGCGCTATCCTCGGCCGACTGTTGTTCTCCTCCGATGAGACAGGCAAGTCGGTCAAGGTGATCTCCGGGGGGGAAGAGGGACGTATGCTGTTTGGCAAGCTGATGTTGCAACGTCCCAATATTCTGGTGATGGACGAGCCGACCAACCATCTTGATATGGAGTCGATTGAGTCACTCAATCTGGCGCTGGAGAACTACCCTGGCACACTCATCTTCGTCAGCCATGACCGCGAGTTTGTCTCCTCACTGGCAACACGAATCATCGAATTGACACCATATGGTGTGACCAACTTCAGCGGTAGTTATGACGAGTATCTACGCAGCCAAGGGGTCAAGTAGTAAGTTTTATTGACTTGTGCAGAGTGAACTGCTGAGCAGGATGGGGGTGTTGTAATCATCCTGCTCAATACTGTTGTATTAATACCGTTTTTATTTTCCCGGTCCGAATAGCAAGATCTGCGATATATACAGTGTGAGCTGTTTTTTGTGAATCATTTATTGCACATGATTCTCAATTTTATAGTCAATATCTGGAAGTTTTATCACCCCCCTGTAGTTGTGTATTTGCGACTTTTATA
Organism: Tenderia sp. (SeqCode); assembly: GCA_031416075.1. Taxonomy (GTDB): domain Bacteria; phylum Pseudomonadota; class Gammaproteobacteria; order Tenderiales; family Tenderiaceae; genus JAKFXL01. Next base: position 89,524 of record JANOSY010000031.1, on the reverse strand, counting down.
TCGTCTTCTCAGCCTGATATCAGCACACACCCGCAGTTTTTATTTCGCTATGTTATACAGCGCACAGACCAATTTTCCCGGCAAACTTATTCTTGATCCACGGCCATCTCTTTAGGTTGCCATGACTCTCCCAACCTTCATTAAAAAGGAATTGCCATGTTAAATAACAAAACAAAAGCTACCTCATTATGTATCGCGCTAGTGGGCGCATTGAGTACAAATGTTGTTCAGGCTGAGGGCGCAGGTTTTTATCTAGGGCTGGATGTAGGCAAAGCAGAAGCGCGCAAATACTGCGATAACATCGTTAACTGCGATAGCTCTGATACCACGCTGCGTGGTGAGGTCGGTTATGAGTTTGGCAATAATATCGCCGCCGAGATTGGTTATACCAGCTTTGGAACTCTGTTTAATGCCGATGACAATAATGTAAGTGCCAAGCAAGACGCCAGTGCATGGACGATCAGTGCGTTGGGAACATTGCCACTTGCCGATCGCTTTGGTCTCTTTGGTCGGTTGGGTATGGCCAGATATGACCTTAGTAATAGCGGAACTGTTCAAAATGTGGGAGTGGATAGTAAGAACAGCACAAAACCCTATTTAGGTGCAGGCTTTAAGTATGACCTTGATAATAACTGGATGTTGCGTGCCGAGTACCAGGTATATACAGATATCTCTGGTGTGGATGGTACAAAAGACAATGTTCACGCATGGAACCTGGGTGGCGGATACCGCTTCTAGTCCACTGTGATGTGTGAATGAATAGTGATGTTTCACTACACGTAGTTTCATTCCATGTTACTACACACTTATCGGGCTTAAATCCGGTGGTTGTGTAGTTAACTTCTACCCATTTGTGGCCAATGATTAAATTTTTGACAGGTTGTTTGTGCAGGGCTGATAACTAGCAGAACTTTTAATTCATTAATGGCTAAAGTAGTAATGGATGATCATACTAACTGAGGTGTAATTCATATGATTGCTAAAAGAAAAAAATTGGGTCCTGTTCAAAATATCGGGCTTAATGATCGAATTATACGCGGTGTACTTGCGCTGCTTGTAATCGGATATCCGTTTTTGAGTATGCAGGGTGATGAGTTTGTAGGTAAAGAGGTATATTTGATATTCATAGGGTTGTATCCGTCGCTGACTGCCATTTTAGGATGGGACCCGCTGTATACACTGTTTAACTATCGTACCTGTGGCGCTGGGCACAACAATGTCTGTGGCACATTTCCTTATCAGGTAAAGTCTGCGATGGGCCATACTCCCATTGTCGACAAAGAGCACGCATATGATCACAGTATCGCTGCCTCAGAGGTGCACGATGAGCCGAAGGGTGAAACACTTAGCCCTCGGGTTGCGAACTGGCTGCTTGTGGTTGCTACGTTGATATTTGCAGCAGCAGTTATTATCGTAATTTACTGGGGACCGAAGTAACTTGAAAAATAGTGGGGCCGTCTGGTCCAGCTGAATGACTCTTTAAATCCACATGTAAGTTATAAAAAGCATGGATGCAGTATTGGAAAGATTGCACTGAATAGCAAAGTTGTGAAACGCGTTAAGGATGATGCGGATTGAGGCAAGCTGTAGGCCTCTGTAATAAAACCCTGTTGGACAGGATGTTCGGCGGGGGTGCTTTAATGAATGGCAAGTGTATTTTATATATGTTTTGTGAAAGTTTGAGTACGCGGTTCCAAGAAATAACTACATAGCTGGTTATTTTTAATGATACTTGAAACAGCGCTTCGCTGTCATACTGATCCGCACCCTCAGCCCATCTTTGATCTTCTCAATCTGAACAACAATACCAGTGACATGCACCAGGACCACGCTCCGCCACCTTGGTTAGATGGTGTTGCTTCATCTTTTGGAAGTGGTATTGAAAAAGGTTCTACTCTCTTCAATACTGATCCGAGAATGAGTGCGATATTGCCATCTGTTGCGCTATCGCCATCATTAACACCACCATCCTGGATGGTGATTTGCACACACTCACTGCCTGCATTCAATTTGCTCTGGTAGAGAGCAGAACTCACCTCCGGGCAATCACCATTGCTCAGCCTTTGTGCGGCAGCGATATGGTTATGGTCATCACTGATAAAATCAATCCATCCTTCGGCGGTTAACACGCGCGCCTGTAATTCATAGTTGTCGGGCATGTTCAGCGGCACATTCAACTGCGCTGATAATTTGGCCGCCGCCGCTGTTATGACGTTAGTAATCTGCACATCCATGACCATGCGAAAAATCTGCTGATCGGCTGCGCTCTGCTGGTTCAGTTCAACGTAGTCAGGGTCTGGTATCAGCGCAGTGCGGGCAAGATGTAGGTTGGCCGGAGTATCGGCCAATGTGTCGCCAGCGGCAGCAACCAGGTGTTGGCCTGGTTTTAACAGCAGACCGGCCTCTGTATGGAAGAGGTGGTGTGGTGTTGGTTGGTATAGCCCACTCTCACTATTTATTGGGGCAGATAGATTTGTGGTGACGGTTTGAAATCAGATGGACGTACCGTTGGTAATCTCTTGCTGAAGGAAATTCAGGCCAGTGATTTTGTCACCACAGCTATATTCAGTCAGACAGGGTAGATCGGTGTTGGTCTGTGTATTATCGGTGGTTTGAAATAGTGCCAACAGGGCTTGTGTCTCTGCATCACTGGCGCTGTTTTCGGTGATGATGGTTTGAAAAAACTGTTGCCCCACCGTGTCAATTACCATTCGTTGATAAAAGCCGGTGTCCGCAACGGCAGTGCCACAGGAAAAACCAGTCTGGCATGCACCGTCAGTAATGGGGTTGTTGCTCACTACCTATGCATCAAAGGAGGGGGCAGCGGCATTAACCGGATGGCTATAAGCCGTGATGATAGCCACACTTCCGAGACATAATGTTGAGAGTTTCATCTTTTCCTTTTCACTATGTTTGTCAGGAGCTGCCCGAAGTAACTATATGCCGGTGTTTCTGCGTTAGATGGTCACATCGTGGGTGTAGGTAAATATGAGTGACCTTATAGAGCAGGCATGACGGTTTTTATCCCGCTGATTATTACCGCAAACGTCTCACCTCATCCATCACCTTCTGATTGGCCTCAATGAGCTCCCGGTTGCCCGCTGCGTATTGGTTGGAGCGGCGGGCGAACTGTTCTGCCCTGTTTAAATCACCTGCGGCAAGTTGGAGTGTGGCAAGCCTGTACCAGGCATACGCATTGCGTGGTTCAATACGCACGGCACGCTCGACCTGGGCAATGGCACCGCTGAGGTTGCCGCTCTGTTGCAGCGTTTCGGCTTGTGTTAATAGCTGTACCGAAACAGCGCTGCGTTGAGCAGGTTGAGCAGGTTGAGCAGGTTGAATAGGTTGAATAGGTTGAATAGGTTGAGCAGGTTGGGTTTGAGCCGGTTGAGATTGGATCGGTTGAGGTTGAGCAGGTTGAGTGGTTTGAATGGGGATGTTGCTGCAACCTGCAGCGCCCATTGTGATGCTGACCAGTAGGTAGAGTCTGATTCTGCTTTTAGTCATCTGATTAGCCATTATTCAAGCCACCCTTTCACATTATCAAGCAAATCATTAAGCGTATCTTCGACAGCGCTGTGGGCACAAAGGGCATCCTCATTAGGGGCGGTGTCGTTGATGAAGGGGAGTAGACGCGCGCTATCATTGCAGCCATTGTCCGCTCGTAGTCCGGTGGTGCGATCGATACGTACCATCTCGATATCAACAGGTGGTGGTTGTTCACCACGACTGAGGTTGATGCGGGTCATGATGTCGGCCCAGACTTGCAGCGCACCACTGGCACCAGTAAGACCGGTGACCTTGTTGTCATCGTTGCCCATCCAGACGACACCGACGTATTCACTGCCAAAGCCCGCAAACCAGCTGTCGCGTAGATCATTGGTGGTACCGGTTTTGCCTCCCAGCTCAATATCGGCCGGTATGCGTTGGGCAACGTTGGCACCGGTGCCATTGCGCAGGGCTTCTCGGAGCGCATAGTTGATTAAGTAGACGTGAGGTACGGAGAGGCGCTGTTCGGTATCCATGGCAAAGTGTTGCAGCGGTTTGCCATCCTGTGTCAGCACTTCACGTACCGCCCGTAGCTGGGTGTAGAAACCCTGATCGGCAAGTGTCTGGTATATCTGCGCTATCTCAATCGGGGAGAGGTCCATTGCGCCAAGCAGCACCGATGGGTAGGTAGGTATGGTCGCTTCTATGCCCAGTGCATGTAGTGTCTTGATCACCTGATTAACACCCAGCGCCATGCCCAGATTCACCGCCGCCAGATTGTAGGAGTGGGCCAGGGCATCGATCAGCGGTACGGAGCCGTGGCTGATACGGTCGTAATTTTCAGGTGCCCAGACCTTGTCGTTGCCGGGCTGTTTGAGTTGCAGCGGTTCATCGTTGAGCAGTGTTGTCAGTGTATACGTTTGTGGTTGCATCAACGCCGTGAGGTAGAGCGCAGGTTTAACCAGCGATCCGATCGGGCGACGGATATCAAGGGCGCGATTAAAACCATCAAAACGCACGTCGCGACCACCCACCACGGCACTCACCTCGCCACTGCCAACACGGCTGATCACCACGCTGCCCTGGAGTAAGTTGGCCTTTAATTTGCGTGACTGTTCGAGTTTTTCGGTCCAGCGCACCAACGCTTGTTCGGCAGTGCGCTGGGCGATTGGGTCGAGTGTGGTGAAGATGCGTAGTCCTTCGCTGCGCAGATCCTCTTCCTGATAATCCTTCTGCAACTGCCTCTTCACCAGATCGATAAAGGCGGGGTGCAGACCCGTGCCGCGCACCGGTTTGGGAATAACGCCCAGTGACGCCTGCTTGGCGGGCAATGCCTTCTCCTGTTTGATCAAGCCGTCCGCCAGCAGGGTGTCAATAATCTGGTTACGCCGTTCCAATGCCCGTTTTGGTGAACGGCGCGGATCGTAGTAGGTGGGGCCGCGCAGGATTGCTACCAGCATTGCTGATTCTGGCAGTGTCAGCTCCTGTACTGGTTTGTTGAAATAGAACTGTGCTGCCAGGCCGAAGCCATGAATGGCACGTGCACCATCCTGCCCGAGGTAGATCTCGTTGGCATAGGCCTCGAGAATATCATTCTTGCTGTAGTGGTACTCCAGCAGCAGCGCCATCAGTGCCTCGTTAACCTTGCGCCAGAGGGTGCGTTCATTATTAAGGTAGAAATTTTTTACCAGCTGCTGGGTGAGTGTGCTGCCCCCTTGAACCACGTGGCCAGCCCGTATGTTGCTCCAGGCGGCGCGGGCAATACCGGTGATATCAACACCGTAATGCTCCTGAAAATTGCGATCCTCAACGGCTTGCAGGGCGCTGGTCAGCTCGGGCGGTAGGTCGCTGAGCTTCACCAGGATACGATCCTCTTTTTGCGCCGGGTAGATGCTGCCAATCTCCATTGGCTGCAGGCGGGCCAGGGTGAGTGACTTGCCATTACGTTTGTTGGTGAGCGATGTCACACGATTCTGGCCAATTGTCAGGCGCAACGAACGGGCGGGTTCCTCACCATCCCAGTGGGTAAAAGCACGGCTGGAAATGACAAAGGTATTGCCGGTACGATAGTAACTGCCCGGAGCGATACCATCGCTGGAACGCTGATAACCGATGAGTTTTAACTCACTCTCCAGCGACTCAGATGATAGTGCTGCCTGAGGATACAGCTCCAGCGCCCGTGCATAGACACGGGATGGAATGGCCCAGCGTTTCCCCTCAAATTTTTGTTGTACCAGATGGTCAAGGTAAAGCACATACACAGTCAGTACCACTATGGCGGGCAGTACCATTGCCAGTAAAAAAGCGGGCAAAAGACGGCGTTTGGATGGGGTGGATGAAGGCGTGCGGCGGGTGCGGTGTTTAGGTGGTCTGGACATGAGGGTTATTATAACTGTGTCGCTGCGGCGGCGATAGCGCCGCCGTTACATCACCAGTGTCATAACGTTACCGGGGACAGCCATCTTATATATGAGCTATTGGATGGCTACGCATGTGCCTGTTCTGAGAGTGTTAATAACGTGCAGGCAGCCGTTCATTAATTACAATACGCTTGTGATCAACACTAATATAACCGCCATTGGTCAGGTCTTTTAGTATCTTGGACACCATTTCGCGTGAAGACCCAACCCGGTCGGCGATATCCTGTTGCGTCAGCTTTTCATCAATTAATAGCTTATCGCCAGACTGTTGGGCCAGGCTCAACAAGGTTTTGGCGACACGGCCGTAAACATCCATTAACGCCAGGCTTTTAACGTTGTCGGTCAGCGTGCGGACGCGGTGGCTCAAATCCTTGATCAGGGTAATGGCGATACTGGGGTTGGCTGCCAGGATATCTTTAAATGCCTGTTTGGTAATAATTGCAAAAGTACAGGGTTCTGTAGTCATCACCGAAGCAGAGCGTTCGGCGTCGTCAATCAGAGCCAGTTCACCAAAATATTCCCCTGGTACCTGCTGGCTCAGGATAACCTCTCTGCCGCGGTCATCGCTCAGGTAGACTTTGACTTTGCCTTTTAAAATGATATAGAGCGAGTCCGTGACATCACCCTCAGTGATCAAGACACTGTTTTTGGCATAACTTCGCGTCACAATATGGGGGCGAACAGCCTCCAGCTCATCATCATCCAGGGCCGCAAACAGTGGCACACGTTTTAATGTGGCAGATAAATCATCAGAAATATTGTGGTGCATTACTATCTATCCTTTGGTTACATGCCTGAGAATTGGATAATGGTTGCGCCCCCAGCCATCTATTCAACAGCGCCTCAGTGTAGCCTAGAATCCCATCACATACCGGCATCATTGCTTGCACAAGCAGACCCCGCTCGGCAAAATGCTCACTTTCGTTGGATTGCATACTCATAAGAGCCATACCTTTAATGCCTGATCAACGCCGTCGTTTTAGCAGAACAGTAGCGCTTAACAAGGTACTGCTGTTAGGTCTATCCACAGCGGCCATTGGCCTGTTGAGCTATTTTCTACCTTTTGGACTGGATTGGGAAGAAAACATCGGCCTGGAAACCCTATATACACTGCGTGGCCATCGTGTGCCCCCGGCTGATGTTGTGCTTGTGTCTATAGACAAAGGCTCTGCTGATCGTTTGGGATTGATCAATGATCCAGCCCAGTGGCCACGGGAGATGCATGCACAGATTATAGACCAGCTGGCCGAGGCAGGGGCCACTGTGGTGGCATTTGATGTTTTTTTTAAAGAACCACGGGATCCGAAAACAGATCAGCTGCTGGTGGACGCCACCCGGCGGGCCGGAAACGTACTGTTGTTTGCCTATCTTAAACGTGAAATTACGGACAACAGCAGCAGTGATATCTATGTGGAGCAGCTGGTGCTGCCTTTTCCCGCACTTGCAGAGGCGGCCAGTGGTGTCGCGCCTTTTGTTTTACCCAAGGTCCCCATACGTGTTAGTCAGTTCTGGAGTTTTCATACCTCTGCCGGCGATGTTGCAACACTGCCCGTTGTGGCGCTGGAGCGTTATACCGCACCAGCCGTCAGGCAGTGGTTACGGCAGCTGGCGGGTGATGATGCTGCATTAATGCAGCAGTTACTGGAAAAAAAGATAGTGAATGAAGACGCCACCAGTTTTAACCCCGATGCGCGTGAAATGCTGCTTACACATCCCGTGCTTTTGAGAAAAATAAAACAGAACATCTCTCAGTCAGCGTTATCCGGCGATGCAAATAAGAAGCAGGTCGAAGCGCTACTGACTACATATACTGGGGAAAATAGACCTTATTTAAATCTGTATGGCCCCCCCCACACCATACCTACCATAGAGTATGCCGATGTATTGAGGGGAGATGCTGAGACACTTGCCCGGTTCAGAGGCAAAGCAGTGTTTGTAGGCTTCGCAGAAAATCGCCAGCCTGAACAGAAAGATGGGTTTTTTACCGTCTACTCCCAACCAAACGGTGTCGATGTAAGTGGTGTGGAGATTGCCGCCACCACATTTGCCAATGTTCTGGAAGAGACAACCCTTCAACCCCTGACAGCAACCGTTTTTATGTTATCAATAGCGGCGTATGGGTTTTTTATTGCAGGGGTTGGGCGGTTACCGTCATCCCTGTTGATAGTGATTGGCAGCGTTACTATCGCGGGACTCTACCTGATGACAGCCTCGATCCTGTTTAATGTGGCCAATATATGGCTGCCCTGGGTGGTCCCGCTGTTTATTCAAACACCGATTGCATTAGTCGTCTCACTGCTCTGTCGTTATGGTGATGTGCATCGCAGCCAGCAACAGATACATCAGGCATTCAGCCACTATGTACCACGCAATGTAGCTGACCATTTTGCAGACAACGCCACCCCCATCACAGCCACCGGCCAGTTAATGTACGGCATCTGCCTGGCAACGGATGCAGAGCGTTATACCCATCTGGCAGAAAGGCTTGCCCCCCACGTATTAAGTGATTTGATGAACGCCTACTACGAAGTACTCTTTGCACCGGTGCGCGCTCATCACGGCATCGTCTCCGATGTTATCGGTGATGCAATGTTAGCGCTCTGGTCCTCACCACAGCCAGAGCCACAGTTGCGGCAACAGGCGTGTGAAGCCGCGCTTGATATTGCTGCTGCTGCGGTTAAATTCAGTCAGCAGCAAAACAGGGTATTGCATACACGTATAGGTCTTCATGCCGGGGAGATGATGATTGGAAACATCGGCGCGTTGGACCACTACGAATATCGTGCAGTGGGTGATATCGTTAATACTGCGTCACGTATTCAGGGGTTGAATAAACAGCTCGGTACTAACGTCATCGCCTCGGAAGAGGTGCTGCAAAACGTAATGGGAATAGTCACGCGAAAATTGGGGTGTTTTATATTGGTAGGTAAAGAGCAGGCCGTCACCCTTCATGAGCTGCTGGGTTATACCAGTCAACACTCAATGGCAGAGCAGGTTTTATGCGCTGACTTTGAACTGGCACAAGCGCTGTTTTTTTCACAGGCATGGAATGAGTCACTAATTATGTTCCAACGCCTGGCCATGCGTTACCCAGAGGATGGCCCCAGTGCTTTTTATCTAAAACTCTGTCAGCGTTATGTGCAGACACCACCTGTTGCGTGGCGTGGTGCAGTAGAGATGTTATTAAAATAGTTCTGCGCTCATTGCAAAAAAACCCAATGGGTTGTTGCTTTGGACTGGCAGAGGATTTTAACCTGAACTCTTAACGTACATAGCTCTAAGTGAGTCTCTGAATATCCTCTCTGGCCATGGCTCGACAAATCCACTATAAACGGAGTGGGTATTCAGCGCTTCCCTAAGGTGGTTTGACGGTGCATCTGCCCATTCCTGGAGCAGGATGGTTATGACCGGTTGCTGTGGGTGCGTGGCCTCAATTTTGTGAGCGGGGAAGACTCCTTGTTTGCGCCCAGTGGGCCGGTAGATCCCTGATAGGGAAGGTTTTCCGCCAGAGGGAAGAGTGGCTGGGTGGTGGTTGCCCTTTGTGGTTTGGTGCGAGCAGTTGGCTGAATTATGGTGAGAAACAGGTCGATGGACTGGGTGATTTGGGGGGCATGATGACGAATTTAGTGCATTTTTGTGAAAAATATTTATAATCTCCCTCTCTTTTTTTATTAGCCAAGGTTGATGCTCCCATGATGAAAGTTGCTCAGGAAGTGCGTGCAGGTCAGGTAATTATGGTCGGTAACGATCCGATGGTGGTGCTGAAGGCTGATTTTAATAAGTCCGGTCGTAACTCTGCCGTTGTGAAGATGAAGATGAAAAATCTGCTCAACGGTGCGGCGATGGAGACTGTTTACCGTGCTGATGATAAGTTTGAACAGGTAATCCTGGATGCCAAAGAGGTTACCTACTCCTATTTTGCCGATCCGATGTATGTCTTTATGGATGGCGATTACGAACAGTATGAAATTGAAGCTGAAAACGTCGAAGACGCGCTGAAGTACCTCGAAGATGGAATGCCGTGTGAAGTGGTCTTCTATAACGGTAAGGCGATCTCCGTTAACCTGCCAACCACCCTGGTTCGTGAAGTTATCTACACAGAACCCGCTGCCAAAGGGGATACCTCTGGCAAGGTGATGAAACTGGCTAAGTTGCCTTCTGGCTATGAACTTTCGGTTCCCGCCTTTGTTGAAATTGGCGATAAAATCGAAATTGATACCCGTACTGATGAGTACCGCAGCCGCGCCAAATAGTACTCATTAAAACCGCGTTGTAGTTAAGAGGCCCGCTACTGCCCCCAGTAGTGGGCCTTTTAATGTGTTGGATATGGTTGGTAAGAGTGGGGGGCGGATGTTTGGCCTCTCATTTTATAGGGTTATCGCCCCTATGAGGGTGATAATGCCCAACACGGCAAAAATAAGCGCAGCGATGCCGTGTACTACGTTGAGTGGGATGTGCCGGGTTATTTTTTCACCAAATATGACCGCAGGCACGTTGGCTATCATCATGCCAAGGGTGGTTCCTGCCACCACGGCTACTATGTGCTGGTATTGAGCGGCCAGAGCGATGGTGGCAATTTGGGTTTTGTCGCCCATTTCAGCCAGAAAAAAGAGGATGAGCGTAGTGCCAAATATACCGAAGTGAGTGAGCTGGCTCTGTTTATCATCGAGTTTGTCGGGGATTAATATCCAGATTGCCATGGCAATAAAGGATGCCCCCAGTGCCCAGCGTAATGCTTCGGCACTGAACAGCGTGCTGAGCCATCCGCCTAATGCCCCAGCCGCCGCATGATTGGCGAGGGTGGCGACTAAAATGCCGAGGATGATAGGGGTGGGTTTGCGGTATTTGGCGGCCAGCATAAAGGCCAGTAGCTGGGTTTTATCGCCAATTTCGGCCAGGGCGACAATGCCTGTTGATATAAAAAATGCGTCCATATTAGAGCTCCTGGCCGGTTTAATTCCAATGACCATACTCCCCCCCGGCCAATGCAAGGGTGGTATGGTCAAAGGTCTTGCCAGGAAATGTTCTGTTGACGCCATGGCCGTGAGGGCCAAGTGTGTTGACGTCAGCCCCTTCAATATAGAAAGGCGGCTACTCCCCAATGACGGGGCGTATGTTAGCGATTGCTGTTGCTGGTGTCTATATGTGCCTGAATTTTGCCGGTGGTGAGGGGTTTGGCCGATCTTGGCCAATCTTGTATGGGTGAGTGTTAAAAATTCCGGCTTCCCGCATTGAGAAAAGAGGCCGATTCTGGTAGTCTGCACTCCCGTCTTTTATAGCTTTTTCCGCGGCATAGGTTTCCATATCCATATGACTAAATTCATATTTGTCACAGGCGGGGTTGTATCTTCACTTGGTAAAGGTATCGCCTCGGCTTCGCTTGCAGCCATCCTTGAAGCGCGTGGCCTGAAGGTCACGATGTTAAAGTTGGACCCCTATATCAACGTTGATCCTGGCACCATGAGTCCGTTTCAGCACGGTGAGGTGTTTGTCACCGCTGACGGTGCAGAGACCGATCTGGACCTGGGCCATTATGAGCGTTTTGTGCGTACCACCATGGGACGGCGTAATAACTTTACCACGGGTCGTGTTTACGAACATGTGATCCGCAAGGAGCGCCGGGGTGACTACCTGGGCGGCACTGTGCAGGTGATTCCGCACATTACCGACGAGATCAAACGGTTGATCATGGAGGGTGCCGAAGGTGCTGACGTGGCGATGGTAGAGATCGGCGGCACCGTGGGTGACATTGAGTCATTGCCATTCCTGGAGGCGATTCGCCAGATGGGGTTTGAGTTGGGGCGTGAGCGGGCGCTGTATATGCACCTGACGCTGCTGCCTTATATCCCGACGGCCGGTGAGTTGAAGACAAAACCAACCCAGCACTCGGTAAAAGAGCTGCGCTCAATTGGTATTCAGCCCGACATTTTGCTCTGCCGTGCCGACCGTCCCATCCCTGATGATGAAAAGCGCAAGATTGCACTTTTTACTAATGTCGCCTCAAACGCAGTTATCGAAGTGATTGATGTGGATACCATTTATCGTATTCCACGGCTGTTGCATGAGCAGGGACTGGACGAGATTGTCACTCAGCGGTTGCAGCTTGATGTGCCCAAAGCAGAGTTGAGCGAGTGGGATAAGGTGGTGCAGGACCTGAAAAACCCCGAGTGCGAAGTGAATGTCGCCATGGTCGGAAAATATATGGATCTGACAGAGGCTTACAAATCACTGTCAGAATCGCTGATCCATGCGGGTATCCATACTCGCACCAAAGTTAACATTACCTATATCGATTCTGAGACGATTGAGACCCACGGTACAGACCGTCTTAAAGGGATGGACGCTATTCTGGTCCCCGGTGGTTTTGGTGAGCGCGGCGTTGAAGGCAAAATCCGCACGGTAGAGTATGCCCGTACTAACAAAATTCCTTATCTGGGGATCTGTCTGGGCATGCAGGTGGCGGTGATTGAATATGCCCGGAATGTGGTTGGTTTGAAAGGTGCCCACAGTACTGAGCTGAATCCTAATACCCCCGCCCCGGTGATCGCCCTGATTACAGAGTGGCTTAATGAGGATGGCCAGATCGAACGCCGCTCTGAGAGTTCGGATCTGGGGGGGACCATGCGCTTGGGTGCCCAGCAGTGTCGCCTGGAGATGGGTTCCAAGGTGCGTGAAATATACGGCAATGAGATCATCACTGAGCGCCATCGCCATCGCTATGAGTTTAATAATCAGTATCTGGAGCCATTGGAGAAGATGGGGATGCGCTTTTCGGGCAAATCGATCGATGGATCCTTGGTTGAGGTTGTGGAGTTGCCAGACCACCCTTGGTTTGTAGCGTGCCAGTTCCACCCCGAGTTCACCTCCAATCCCCGGGACGGCCATCCGCTGTTTAGCGGCTTTGTCAGTGCGGCACGCAAAAATGCGGGTAAAGCATAATGAAACTATGTGGGTTTGAAGCAGGACTTGATCACCCCTTTTTCCTCATTGCCGGTCCCTGTGTGATTGAGAGTGAGGCGCTGGCGCTGGAGACGGCGGCGGCGTTGAAAGAGATGACTTCACGTCTTGGCATCCCTTTTATCTATAAGTCTTCGTTTGATAAGGCCAACCGCACGTCGAGCAAGAGCTTTCGGGGTCCCGGTATTGAAGAGGGGCTGCGTATCCTGCAACGGGTGAAAGATGAGCTGGGTGTGGCGGTGTTGACCGACGTCCATGAAGATACTCCATTGGATGAGGTAGCCAGTGTGGTGGATGTATTGCAAACCCCGGCGTTCCTCTGTCGTCAGACTAACTTTATTCAGAATGTTGCCCGTCAGGGCAAACCGGTGAATATCAAAAAGGGGCAGTTCCTGGCCCCTTGGGATATGGCCAATGTCGTCGCCAAGGCCCGTGAAGTGGGTAACGATCAGATTATGGTCTGCGATCGTGGCACCTCCTTCGGTTACAATACGCTGATTACGGATATTCGCGGCCTGGCGATCATGCGTGAGACCGGTTGCCCGGTGGTCTTTGATGCCACCCATTCGGTGCAGCAGCCCGGTGGTCAGGGGCAGAGCTCCGGTGGGCAGCGAGAGTTTGTGCCGGTATTGGCAAGGGCGGCGGTGGCGGCGGGGATTTCCGGCCTGTTCATGGAAACCCACCCTGATCCCGATAAAGCGCTGAGCGATGGCCCTAATGCCTGGCCGTTGGGTCAGATGGAGGCGCTGTTGCAGACGTTGAAGCAGTTAGATATGACGGTGAAGTCGAGCGGCTTTATCGAACAAAATCAATAAAAAATTGGGGTGTTGGTGCATGTCAGCGCCCAGTGTTGTACTTAGACCCATTCAAATTTAAGACCAAAAAAACGGAGCATTCTAATGTCACAGATTAAGGACATTCGTGGACGTGAAGTCATCGACTCACGCGGTAACCCAACGGTAGAGGCTGATGTCATCCTGGAGTCAGGGGCTATTGGCCGTGCAGCTGTACCTTCTGGTGCATCCACTGGTTCACGCGAGGCGATTGAGCTGCGTGATGGTGGCAGCCGTTTTATGGGTAAGGGTGTATTAAATGCCGTCAAACATGTTAACGAAGAGATTCGTGAAACACTGCTGGGTATGGAAGCGAAGGATCAGGCCAAGATTGATCAGGCGATGATTGACCTTGACGGTACCCCTAACAAGGATCGCCTAGGTGCCAACGCTATGTTAGCCGTCTCCATGGCGGTGGCTAAGGCCGCTGCTGCGGAAGCTGGCCTGCCACTCTACCGTTATCTCGGTGGCAGTGAGGCAAGGACCCTGCCGGTACCGATGATGAACATCATCAACGGCGGTGCCCATGCGGATAACAGCGTTGATATGCAGGAGTTCATGATTGTGCCCGTGGGTGCCAAGAGCATTAACGAAGCACTGCAGTGGGGCGCGGAGATATTCCACACCCTGAAAAAGGTTCTGCACAAAAAGGGACTGAACACAGCGGTGGGTGACGAAGGTGGTTTTGCCCCTGATCTGCCCTCCAATGAAGCAGCGATTGAAGTGATCCTGGAAGCGATTGAGCAAGCGGGTTACAAGGCCGGTGAACAGATCATGATCGCCATCGATGCCGCCGCTTCTGAGTTCTACAAAAACGGCAAGTATGTGCTGGCCTCTGAAGGCAAGAGCATGACCTCTGAAGAGTTTGCGGACTTTTTTGTTGGCTGGGTCGACAAATATCCGATTATCTCCATTGAAGATGGCCTGGATGAGAGCGACTGGGCGGGTTGGAAGGTGCTGACCGAAAAACTGGGCAAGCGCATCCAGCTGGTGGGTGACGACCTGTTTGTCACCAACCCTAAAATCCTGGCCGAAGGGATCGAGAAGGGTATCGCCAACTCTATCCTGATCAAGGTTAATCAGATCGGCACATTGACCGAGACCCTGGCCGCGATGACGCTGGCCAAGGCCAACGGTTATACCTCTGTTGCCTCTCACCGTTCTGGCGAGACCGAAGATACCACCATCGCTGACCTGGCCGTAGCAACCAACTGTGGCCAGATCAAGACTGGCTCGATGTCACGTTCTGATCGTGTTGCCAAGTACAATCAGCTGATTCGCATCGCCGAAGAGCTGGGTGACAAGGCAATCTATCCCGGCATCAGTGCCTTCTCCAGTATTAAGAAGTAAGGTGAAACCGAGGCCGTCGGCGTATTGCCGACGGCATACCTCATGAAGTGGATCAACGTCATACTGATTATTCTATTGGCCGGTCTGCAATACCGGCTATGGGTAGGCGAGGGGAGTCTGGCCGAGGTTTCGCGGCTACATCACTCCATCGAAAAACAGAAGGCGGAGAACGCCAAGATTCATGAACGTAATGCCGCCCTTGATGCTGAGGTGCAAGACCTTAAGCAGGGTGTAGAGGCGATTGAAGAGCGTGCCCGCAGCGAGTTGGGCATGGTCAAAAAAGATGAAGTCTTCTTCCAGATCGTCGAATGAACAACCCACCTAACTATTGGGCCGTTGTGCCTGCCGCTGGCGTGGGCAGACGCATGGGCGTTGCTATTCCTAAGCAGTATCTTAACCTGCATGGTTGCACTGTTATCGAACATACCCTCCGTCGTTTGTGTCGTCATATGCAGATCAATGCTGTAGTGGTGGCACTGGGTGCTGATGACGAGCACTGGCCAACGGTTGTCGCCAAACTCTCCAAACAAAACAAGCTGCTCACCACGGTGGGTGGGGCTGAGCGTTGCCACTCGGTCTACAACGGTTTGCTTAAACTTGAAGGTCGCGCCCATGATGATGACTGGGTGCTGGTACATGATGCCGCGCGCCCTTGTCTGCATCACAACGACATCGATCGATTGATTACCGCATTGTCCGATCATGCTGTGGGTGGTCTGCTCGGTGTGCCGGTGGCCGATACCATGAAACGTACCGATGAACAGGGCGCAGTGATCGCCACGGTCAGTCGCGATAATCTCTGGCGCGCCATGACGCCGCAGATGTTCCGTTATGGGCTGCTGAAACAGGCGCTGGCAGAGGCGTTGAATACCCATACATTGGTGACTGATGAGGCCGCGGCCATTGAACGGGCAGGCCATATACCACGCATGGTTGAGTGCCGCGCTGATAACATTAAAATCACCCGCCCCGAAGACTTAACCCTGGCCGAGATGTACATGGCCCGACAGGAGCACGAGTAGATGCGTATAGGACACGGTTATGATGCCCACCGCTTTGCCGTCAACAGAAAGTTGATACTGGGCGGGGTGAATATCCCCCATGAGCAGGGGATGTTGGCCCATTCCGATGGTGATGTGGTGATTCACGCCCTGATCGACGCACTGCTGGGTGCCGCCGGCATGGGGGATATTGGCGGACTCTTTCCCGATACCAGTGCCAGTTACAAAGATATCGATAGCCGTATCCTGCTGCGTGAGGTGATGGTTAAGCTTAAAGCGGGTGGTTTCAGCATCGGCAATGCCGACATCACCATCGTTGCCCAAACACCCAAGATGAAACCCCATATCCCGCAGATGATAGCCGTGCTTGCCGCCGATCTGGAGATCAACGAAACACGGCTCAACATCAAGGCAACCACAACGGAAGGTATGGGATTTGCCGGACGCAAAGAGGGAATTGCAACCTATGCAGTAGTGCTGCTAAAAGAGGCCGATGATTAGCACTGTAGTTTCAATGTCGGGGGAGAATGGATTTTTATAGTGTCAGTAGACCTTTGCACACACAACAGGCCCCAATTAATGCCAACGATCGATACACTCAGCTACGCCTTTTCCCATCCCGCTGTCAGCGGCAAAATACGCGCCACACCTGAAGATTTTCAAGTCGACGAACTGCTTGGTTTTGAACCGAGTGGCGAAGGTGAACACGCCTGCCTGTTGATCCGCAAACGCAACAGCAATACTGCCTTTGTCGCCGAACAGCTGGCCAAACTGGCGGGCATCAAACTGATGGATGTCAGTTATGCCGGTTTGAAAGATCGCCATGCCGTTACTACCCAATGGTTCAGTCTCTACCTCTCCAGCAAACCCGAGCCGGACTGGACCAAACTCAACAGCGACGAGATCGAGGTGCTTACAGTCACACGTCACAACCGCAAACTGCGGCGCGGTGCACTGCAAGGCAACCGCTTCACACTGGTGATACGGGAGTTGCAAGGCGACATCGCTACCCTCGAACCACGCTTGCAGCAGATCGCCACTCAAGGTGTCCCCAACTACTTTGGTGAACAGCGTTTTGGTCACGACAACCTTGAGCGTGTCAGCGCCATGTTCGAAGGGCGCATCAAGGTGCGTGACCGCAACAAACGCAGCATGTACCTCTCATCGGCCCGTTCTGCTGTTTTTAATTACCTGTTGTCACAACGTGTGGCTGCAGGTAACTGGAACAGTGGTCTACCCGGTGAGATGATGATGCTTGATGGCAGCCACTCTGTTTTTTTTGCAGAGGAGATTGATCAAGAGGTTCGAGATCGCCTGCAGCAGCAGGATATTCACCCAACGGGACCTCTGTGGGGCAAGGGGGCGTTATCCAGTAGTGGTGAGGTGATGGCATTGGAGCAGCCGCTGGCGGAGCTGTTTCCTCTTTTTTGCAAAGGGCTTGAGGCGGTTGATATGAAGCAGGAGCGCCGTGCCCTGCGTCTGCCCGTGCGAGAGCTGCAGTGGCATATGAGTGATGAATCATTAAACATGAGTTTTTTTCTGCCCGCGGGCAGTTATGCCACCTCCGTCTTGCGTGAGCTGCTTATATATAGTGAGCGGTAGTGGGTGAAAGAGGGGGAAGGTATAAAATGACAAGGCCGACCAGCATAGGGTGCTGGTCGGCCTTGTGCCCGCTTTTAGTACAAAATGTTAATGGTGACTGTACGGCTTAGAACTTATGCACAATGCCAATTGCAAGTGTCTGTGGATCGCCACCTTTTCCTAAAGGACCAGCGGTGCCATTGTTGTAACTGGCAAACTGCTTATTATTGGTTTTGGCATAAGTGGCATATATCTCAGTTGATGCTCCCAGCTCTCTGGCCAGCGCTATAGCCACCATCTGTGCGCCATCCCTTATCTGAAAGGCGTCGGCTTCAGACAAGGCCAGTTTGAGCTTGTTTTTGCCCATGAAACGTTGTTGAAGATTGACGTAATAACCATCACGACTCAGGTTAGGAACGGAGGGTGATGATGAGCTTGTATCCAGCTGCTCAAAAAACGCCCCGACCATCGTATTGTTATCGTTGAAGTGCATCATGCCACCCACAATAAGCCCCGTTGTTTTATCAATCGGGAGTGATGGCGTGGCACCACGTCCATCGTGGTTATACGAGTCGTAGTTTTTGTGCTGTTCGTAGGCAGCCACCAGTGCAAATGTCTTCTGCTGCCAACGGGCACCCAAACCAAAGGCGGAAGGGTCAGCTTGATTGTCATCCACCAATGTTTCGTTCAGGGCAAAAATTGCCCCCTCAAACGAAAGGCCACTGGCCAGTTTTGGCGATTTGTACATGATGGTATCTGATGCCGAGACGTTAAATGTGCCGCCATGGTGGTCGCCAGAACCACTCTCCACGTTAGGCAGTCGGCCTAACATGGCACGTACGTCACCGGGTATGTGGTGGAAGAGGTCGAATTGAATGGTGGCGTCAAAAAATGGCGTGTTATGTTTACCCGCCAGCAGTATGCCCCAGTTACCGCTTAAACCGATGAAGCTGTTGTGGCCACCGGCCAGCTTGCTGCTGTTGTAGCCTGCGGGTTGATCACCGTGGGCATGGCCTGCGGCCTCGCCAAACTCATCGAGATTAATAGTGGACTCGATCTGCCAGATGGCCTGAAGGCCGTTATCCAGAGGTACTGACCCTTTAAACCCCAGGGTTGTCTCCCCGGTAGAGAGCCAGAGGTTGGTCTGGGAGCTGTTGCCGCCGTGGTCGAGTGCATTGCCCGCATCGCTGCTTTGCAATGAGGCATAAAGCATTCCGTAAAACTCCCAGGTTTTATCAGAGAGCAGATCGTGCATGGTGTGGTGATCTAATTCTGTTGAGGCTCCGGCGTGCACATGTCCTTCTCCTATGTCACTGTCAGCATATGTGCCAACAGATAAAGCTGAGCCAAATATCAACATCCCTATTGCAGACTTATTCATCTGTTTATTCCCCTTTTTTATTGGTTATTACAGTGTTGTTATTGTGTTTCACAGCTATTGTTTTTCTGCTGGACTGTTTAGATACCATAGCTCGATATTTCATGTCTAGGAAACTCTGCTAAGCACATGAAAATAGACTATTTGTTATCTAATTATTAAGTGTAATATATTGATTTATATGGGGTATTTAGTCTTTTTGAATAGTTTTTAATCCATTATTAATACTACTTTACCGGTTGTTTTCCCCTTTTCAATCAGGCGATGGGCCTCTGCAGCGTCAGCCAGTGGCAGGGTATGGCTAACATGAATTTTTAATTTTTTTGCGTCAAACAGGTTGGCACTTTCGGTGAGTATTTTGCCGTGGTGTTTCTGCATCTCAAACAGGCCGTGCTGCATCGGTGTCAACATCAACTCAAAGGCCAGGCGCTGGTTACGCAGGCGCGGGATATGCCAACGGATGTTGGTATCAGGTTGCAGCAAGGTAACGATGTCGCCATAAAAGCGGACGGCTTCGAAGGTGCGGTTGAGTGTCTCACCACCAATGCTATCCAGTGCAAGATCAACCCCTTCACCGCCGGTCCATGAGTGTATGGCCTTAACAAAATCCTCATCCCGATACTGAATGACCTTGTCAGCGCCCAGGTCAGAGACAAACGCTGCTTTGTCCGTGTTGCTGACGGTGGTACAGACAAAACCACCGGCGGCTTTGGCCAATTGAATGGCAACATGGCCGACGCCGCCCGCCCCGGCGTGAATCAGCACACTGTCTTCCTCTTCCAGTTCACAGGCGTTAAACAGACTCTCCCAGGCGGTGATAAGCACCAACGGCGCGGCGGCCGCTTCGGCAAAGCTGATTGAGTGTGGTTTGGCGGCAGCAAAGTGTTCGTTAACGACGGCATATTCCGCATAGTTGCCCGGATGGCCACCGATACCGCCATTACAGAAATAGACCTCATCACCCACCTTGAACCGGGATACATCCCGGCCAATGGCCTCAACAATGCCGGCACCATCACAGCCAAGAATGGTGGGCAGACGGTCGGGGTGATAAGTGCCACGGCTGCGTAATTTGGTATCAACAGGGTTGACACCCGCAGCCTTAAGCTGGACCAGAATATCGTTGCGATGAGTGATCTCTGGAATTGCCACCTCTCTCAGTCTTAATACGTCAGGTGTTCCGGGTCCGGTCATTAATATCGCTTTCATTGCAACTCCTTGCAGTGATTAGTGTTTAAATCGGGTAATATTACACCCATTCAATTTACCGGCTAAAAGATAAGCGACATATAACAATGGCTGTAGAGATCGAACGTAAATTTTTGGTGACCAACGATAGCTGGCGCGCCGCCGTGAAAAAGAGTGGTGACTACCGCCAGGGCTATCTGGCCGCCATGACGGGTAACGCCTCAGTGCGGGTGCGTATTGCCGATGGCCATGCCAATCTCAACATCAAGAGCATGACGCTGGGGGTGACCCGCCAGGAGTATGAGTATGAGATTCCACTCCAGGATGGTCGCGAGATGCTTGATAGTCTCTGCGTTGGGCCAGTGATCGAGAAGCGCCGCCATCTGGTTGATTACGGTAATCATACCTGGGAGATTGATGTCTTTGAGGGGGATAACGCCGGTCTGATTGTGGCGGAGATTGAACTCTTCGCCGAAGACGAGCCGTTTGAACTGCCGCAGTGGGCAGGAAAAGAGGTGTCGGATGATGAACGTTACTACAACGTCTGTCTGGCGCAGCACCCCTACAAAGAGTGGAAGGATTCGCTCTGAAACTTTCGCGCTTCACAATTCTGGCGCTGCTGCTGGCGCTGTTGGGTATCACCGCATGCAGCAAGGCGCCGGATGGCGCGTTGCGTTTTGGCCTCGCAAAAGCGCCCATCACCCTTGATCCACGTTTTGCCACCGATGCCGTTTCGTCGCGTATCAACCGGCTGATCTATCAGAGTTTGATCGATTTTGATGAGCGCTATCGTGTCATCCCGGCACTGGCGCAGTGGCAGCAGATTTCGCCGCGCCACTACCGTTTCCAGCTGCGCGACAGCGCCACGTTTCACGATGGCAGCCCGCTGACAGCGGCGGACATCAAAGCCACTTACGACTCCATTCTTGACCCCGCCATCAACTCACCTCACCGTGCCGGATTCGACATGGTCGACACCATTCAGGTGGTGGATAACAACACGGTCGATTTCATGCTTAACAAACCGGACCTGCTCTTCCCCGGCCGCCTGGTGATTGGCATCATGCCCGCTGCCGCGCTTAATGCAAAACACCCCTTCAACCAACAGCCGTTGGGCAGCGGTCCATTTGCCTTTGACGCTTGGCCAGAGGAGGGCACGCTGCACCTCAAACGTCTAGCCGATAGTCAGCGCTTCAGTTTTATCGCGGTGGAGAACCCCACCGTGCGAGTGCTCAAGCTAATGCGTGGTGAGATCGACATGTTGCAGAATGACATCCCGTCAGAGATGGTCACCTATCTGGAAAAACAGGATGTCATTCAGGTGATCAAGGGGCGCGGTTCCAACTTCACCTATCTAGGGTTCAATCTTGAAGATGCAGAGACGGATAATTTAAAGCTGCGTCAGGCCATAGCCCATGCACTCGACCGCGACGCCATTATCCGTTACGTGATGGGCGGCGCCGCCACGCCTGCCAGCGCACTGTTACCGCCCGACCACTGGGCGGGCATCAAACTGCCGCTCTATGGCTACGATCCAGCGCGTGCCCGCCTGTTGTTAAAAGAGGCAGGCTATACACAAGACAAACGTCCCCATCTGGTCTACAAAACCTCCAGCGATCCGTTCCGCATTCGCCTCGCCACCATCATTCAACAACAGCTCACCGACATAGGAATTGATGTTGATCTGCGCAGTTATGACTGGGGTACCTTTTATGGTGACATCAAAGCAGGGCGCTTCCAGATGTTCAGCCTCAGCTGGGTTGGCATTAAGACCCCTGACATCTTCCGTTACGCCTTTCACAGCAGTGCTGTGCCGCCGGAGGGGAGTAATCGTGGCCGCTACAGCGACAGCATCACCGATGCTTTAATTGAAGCGGCCGAAGCGGCACCAACGCTGGAACAGCAGGCTGAAGAGTACAAAAAAGTTCAGGCGCGTCTGTTAGAACAGCTCCCTTACGTGCCGTTGTGGTACGAAGATCACATCTTTGCCGCCCGCAAAAATATCAGCGGCTATACGGTTGCCCGCGATGGCAACTACGATGGATTGATGCATGTCACACGCCACTGATCAATATCTGATTGATATCAACCTCACCACGCAACGGTTGCAGCTGTTGTGTGGTGGTGGGCTATTGATGGACGTATTGATCTCCAGCGCCAAAAATGGTCCTGGCGAAGTGGCCAACAGCCAGTGCACCCCACGCGGTTGGCACCAGATCCGTGCCAGGATTGGTGGTGGTTGTGAGGTGAATACGATCTTTGTTGGCCGTCGCCCTACCGGCGAGACCTACACTCCAGAGCTGCATCAACAGCATCCCAAGCGTGACTGGATACTCACCCGCATCCTCTGGCTCAGTGGTCTGGAGCCGGGCTGTAATCGTCTTGGCAACGTTGATACCATGCGCCGTTACATCTATATTCACGGCACACCCGATAGCGTGGAGATGGGCCGTCCCGGTTCGCACGGCTGTATTCGCATGCGCAATAGTGAATTGATCGAGCTGTTTGATCGTGTACCGGCCGGTACACGGGTACTGATTCATGAGTAATTAATTCATATGAATTGAATTGTATGTTATGGCATAGAATTAAAAATTATTGATTGGAGAACTTGTTATGAGTACAGATGAACAAGCAATATTTAATCTTCAAAGCTGGAAATTTAGCGCTTCACGTCTTGGATGCCTTGAGAGTGGGCAAAATATCGATTTCAAGCCTTTGACGATTGTTTGTGGCCCGAATAATACTGGCAAAACATGGGTTATGTATGCTCTGTATGGCTTCCTTTCATCGACTCCTCTTGGGCATCTGCCAGAGACCGAATCACTCATTGAGGATTTAATGAAGGAGGGGCAAGTGTCGTGGGACATGGAGGCTTGGCTGAAACAATATTCGAAGAAAATACTTGAATCTATACATAATGCGACAAAACATCGTCTCCCAAGGATATTTAATGCTCCGAAAACTCTTTTTTCTCACAGCCATTTTGACTGGCTAATTGAAGAGGAACATCTTGTCTCGTCAGCTATCGAACGGAAAATGGACTTTAGTTTGGTTCTTGGTTTGGAAAAAAACGAGGTATTGAGATTAGTAAAGCAGCCAAATGATAGAACTGTTCAAATAACACTCCGTGCCCAAAGATTCCCTGATATTGAATTTATATTATGTGATGCAGTTGTCAGTCATTTGATTGGTGTGACTTCGCGTCGAAGCGTATTTTTGATGCCTGCTGAGAGGAATGGGTTGCATCTTTTTTATAAAGAATTGGCTAATAGACGCACTGCTTTGCTACATCATGCCACCAAAAAAGACAAAGAGTTTGAGATAAGTGCACTTATTCGTGATGTATGGGGTTCTCGATATGCAGAGCCTATTGCTCACTATATTGATTGGCTGAATGAGATCCCTGATACAAGAAAAAGAAAAGGTGGTCAATTTCATGCTTTGGCTGAAGAGGTCAAAAAAGTTGTCTGCGGAAAATACGAGGTCGATGCTGACGGAAATATTTATTTTACCCCAAAAAAACTGAAAGGTGGCGATCCTCAAAGATTGGACTTGCATCTGTCTTCCTCCACCGTTAAAAGTTTGTTTGGTTTGTGGTTTTATCTAGAGCATCAGGCTAAGTCAGGTGATGTGCTTATGATTGATGAGCCGGAACTTAATCTCCACCCAGGAAATCAGCGCAAGCTGGCAAGATTACTCGCCAAGTTAGTAAACAGTGGTTTACGTGTAGTGGTGAGTACGCACAGTGATTATTTGGTCAGAGAAATTAATTCATTGATTATGTTGTCACAACCAAATAGGAACAGAGACAAGTTGATGAAACGCTTCGATTATCAAGAAACTGAGGTGCTCCAGCCAGATAAAGTGGCAGCTTATCTTTTTGATGATCGGAAAATATCTTCCATGAAAATAACTAAAGAAGAGGGCATCCAGGCTGAAACATTCGACAAGGTGATCCATGACCTTAATGAGACCAGTGATGAAATTTATTATTCATATCGCGGAGAATCTGATTCTGAGGAGAGTTCTCAGTGAGCAACTTTGTGGCATGCTTTGATAATCTAATCACCAATAATTGGAAACTTCCTCGGTCAGACGGGCGCTGGCAACTGAGAGAGTCTGGTAAAGGTGCTACACATACCTTGATTGAGATACAGGGAGGAAAATCTCTGGTATTTTCGTTAGATCAGTTGGGACCGAATGCTTTTCCGTTCATGCGTAACGATACCCCGCTTAAGGGAATGCACAGTGTATGTGATGCTATTGTTGTGGCGGATATCAATAGCAAACCTATTATAATCATGATTGAAATGAAATCGGGAGGTGAAAACGGTGCTGAAAAACAAATTTTAAGAAGCCATGCTTTTATGCAATGGCTGGTAAAACTGCTGAGTCTTAATGGCCATTGTGCAATCGAGCCAGAATTTTGTGGTGTTATCAGCTTCAAACCTCGTAAGCAGGAGCGAAAAGGTGAGACATCGCGACCCGAGTTACCAAAGCCCACTTTAAATCCTGGTAGTATCCCCATTTTTCGGTTAAAAAATCACCCTCGTATCTACTTGGATAAGATCGCCCAGAAGTTGACGGAACAGTAGAGATTAATGTTGAAATTCCTCCTCTCCCGTATTGCCAGCGCCCTCATCGTTGTGATGGGCGTTTCGGCATTGGTATTCCTATTCTTATATATGGTGCCCGGCGATCCGGTGGAGGTGATGCTCGGGGAGTCGGCGCAGCCTGCCGACCGCGAGGCGCTGCGCCGTGCACTTGGGCTGGATCAGCCACTGCTGACGCAGATGGGTAACTATTACAACAATCTGCTGCATCTCAATCTGGGCAACTCACTCTATTCACAACGCCCCATCAGCGAGATGTTGCTGGAGCGTATGCCGGCAACGGTGGAGTTGGCGCTGGCATCGCTGTTGGTGGCGGTGCTGATCGCCTTCCCGATGGGGGTGTTGGCGGCGGTGCGTAAGGACACACCCTGGGATCAGGGGGCGATGGGGCTGTCGCTGGTGGGTATATCGGTGCCCAATTTTCTGATGGGGCCGATTTTGATCCTGGTCTTTTCGTTGTGGCTGGGGTGGTTTCCGGTGAGCGGTCGCGATGGCCTGATCTCGTTGATTCTGCCTGCCATCACCCTCGGCACGGCGATGTCGTCGATCCTGTCGCGCATGGTGCGCGCCACCGTGCTGGAGACGTTGAATGAGGATTACATCCGTACCGCCCGTGCCAAGGGGTTGAGTGAGCGGTTGGTAATCTGGCGTCACGCGCTGCGCAATGCGCTGCTGCCGGTGATCACGCTGCTCGGCTTGCAGCTGGGTGTGCTGCTGGGTGGTGCGGTGATTACTGAGGTTGTGTTCTCCTGGCCGGGGCTTGGTTCATTGACGATTGAATCAATCCAGCGCCGCGACTATCCGGTGGTGCAGGCGTGTGTCTTGTTGATCAGTCTCGCCTATGTGGTGGTCAATACATTGACCGATCTGGTCTACGGCTGGCTCGATCCGCGCGTGCGGCTGGAGGGCGGGCGATGATCCGTAGTGTGATTCGTTACGGCTGGCCAGCGGCGATCATGCTGCTCTGGGCGCTGTTTGCCGTGGGCGGTGGTTGGTTTGGGCTTGACCCAAACCACATCGAACTGTCGAAGATTCTGCTGGCGCCGGGCAGTGACGCCTGGCTCGGTTACGATGATCTGGGGCGGCCGCTGTGGGATCGGCTGGTGGCCGGGGCGCAGACCTCGTTTCTGGTGGCGGTGTTGGTAGTGTTGATCTCGACCGTTGTTGGTACGGCCATTGGTGCTGTCAGCGCCTACCTGGGCGGCTGGTGGGACCACGTTATCGTACGCATTATCGATATCTTCCTCGCCTTCCCCGGCATTCTGCTGGCCATCGCGCTGGCCGGGCTGCTCGGGCCGGGCATCAACAACGTCATCATCGCGTTGGGTGTGGTGGGGTGGGTCGGCTTTGCGCGGCTGGCGCGCGCCCAGGTGCTGACCATCAAACATCGCGAACATGTGCAGGCGGCCCAGGCGCTGGGCACACGACCGCTGATGATCATCTGGCGTCACATCATCCCGTTGATCATGGCGCCGCTGATTGTGGAGGCGACCTTTGCGGTGGCCGGTGCGGTGATCTCCGAGGCGGGGCTCTCGTTCCTGGGTCTGGGTGTGCAGCCGCCCGACTCCTCATGGGGCAGTATGATCCGCGACGGCGCCCGCTATCTGCTGGTAGCGCCACACATGGTGCTGGTGCCGGGGGCGGCGTTGATGCTGGTGGTGCTGGCGGTGAATCTGTTGGGTGATCGGCTGCGTGATCGCCTCGATGTAAGAACGAGACCACGGGAATAGATATGTCGTTAGGTCCAGTCATGGTGGGGCTGTCGGGTTTGACCCTGACTGCGGAAGAGCGCGAGATGCTGCAACACCCGATGGTGGGGGCGGTGATCCTCTTTAGTCGTAACTTTGAAAATGCCCTACAGGTCAAGGCGTTGATTGATGAAGTTCATGCACTGCGGCAACCTAAGCTGCTGGTGGCGGTGGACCATGAAGGCGGTCGGGTGCAGCGTTTTCGCAGCGATTTTACCCGTTTGCCAGCGGTGCGTAACTTTGGCCAACTCTATGATCAAGATTCTAAACGGGCCAAACGTAATTGCGAAACAGCCGGTTGGTTGATGGCGGTGGAGCTGCGCGCTGTGGGTGTCGATTTCAGCTTTGCGCCGGTGGTTGATCTCGATTATGGCGTCAGCACGGTGATTGGCGATCGCTCTTTTCATCGTGATCCACAGGCGGTGGCGGAGCTGACCCAGAGCTACATTAAAGGGATGCAGCGGGCCGGCATGGCCGCCACCGCCAAACACTTTCCCGGCCACGGCGCGGTGGAGGTCGACACCCATCTCGGCATCGCCCGCGATGAACGCCGACTGGTCGATATCGAGAGTGAAGACCTGATCCCGTTTGAACGGCTGATCCACAACGGCTTGGCCGGGGTGATGGCGGCCCATGTGATCTATCCGCAGGTGGATGACAAACCGGCTGGATTTTCACGTTTCTGGTTGCAGCAGATTCTGCGCCAACAGTTGCAGTTTCAGGGGGTGATTTTCAGCGATGACCTGTTGATGGAGGGGGCCGCCGTTGCTGGCGATGTTTGCGAGCGAGCCGCCGCCGCGCTGACAGCAGGGTGCGATATGGCGTTGGTTTGTAGCGACTTTAACGCCATCTGCCGGACGCTGGATCACCTCAAAAAATTTGATAATGCCCAATGCACTCGCTCGGCTCGCGGGGCAGGCTCTCCCGCCTCACATCTGCGTCTCGCACGTATGCACGGCCGCCATCCAATTACCCGTGATCAGCTGCACAATGACCCGCAGTGGCACCA
Organism: Tenderia sp. (SeqCode); assembly: GCA_031416075.1. Taxonomy (GTDB): domain Bacteria; phylum Pseudomonadota; class Gammaproteobacteria; order Tenderiales; family Tenderiaceae; genus JAKFXL01. The sequence continues at coordinate 61,954 of JANOSY010000031.1, read as the reverse complement.
GGCGCTGCATGCGTTAGGGCCATGGCTGGAGGCGAAGCCGGTTGATCTGTTGTAGAATCTCTCCTCTGAAAATAAGGAGATAGCGGGTTTTGTTAGAGCAGATAACCACGGGACTTGATCAATACCTCGGCTGGGGCGGTTGGACTATCCAGGTATTTGTGGTGGTGTTTCTGACGCTGTTGGTGAACTTTATTCAGAAGCGCGTGCTTAGATCAGCAGCAGACCCTGATGGTGAACTTCAACAGCTTTGGGCCGTCGTCGCTCGACTTTTTTATCTACACCTTTACCCGTACTACTGAGTGGACCGAGTTCCACGAGATTAAACACCGTATTTTGTTGCAGATTCACGATATTATCGCCAGTCATGGCGCTGAGGTGGCGTTTCCAACGACCACACTGCATGTACCGGATGGGGTTAAGGTTGAGAGCAGTGGCGATTAACGTTTGATGATGAATGGAGGAGGGACGATGGGTTTGAAGTCTGTAATGGGCGGTATTGCGCTGTTGATGGTGAGTGTGACGGGGGGGGCTGTGGCGGCGGATCTGCCGTGGCCGTTTAAACCGTTGCCAGCGGTGGCTGATTCGCCCAAGGATAATCCGGCCACCAAAGAGAAGCTAGCGCTGGGCAAACAGCTCTTTTTTGATGCACGGCTCTCGATTACCGGCACCCACTCCTGCAATAGCTGCCATAACCTGGCGGCAGGGGGGGAGGATGGCCGCGCCCAACCGGTGGGTGTGTATGGCCGTAAGGGCATACGGGGCACGCAGACGGTCTGGAACGCCGCTTTTCATACCGTTTATAACTGGGATGGCAGTGTTAAAACATTGGAAGAGCAGGCCGAGCGCCACATTTTGGATCCCAACATTATGGGTATGCCTGATGCCGAGACCCTGGTGGCGCGCCTGAACACTATTCCCGGTTACAAAAAACAGTTTGAAAAGAGCTTTGGCAAGGAAGGTATCAGCCTGAAGACGGTGGCGATGGCGCTCTCCAGTTACGAACGTGCACTCACCACGCCCAATGGCCCGTTTGACCGCTATCTGAAGGGCGACGACAAGGCCATCTCTCCGGCTGCCAAACGTGGCATACAGGAGTTTATTGAGGTGCGTTGCGCCTCTTGCCACTTTTGGATCAACCTGGCGGGGCCGATTCCAGGGTTGGCACTGCAGCAGGGTGAAGGGTTCTACGAACTCTTTCCTAACTACCCCGATACTGATTATGAACGTCGATACAATCTGGTCGATGATTTAGGGCGTGTTTATTTCTCCCAGGAGAAGACCGATACCCGTATGTGGCGTATGCCATCGCTGCGGAATATCGCGATTACCGCCCCCTATTTTCACAACGGCACAGTTAAAACCCTTGATGAAGCGGTACGCGTGATGGCTAAAACCCAGCTGGCTCGTGAACTCACTGAGCAGCAGGTGAGTGATATTGTGGCCTTTCTTAATACACTCACCGGTGAGTTTCCGGAGCAGACATTGCCACGTCTGCCTGAAACTGCCAACAGGAGTGCGGTGGCGGGCCATGACCACTAACAACCGGGAGCATAGAGATGGCAGATAAACTGCTGATAGTTGTAATGAATAGTGACCCGCAGATGGTGATGGAGATTATTCCACCCATCTCCCAGGCGATTGTGGCGGCAGCGATGGAGTTTGAGGTTGAGCTGGTCTTCACCGGACGCAGTGCCGGATTGTTGAAAAAGGGGGTGGCGGCGGAGCTGCCTCTGGCGGCCAACCGCACCAGCACAGTGCATGATCTCATCAAAGAGGCGGTGCAGGCCGGCGTTAGAATAAAGGTCTGTGCCACCAGTCTGGAATATTGGGGTGAAGATATTATCCCGGAAGTGGAAGAGACGGTGGGTGGTGCCTATATCATCAGCGAAGCGATGGATGATGCAACCGTGACATTTACCTATTAACTAATCAAAGAAATCATACAGATGGCTGACTATCTTCAAGAATCAACAAAAGTAATGGCAGAGGCAGACTTGCTCTGTTCACAGCAGCAGATCGACGCCGCACTCGATGTGATGGCCGTTAAGATCAAACAGCAGCTGGGCGATCAAAATCCATTGGTATTGTGTGTGATGACCGGCGGCCTGGTGCCGGCGGGCATGCTGCTGCCGCGCCTCGATTTCCCGCTTAATCTTGACTACATCCACGCCACCCGTTACGGCCATAAGACCGAGGGTGGCGAGCTGGAGTGGATCGTCAAACCATCAAAACCGCTCAAAGATCGTGTTGTGCTGTTGATAGACGACATTCTCGATGAGGGGCTGACCCTGGAGGCGATTGTTCACGATTGCAAAAGTGCCGGTGCCAAGGCGGTCTACAGTGCCGTGCTGGTCGAGAAGATCAGGGATAGAGCCATCGACATCAAAGCTGACTTTGTCGGTGTCGAGGTTGAGGATCGTTACCTGTTTGGTTTTGGCATGGACTACAAGGGATACTTGCGTAACGCGGCGGGCATTTATGCGGTTAAGGGGGCATGAGTCCACAGCGTTGATGTTGAATACCCGGTTAGATTGCTTGGTAGCAGGATGATCCAGGCGCAGTAGCGCAAATAAGGAATTGAATCATGACGCAGAGTCCGCACGAGGCTCCTGTCGTTCCGCCAGTGGTCAGTTTTTGGGAAGCTTTTCGTTTTTGGCTCAAACTTGGCTTTATCAGTTTTGGCGGTCCGGCAGGGCAGATTGCCATTATGCATGCCGAGTTGGTGGAGCGGCGGCGCTGGATCAGCGAAAAACGGTTTCTCCATGCGCTTAATTTCTGCATGGTATTGCCAGGGCCAGAGGCGCAGCAGCTTGCCATCTACATCGGCTGGTTGATGCACCGCACCTGGGGTGGCATTGTGGCCGGTACGCTGTTTGTGCTTCCTTCACTCTTTATATTGATTGCGCTGTCGTGGATCTATATTGCCTTTGGGGATTCGCCACTGGTGGCGGGGCTGTTTTATGGTATCAAACCCGCCGTAACGGCCATTGTTGTACAGGCGGCACATCGTATCGGTTCGCGGGTCCTGAAAAGCGGTCTGCTATGGGCTGTGGCGGTGGCCGCTTTTGTGGCGATATTTGCGTTGCACCTACCGTTCCCGCTGATTATTGCGGTGGCTGCGCTAGTGGGATATATCGGTGGCCGTTTTGCGCCGGAAAAATTCAGGGTGGGGGGTGGTCATGGCGCGGCAGCCAGCTCTGTTGGTCCGGCGCTGATTGATGATAAGACACCCACACCAGAACATGCCCGTTTCTCCCGCCCACGGCTGATATCCGTTGTGGCGGTGGGTATGCTGTTGTGGACACTGCCCATGGGGCTGCTGTTTATATTGAATGGTTGGCAAGATACCCTGACCCAGATGGGGTGGTTCTTCACCAAAGCGGCACTGCTTACGTTTGGTGGTGCCTACGCGGTATTGCCCTATGTTTATCAGGGGGCCGTTGATCACTACGGTTGGTTGACGGCACCACAGATGATCGACGGGCTGGCGCTGGGCGAGACGACGCCTGGGCCACTCATTATGGTGGTCGCTTTTGTTGGTTTTATCGGTGGCTATGTAAATGAGTTGTTTGGTCCGGATGCGCTGTTTATGGCCGGGGCGGTTGCGGCGATGGTGGTGACCTGGTTTACCTTTTTGCCATCATTTATTTTTATCCTTGTGGGCGGACCGCTGGTTGAATCAACCCATGGCAATCTTAAATTTACTGCGCCGCTTACCGCCATTACCGCTGCTGTGGTGGGGGCTATTTTTAATCTGGCACTCTTTTTTGGCTACCATGTCATGTGGCCACAGGGCTTTGGGGCCGAGTTTGATTGGGGATCTGCGGCCATAGCCGTGGCGGCGGCAGTGGCCCTGTTTCGTTTCAAACGCAATGTCATTGAGGTGATTGCAGTCGCTGCCGTCACCGGGTTGTTGCTAACAACAGTCGTTTAAAAAGGAAATAGTGATGGGCAATGTAGCAATCATTGGTGGTACAGGTTTAACCAATCTCGCCGATCTGGAGATCATCAGACGTGAAGTGGTGCAAACCCCCTATGGTGAACCCTCAGGCGCGCTGACCCACGGTGTGCTGTGTGGCAAAGAGGTTGTCTTCATCGCCCGTCATGGCTACGGTCACACCATCCCGCCGCACAAGATTAACTATCGCGCCAACCTTTGGGCACTTAAACATGTGGGCGTGGAGCGCATTATTGCCATTGCGGCGGTGGGCGGGATTGCCAGTGACTTCCCACCCAAAAAACTGGCCATTCCTGATCAGATCATCGACTACACCTGGTCACGTAAAAACACCTTCTTTGAAGAGGGCTTGGAAGAGGTGGTGCATGTCGATTTCACCTTCCCTTATGATGAGTCGTTGCGCCAGATTTTGATCCAGGCGTGTCAGCAGGCAGGGGTTGAGTATTGTGATAGCGGTACTTACGGTGCCACCCAGGGGCCACGTCTGGAGAGTGCCGCTGAAATCAACCGTTACGAGCGGGATGGTTGCACCATGGTGGGCATGACCGGTATGCCGGAAGCGGTGTTGGCCCGCGAACTGGGCATGGCCTATGCCACCTGTGCGGTGAGTGTTAACTGGGCGGCGGGGCGCAGCGAAAACCTGATCACCATGGTGGATATTGAACGGTGCCTTAAAGAGGGAATGGACGGGATTCGTGCAATGTTTGCCAAACTGGTACCGTTGCTTTAACAGTGGCTGATTGTTGCGGGTTGAACAGAGCCCTGGCCATCAGTATGCTCGGAATCTATATTTAGGATTAGGTTTGCGGGCCTCGTGTTAGAGTGAAACTGCATTTTGTTTGATGTTTAAAGGGGATATGGATGAAAAAGGCCGAGCTTCAGCAGCGACAAGGGCTTAACCGCTCCACGGTACAACAGGCCATTACAGGTGGTGAGATGCAACACCAGCTGGCTGCCAGAATAAACAGCAGCCCAGCGATGATTGCCCAACGCAAACAGATAGAAGCGCTAGAGAACAGCCCCTATGCGGCGGCACAGCTCAAAAAAATGGGCACCCTGTTCGGCACCGTACAGCGGATGGAAGAGGATGAGTTGTTGCAAGGGAAGTTTGAAACAGTCCAGCGGATGGAAGAGGACGAACTGTTGCAGGGTAAGTTTGCAACAGAACAGACTGCCCAACTTGAAGAGGGGGCTGTGACGAAAGCCAATAACACTGGTCTGCCTAATCAACTTAAGTCCGGCATTGAATCACTCTCCGGCATGTCGATGGACCACGTTCAAGTTCACTACAACTCAGCCAAACCGGCGCAGCTTAACGCGTTGGCCTATGCCCAGGGCAGTGATATCCACGTCGCCTCTGGACAAGAGAAACATCTGCCTCATGAGGCCTGGCACGTGGTGCAACAGGCACAAGGGCGGGTTAAACCAACCACTCAGATGAAAGAGAGTGTGCCCGTCAATGATGATAAAGGGCTTGAGCAGGAGGCGGACGTGATGGGGGCAAAGGCGTTAGCAACGGGTGCAGCCAAGCTCGGTGGATAATAGGCACGAATGGTTGGCAAGGGTCAGTTTGGTCGAGTCATCTCTTTATCACAGGTTCCTTGAATTCTCGGGCTGTAGTAAAATGCGCGGTTTTTAGGCAAGAAGGCCCAACATGTTAGAAATCAATCTCATCGTTCGTAGAATCAAAGAGATGGCAGAGCGCACTGCCGCTCTTAGGGGGTACCTTTGACTTTGAGATCAAACAGGAGCGTCTGACCGAAGTCGAGCGTGAGCTGGAGCAGCCCAATGTTTGGGATAACCCGGAACGCGCCCAGGCGCTGGGCAAAGAACGGGTGCAGCTGGAGCAGGTAGTCAAAACCATCACCGACCTGGAAGCCACCTTGACCGATGCCACCGAGCTGCTGGAGATGGCGGGTGAGGAGGGAGACGAGGAGACCGTCGCCTCCGTGGTCAAAGATCTGGACGAGCTGGAGAAACGTCTCGCCACCCTCGAATTCCGTCGTATGTTCTCCGGCGAAATGGACCCCAACAACGCCTTTCTCGACGTGCAGGCCGGTTCCGGTGGCACCGAGGCGCAGGATTGGGCCAGCATGTTGATGCGCATGTTTCTGCGCTGGGGCGAACGCAGTGGTTTCAAGACCGAGCTGATCGAAGTCTCCGACGGCGAAGTAGCAGGCATCAAAAGCGCCACCATCCGTTTTGAAGGTGAATACGCCTACGGCTGGCTGCGCACCGAGACCGGCGTACATCGCCTGGTACGCAAATCACCGTTCGACTCAGGCAATCGTCGTCACACCTCGTTTGCTTCGGTGTTTGTTTCGCCTGAAGTGGATGACGATATCAACATCGAGATCAACCCCGCCGATCTGCGCATCGACGTCTACCGCGCCAGTGGCGCCGGTGGTCAGCACGTCAACCGTACCGAATCGGCGGTGCGTATTACCCATCTGCCTACCAATGCCGTGGTGCAGTGTCAGAGCGACCGTTCACAGCACAAAAATAAAGATACCGCCATGAAGCAGCTCAAGGCCAAACTCTATGAGCTGGAGATGCAGAAACGTCGCACCGAGCAGCAGGCGCTAGAGGCGACCAAGTCCGACATTGGCTGGGGCAGCCAGATTCGTTCTTACGTACTTGACCAGTCGCGCATCAAAGATCTGCGTACCGGCGTTGAGACCGGCAATACCCAGGCGGTACTGGATGGCGACCTGGACCAATTTATTGAAGCCAGCTTGAAAAGCGGCCTCTAAATCAATCACAACGAAGATCTAATAAAATGACAGAACAACAGAACAACGATCAGCAGATCGAAGCGGTAGACGAAAACAAATTGATCGCCGAGCGTCGCAGTAAACTGGCCGCGATCCGCGAGAAGGGCATCGCCTTCCCCAGCGACTTTCGCCGTGACGCGATGGCGGGCGAAGTGCTGGCCAAATATGAAGGCAAAACCAATGAGGAGTTTGCAGCACAGCCTGTTCGCGTAAAAGTAGCGGGGCGCATGATGGCAAAACGCATCATGGGCAAGGCCAGCTTTGTGAAGATTCTCGACCAGTCCGGGTCTATCCAGCTGTTCCTGCAGCGCGACACCGTCGGCGAAGCGGTTTATGCAGACTTCAAAGATTGGGATGTCGGCGACATCCTAGGTGCTGAAGGTGTGCTGTTCATAACCAAGACCGGCGAACTCTCGATCAAGGTTGATCAGCTGCGACTCTTGACCAAATCCCTGCGGCCACTGCCGGGAAAATTTCATGGCCTGTCGGATCAAGAGACACGCTACCGTCAGCGTTATCTCGATCTGATCATGAATGAAGCCTCACGTGATACCTTTCGTATCCGCATCAGTGTCATCAACTACATCCGCGAGTTTCTGAATAAACGTGGTTTCCTCGAAGTTGAAACACCGATGATGCACTCCATCCCTGGTGGTGCCGCGGCACGCCCCTTTGAGACCCATCACAACGCACTCGATATGGATATGTTCCTGCGCATCGCACCGGAGCTATACCTTAAACGTCTGGTAGTGGGCGGCTTTGAAAAGGTCTACGAGATCAACCGCAACTTCCGTAACGAAGGGGTCTCCACACGACACAACCCCGAATTTACCATGCTCGAATTTTACGAAGCCTATGCCGACTACAACGACCTGATGGATACAACAGAAGCGATGTTACGCGGCATGGCCGAAACAATTCTGGGCACTACCATGGTCAGCTATCAAGGCGATGAGTATGACTTTGGTGCAAAATTCACCCGTATGACCGTGTGTGAATCGATTCTACACTACAACAGCGACCTTAGTGCCACGGATATCGATACGTTGGAGAGTGCCCGTGCCGTTGCCAAAAAACTCGGCATTTACATCAAAGAGAGCTGGGGCTTGGGCAAAGTGCAGATAGTGATCTTTGAAGAGACGGTCGAACATCAATTAAAACATCCAACCTTTATCACCGCCTATCCAACGGAAGTTTCACCACTGGCACGTCGCAATGACGACAACCCACTGGTCACCGATCGCTTTGAATTTTTCATCGGCGGCCGCGAACTCGCCAACGGCTTTACCGAGTTGAACGACGCCGAAGATCAGGCCGAACGTTTCCGCAAACAGGTAGAAGAGAAAGATGCTGGTGACGATGAAGCAATGCACTACGACGCCGACTACGTGCGCGCCCTGGAGCACGGCCTGCCACCCACAGCAGGCGAGGGCATCGGTATCGATCGACTGGTGATGCTCTTTACCGATGCAGCTTCGATCCGTGATGTGTTGCTGTTTCCGCACATGCGTCCTGAGAGCTGATTAGTTACAGCTGTGATGCAAACGGTGAGTAGTTACGTCAAAACAACAGTTCAGTGGGGTAGCCTAGATGCAACGTAGTGCAATCCGGTATCTGATCCCCGGAATTCGCTGCGCTGCTTCCGGGCTACTTGCTTATCGACAAAGGTGCCAAGATGAAATACCAGCGTATCCAGCCATTCCCTAGTCTTCAGGCATATGAGTTCCCGGAACTTCGGGCACTAACGTCTGTATGGCAGGAGAAAAAGTCCGCACTCGAAGAGAATGGCGCATACAAAGAATTCATCAAGAAGTTACAGCGCGAGTGGGCAATTGAAACCGGAATTATCGAGCGGCTGTACGCGTGGGACCGTGGCGTAACGGAGGTACTAATCGAGCAGGGGATTGAATCCTCGATAATCTCTCACCGTGGGGGTGTTTCTCAGCGTGACGCGGAGCACATACACGCGCTGATCAACGATCATCTTGGCATTGTCGAAGGTTTGTTTAGCTACATCAAAGGGGAAGAGCCACTTTCGGAGTACTTCGTTCGCGGGCTTCAGGCTCAGTTTACTGCGCATCAAGACTACACCGAGGCAGTAACTGAATCAGGTGATTTGGTTCATGTCACGCTGCTAAAGGGAGAATACAAGACTCTACCGAACAATCCACGAAGATCAGACGGCGAAATACACCGATACTGCCCGCCTGAATTAACAAAGGAGGAGATGGAGAGCCTGATCCGTTTGTATCGCGAGGCAGATGACACGTATACGCCAGAAGTAAAATCTGCATGGTTACATCATAGATTTACTCAAATTCACCCGTTCCAAGACGGCAACGGTCGCGTAGCGCGCGCACTTGCATCGCTAGTATTTCTTCGCGAAGGATTGTTCCCGTTGGTTGTTAGAGAGTCCGATCGAGAAGAGTACATCGGCGCACTTGAGTCAGCGGATGTCGGTGATCTTTCGCCGTTGATTTCCTTCTTTGCGCGTCGCCAAAAGGAAGCAATTCTTAAAGCGCTTGGTCTGGAGCAACAAGTCCAACAAAGCAAGTACGCTGATCAGATCATTAGTTCGGCGCTTGAACTGCTAAAAACAAAATTTAGCAAGGAAAAGCACAAGGTATCTGTTGTCTACGAGCATGCTGAGAAGCTCTTCTCGACGGTTGAAGGAAAATTCAGGCTGCTCGTCACAAGCTTGGATGGGCAGCTTCAAGCAGTAACGCCGCCACAACAAAAGCAGAAGTATCAAGCTCGCACAAACTCCGCGAACAACGCCTCGGCGCAGCGTCACTATTTCCAAAAACATATTGTTGAGGCGGCCAATCAATTCGATTATTTCGCCAATTTTGAGCAGTACCGCTCTTGGGTCAGAATAACTCTCGCGACAGAGCAAGAGTTTGACTATGTAGTAAGTTTTCATGGCTACGGCCCTGGGGACACGGGGGTTCTTGTGGCCTCTGCGTTCACCTATGTGAAGGTTCCTCGCGAAGATGGCGGTACGGAAATTGTCAGTTTGCGCCCCGCAGCGACTGATCTTTTTCAATTCAACTATGTCGAGTCATACGAAAGTACAGAGAAACGCTTCGCGGAATGGCTTGAGAGTTCTACCGCAATTGCACTCGCAGAGTGGAAGCGGTCACTACAAGCAAGGTAGCCCAGATGAAGCGTAGCGCAATCCGGGAGTTGCCTCTCTTTAATCTCCGGCGTTGCTTTTAAGCTACTTTTTAAACAATGGTTTTGAAAATATCAAAGGAAACAACATGCTGTTAACTAACCTTGAAATCGTACCGGGCCGGATGGTGAAAGAACACCTGGGGTTGGTGCAAGGTAACTCTGTGCGCGCCAAACATGTGGGGCGTGACATTATGGCGAGCCTTAAAAATATCTTTGGCGGTGAGCTGAAGGGATATACAGAGTTGTTGCAGGAGTCGCGTGAAGAGGCAGTTTCGCGCATGGTGCAGCAGGCGGAGGCGGCGGGGGCAAATGCGGTGCTGAATATTCGCTTTTCTACGTCGTCGGTCACCCAAGGTGCAGCAGAGCTGTATGCCTACGGCACTGCCGTGATTCTGGATTAGACCCTTATGTTTGATCTGATTGTTTTTCTGGTGCTGTTGGGGCTGGGTTATGGCTTTGGCCGGGTTGCTGAGCAGCGCCACTACAAATCCATTATTGAACGTGAGATTGATCTGAATCGTATCCCTGCGATTGCGCTACGTCTGCCGCCGCCATCGCTTGTTCCCCAACGCACTCAGCTGGTGACGGGCAGTGTGGTGATTTCAATTGATTACTTTAAACGTATTGCCGCTGGCTTGCGTAGTTTGGTGGGTGGGCGAATAAGGAGTTATGAGACGCTGCTTGACCGTGCCCGCCGCGAGGCGGTGTTGCGTATGAAGGAGCAGGCCGATGGCTTGGGTGCCAAGATGGTTTTTAATATCAAGTTAGAGACTGCCAGTATCTACAAGGGGCGCAAGAACAATATTGGTTCGGTGGAGGTGTTGGCTTATGGCACTGCCATTATTCCCGTTGTTGCGCCCGCTGCACTACCCACTGCAATAGGAGAGTGACCCTGGAATACCGACAGGTCCAACCGCCGGAAGGCATCAATACCAGCAAGGAGCATCCACTCAAAGAGTTTGGCTTGCTGCTGGCGGCTGTTGTGTTGTTTATTGTGGTGATTGTTGTCTCACTTGGCCTGGCTGCCCATCTGCTGGCACCTTTTATTCCGTTTAGTGCGGAACAGAAGATGGCAAATATATTTGTCGACCAGCTCAAAGATGAGCATGTGACGCCAGATGAGACCGCGATGACAGGCTACCTGCAGTCGTTGGCGGAGCGTGTGGCGGTGGCGGAGGGGTTGCCGGAAGGGATGACTATTACGGTTCATTACATCAATGATGAGACGGTGAATGCCTTTGCCACACTGGGTGGCCATTTGTTTTTCTTTCGTGGTTTGTTGCAGAACGTCTCTAATGAAAATGCGCTGGCGATGGTGATGGCCCATGAAATTGCCCATGTTAAGTATCGCCATCCAATCAAGTCGCTGGGGCGTGGTGTGATTACGGGAACCGCTATTGCCGTGGTTAGTAGTGCGGCCGGTGCTTCTATAATGAGTGATGTGCTGGGTGGAGCGGGGCTGTTGACGGCGCTTAAATTCAGCCGCGAACAAGAACAGCAGTCTGATGAAACTGCGTTGCAGGCCCTGGCACAGCTCTATGGCCATGTGGCGGGTGCCGACACGCTGTTTAATGTATTGGACCAGTTGCAGGAGACTGGTGGCCAGCCTCCGGAATTTTTTAATAGTCACCCGCAAACGGCTAACCGGATTGAAAACATTGCCGCAATGGCAAACAAACAGAACTGGCCAACCACGGGTACGATTACGCCTTTACCACCTGAATTTGGTGATTGGTTAAAGTAGTCTGTACAGTAGGTTTGATGGATGTTTTGTCTGGTTATATTGTTACGTACTTACCTCTGAAACCGATTCTTGAATAGGCAATTTTTCTCCGCACTTGCCATTGTTCTCTAATTGTTGCGGCAACGTGCTGCCGCAATAGATCGGTTACACCCTGGATCTATCCTGTTTTTTTGATTGGCCCGCACCTTGCTTTATAGGCTTTAGTAGTTTGGGTTATAAAAACAATGGCTGGTGCAGGGTGTTGAGTCGAATAACTCCACTTTTGATGGCTGTTTGTAATCAATCTGATCGGGGAGTGTGTATGAAGAGTAGATATGACCATCTGGAGTTGGGCCAGTTTATCCCGTTGCAGTATCACTACAACATGCTTAACGATACTGCGCGTATGCAGGGCTTCAAACGTGCGTTGCAAGAGGTGGTGCGGCCGGGTGCGCGGGTGCTGGAGCTGGGCGGTGGTACGGGGGTGTTATCTTTTTTTGCGGCGCAGCAGGCGGGGCATGTTTGGTGTGTGGAGCGCAACCCTGAACTGGTGGCGGCTGCACGGCGCATTATGCGGCAGAACAACAATGGCGATAGGGTGGAGATCGTTCAGGCGGATGCAAGCCGTTATCTGCCGCCTGAGCCTGTTGATGTGGTGATTTGTGAGATGTTGCATGTGGGGCTGCTGCGTGAGAAACAGGTTGCGATGATAGATCAGTTTAAACAGCGTTACCTGGAAAAATTTGGCGGCCCATTGCCAATCTTTGTGCCGGAGGCGTGTATTCAGGCGGTGCAGCCGATTGAGCAGGATTTTAATTTTGAGGGTTATTACGCCCAGACAATTTTGTTTCAGGAGCCTACGGCGGTTCATGAAAAGAGTCGTGAGTTGAGTGATCCGGCGCTATTCCAGAGTTTTACTTATGATGCTGAGTTACCGCAGCGATGCAGCTTTGATGGGACGATAAAAATTGCCAAGGATGGCCACTTAAATGCTATTCGTATGGTGACAAAAAACATCCTGGCAATATTGATGGCTGAGCAACGTACGGTTGATTGGTATAATCAGTACCTGATTGTTCCGCTTGCCAAGCCGATGGCTGTGAGTGCAGGTGATTACGTGACTATTCAGTTTGATTATGAACCGGGCGCTGCACTGGATGCGCTGAGCGACTCTTTACAGGTGAACAATATTCGGCGGTTAGAAGAGGTCGTTGCGCTGTAGTGTAACGATTGGGCGGTGCGGGTGGTTTGTAATTGTGTAGTGTTAATGCAGTGTGTGGCTTGGATGAAACGCGGTGTGATTCGGGAGCTGTTTCCCGAGATCCGCAGCGCTGCTTCCAGGCTGCTTGCTACCGTCCTACTGGCGTCTGGCGATAGAAGAGACTCAGTTGATGATAGACGTCGGGGTAGTGATGCAGTAGTTGCCAGGGCGCATCAAAAAAATATTCACTGCAGACTGCAAAGTACTCAGCCGGATTAGTGGCTGCGTAACTGTTGATCTCACTGCGCTCACCATTGGCAATACGACGGCTGAGATCGCCATAGGCCGCGGCAAAGGCATTACTCCATGCCTGTTGTTTCATCTCGACATGCAGCGGCGGAAAACCATTGGCGACACCATTGAGCATATCCAACTTATGGGCCATCTCATGGATTACCACATTGTGGCCATCTCCCTGCCCGGCTGCCAATACGCTGGCCCAGGAGAAGATCACCGGCCCATGACTCCACGCCTCACCACTTAACACATTGTGATTACGATGGATCAGCCCCGCCTCATCGACTTCATCACGGCCGTTAATGAAGTCGTCGGCATAGACCACCACCTCGACCCAGCCGTCATACCACTCGAAACCAAGATTCAAGATTGGCAGACAGGCCAACACCGCAATACGCAAACGCGCCGCCTCATCCAGCGCCAACCCTTGCACGGGTTCGATCACCTTGTCGTGCAGAAACAGCAGTGCCAGAGCGCGCAGCCGCTCACCCTCTGCTGCTGTCAGCCCATGTAGCAACGGTAACTGGCTCCAGAGTGTATTCCAGAGCGCGTCGTCGATGGCACTGCGTTTCAAAATGCGCTGCTGACGCCAGTGCTCAAATGACCACATCGAGATAACTCCAGTTGATGAGATTGGCCTGATGCCAGGAGAGACAATAATGTATACACATTACGGTTAGAATTACGCTATAAAACGCTTACCCCATAGAGTGATTCACCCTAACGACACTGCCGTCGCACTTTGTCGACGATGGCAGGCAGGTAATAAAACAATAAGTCACTTACCTGTAACCTGAATTTCAGAACCAGAAACCTCTCAATGAGATACTATCCAGCATAGCTACATGATAGGCTTGGTGAAGGCTTAACTCCAGCATCAGCGTGTTTACATTTCACTACCCTGCCAGAGGCAATGCGCAATGAAAACCACCTCCACCTCATCACCCACCCCCACGAGCTCTAAACACCTATTGCAGCAGCGGACGACCGTGCCCGGCACTACTCAATCACCTATGCCCCGCATTTCGGTAGAGGCACATAGCATTACACTTATCCTGCTCACAGTGATTGCCGTCATCTTCGCGCTGCATTGGGCGCGTGCATTTTTCATCCCGCTGATGTTTGGCTTGATGATCAGTTATGCACTGTCACCGCCTGTCAACTTGATGCAAAAATGGAAAATTCCCCGCGCCATCGGTGCTGCAGTATTGTTAATTGGCATAGTGGGTGGTACAGGCTCACTGGCTTATTCACTCAGTGATGATGCCGCCGCGACTATAGAGAGTCTTCCCCAGGCTGCACAGAAGTTCCGTCACCTGCTACGTGAGGAGCGCGGCACCTCCGAAAGCGCGATGGAAAAGGTGCAAAAAGCAACCGCCGAGTTAGAAAAAGCAGCAAGTGACACACCCACCGCGACGCCCGTCACCCCGCGGGGGGTAACACGGGTACAGATCGAAAAACCCAAATTCATTATCCAAGATTATCTTTTGTCCGGAACGATGGGGGCAATCGGGTTTGCTGGCCAAGTTACCATCGTATTATTTCTCGCCTATTTTCTAATTGTTTCCGGCGATAGCTTCCGACGCAAACTTGTCAAAATTAGTGGCCCTACCTTTAGCAAGAAAAAAATAACCCTTCACGTTTTAGATGAGATCACAGGCCAGATTCAACGTTATCTACTGGTGCAACTTTTCACCAGCGCCCTTGTAGGCGTGGCCACATGGTTGGCATTTCTCTGGATCGGCTTGGAACATGCCGCCATTTGGGGTATCACCGCCGCGATATTAAATACCATCCCTTATCTCGGCGCGGTAATTTTTACCGTTACCGTTGCACTAGTCGCTTTTTTCCAGTTTGGAACCATAGCTATGGGGCTATTTGTTTCTGGCACGGCACTGGTTATTACCAGTCTCGAAGGTTTTTTGCTGACCCCCTGGCTGACGAGCCGAGCAAGCCAGATGAACGCCGTGGTGATTTTTGCAGGGGTGCTATTTTGGGGCTGGTTGTGGGGTGTATGGGGTCTACTGTTAGGTATTCCCATCCTTATGGCCATCAAGGCTGTATGTGACCATGTGGATGATTTAAAACCAGTCGGTTCACTGCTGGGAGAGTAATAAACCACTTACTGCTGATGGTCAAAGTCCCAGGGATTGTTAGCATGCTACTGACCCCCACACTCCGCACAGCCGCATGTGTATGTGGACTCCTTCCGATTTTCAAGCCTGCCACATTTTTAGTTTTAAGGTTTGACTGCACACGTATATCCGGCCTGTAAGTTGAGTTTGTAGGTTGGGGGTGAGGAACGAACCCCAACAATACGGGTGACATTGGTTGGGGCGGGTAGTTTGCAGTTGTGTAAGGTGAGTACTGTTTTATCGTGACCACGTCTGTTAAGGCAGTAGCGGCGACGAGATGTTTTTAAAACGTAGCTATAACCCGTTGCTGAAACCAGAGTATTGAAGGGTAGGCGGCAATCCATATCCAGAAAAAGCGGTTAAGGCCAAATAGGCAGGCATTTGCAAAGTGGAAGCCTGCGGCTATGAATAGGGCAATAATCAGTGTGGTGGTTGAGAGTAGTGATAGCGGAAACAGTATTTCAAACAGGATAACTGCCCAGGACATTATAAAAATAAGTTGTGGTGAATGGGCGAGCTGCCGCAAAGCGTCACTGACAGGGTAGGCGGAAAATTGAAAGACATCCGATAAGGCGCGACCACTGCGCCACTCTGGATTGACAATTTTCACCCATCCCGAAATAAAGTACGAGAGCAGTAGTTGCAGGGCTAGATAGCCAAATGCAACTTCTCTCCAGTAATGCGTTGGGGCAAAGTGAGCCAGAGATAAACAGCTAACGATGAGCAGACTCATGCGATCGGCACCACCGTTGTAGGGGCCTTGAAAGCGGATTAACATGGCCAGACTGATGACCAGTAGCAACAGTGTGATCCACGGTGTTTGAAAACCGGCGATTAATACTAGCGATAGTATTAGCTTGGGAATGAACAGCGTTTTTTCGTAGGTGGTTGATTTAAAGTGCTCGATGCTTTGTTGGATAAATGCAAACCCTAGGGCTATCTCCGTGAGACGAATGGCGTTGTCTAACTCCATCTTTTTTTATCTTTATGTATGGGCTGAATACGGGAGTAGAAGACGATCTCTTGCTCAATGGTCTGCCCATTACGCTGGATAAGCTGTAGACGAAACTGTAGCTGTGTTGCTGTATTCAGACGGGTATGGGTGGCGGTTTTTCGTAGATCGGCCATTATTCGGTTTAATATCTCATCCTCACTATGGGCGGTCGATTTTTCCAGCAGTCGTTCGGCGCAACTGGTTAAGAACAGGGATTCGTTCCAGTCAGGATTCCACACCATGCGTTGCAGAATCTGCTTGAAGGGGAGGTGGGCTGGATGGGGGCGAAACTCCTGCCACTCATCGGTGATCTCACCCGCAGCGTTTAGAAGTGCGTATTGAATACGTGGTGAGGGGGCAATAACGTCGAAAAAGCGCCAGGATGGGAAGAGTGTGGGTAAAAGAAGCTTGAATATATGGGTCATTAATGGCGCTTAAACATCAATATGCCGGTTTAAGAGTGCGCCCATTATATCGGTGAGGGAGTCGATCTGTTTGACGGTCAGGGGATTTGCAATCACCTCTTGAATCGCCTGTTCATAGATGGGCCACATCGCTTTTCGCATATGCACCCCTTTTTCCGTTATTTTTATAACGTTGCCTCGTCCATCAGTATTACATGCCACTCGCTGTACAAGAGCCTGATTCTCTAACCGGTCTATGAGGCGCGAGAGGTTGTGTTTGTTTAGCAGAACACGTTCACCAATCTCATATTGCCTGAGACCACGGCCCGGTTCTCTATCCAACTCAAGCAGCAGGTCGTACCAGGAGAGTGGTGGGAATCCGGCACTTTTTAATTTGGTTTCAACAATATCGATCAATACCTGTTGGGAGCGTAGTAGTAGTACCCAGGCTGTTTCTGCTTTTTTTTGTCTATTTTTTTCCATTAGCGCAAGTTTAATTGCATCTGGTTGCAAATGCAATTATATGCTGCTACATTTGTGTTGTTGCATGTGCAACTAAATTAATGATGTGAGGAGGGTAGTATGAATGAGTCCATATCGAGTAGTGATTTATATAGCATGATCAATTCTGATAATGCGCCAGTGGTGATAGAGGCGCTACCAGCGCACTATTACAATACTGAGCATATCCCAGGGGCTATCAACATTCCGCTGGATGAGGTTGCTGATAAAGCGGCTTTGTTGATTCCGGATAAACGCAGGAGGGTTGTGGTGTATTGTGCAAGTGCGTTGTGTAAGAACTCACAGCAGGCCGCCGCCGAGTTGCGGCAGATGGGGTATGTTAAAGTTTTCGAATATACCGATGGAAAGCAGGGGTGGAAGGAGTCGGGTTTTTCATTGGAACAGTGAGTGAACAGGCGTTGTTGCTGTTGGCGTAAAATATTTTTTTATCACTATGCCACTCCTGACACTACGCTGTCAGGAGTGGCTGCCTATACTGATGGCTCCTGACAACCAAATCTCCAAGGAGGAGAGTATGAAAACAGAAGTGATGAAGACGCAGGGTGCATTCAGCTGGAATGAGTTAATGACCTCGGATGTGCAGGGGGCGAAGGCTTTTTATGGTGAGCTGCTGGGGTGGGTGCTGAACGATATGGAGTCAGATTGTATGCCCGAGGGCATGAGTTATACGATGGCCAAGGTAGGAGGCGTTGAGAGGGCCGGTATCATGGAGATTCCCGCAGAGGCGAAGGCCAATGGTATGCCGCCGACATGGGGCAGTTACATTACAGTGGACGATGTTGATGCCATGGTTTTGAGGGTGGTGAAGTTGGGTGGTAAGATTTGTGTGCCGCCGCAGGATATCCCCAATGTTGGGCGCTTCTCGGTGATTACTGATCCACAGGGGGCGGCGGTCTCTTTGATTACCTATTTTGATACGGAGTAACGGGTATGGCGGGGCACTACTTTTCAGCGGCGACATTTGATTTTTTGCGTGAACTGGCGGCGAATAATCATCGTGACTGGTTTATGGAGAATAAGTCGCGCTATGAAGAGGTGGTCCGCACACCGGCATTGAGGTTGATTGAAGATATGGCGGATGAGTTACCCGCCATATCCCCCCATTTTCTGGCAGTGTCAAAGAAGGTGGGGGGCTCATTGATGCGTGTACATCGTGATGTGCGTTTTGGGAAAGATAAACGTCCCTATAAAACCAATATTGGCATCCAGTTCCGGCACCAGTTGGGTAAGGATGTGCATGCCCCGGGGTTTTATCTACATATTGAGACAGATGGCTGTTTTGTTGGTGCAGGCATCTGGCACCCCGATGCGTTGACGTTGGGCAAGATTCGTGATGCGATTGTTGAGAATGACAAAGAGTGGGTGAAGGCTAAAGAGAACCCGGCGTTTAAAAAAAGATTCAAGCTCGAAGGTGATGCACTTGTAAACGCACCACGAGGTTATGCAAAGGATCATGCCCTCATTGATGATCTGAAACGTAAGGACTTTATCGCCATTGCACCATTGAAAGAGAGTGACGTCACCGGTAAAAAACTGCTGGCAACAGTGGTGGATAGCTTTGTTACGGCGGACCCGCTGATGCGTTTTTTATGTAAGTCTCTGGCGTTTAACTATTAATTAAATGCGCCGTGCTGACCGCCTTTTTCAACTTGTTCAGCAGTTGCACCATGAGCGTGTGACCACTGCCCGTACACTTGCAGAGCTGTTGCAAGTCTCTGAACGCACCATCTATCGTGATATCCAGGACCTCTGCCTGAACGGCGTACCTATTGTGGGTGAGGCGGGTGTTGGCTACAAATTGATGAAAGGGTTTCAGCTGCCACCGCTGATGTTTACGGTGCAGGAGCTGGAGGCGCTGTTGTTGGGTGTGCGTATGGTGCAGGCGTGGACAGATCAACAGATGGCAGCAGCGGCCACCCAGGTATTGAAAAAGATCGAAGCGGTTGTACCTGAACGGTTGAAGCCAGAGTTGGGCCGCCAGCAGATTATAGTTCCCGATTTTTCAATGAATACCCAGGCGGGGCTGCATATGCCGCTGCTGCGTGATGCGGCGCGGTTACAACGCAAGGTCAGTTTTGATTATGTACGTGCCGATGGGCAGCACTCCAATCGCATTGTGCATCCATTGGGACTGTTCTATTGGGGGAGGGTGTGGACCTTGGTTGCCTGGTGTGAACTGAGGGATGAGTTTCGCCACTTCAGGCTGGATCGTATGGAGGCGGTGGTGCTGTTAACGGAGCGTTATGAGTCAACCGTGGGGCGTACGTTGCAGGACTTTTTAGCAACGGTGTGTGATGACTATTGAGGTTATTATCTGCGGAGGCGGGTAGTGTAAAAAAAGCGGGGTATTTTTATCGTAATAGCTGCACGCGGTTAACGTTTGCTGCCAAGCCAGATCATATGGCGTGCACCACGGTTACCTCGTGCCCGTGCCCGTACCTCTTCCACGTTAAATCTTGCACGTTGCAATTTTTTGGTAAAGGCCGAGTCGGGTGTGATGGACCAGACGGCAAAAATGCCGCCGGGTCGAAGTGCGGCGGCGGCGGCGCTGAGCCCTGTGGGGCTGTAGAGGCTGTTGTTCTCTTTGCGGGTTAGCCCTTCGGGGCCGTTGTCGACATCGAGCAGGATGGCGTCGTAGTTGTTCTTTTGACTGCGGATCAGTTTGCCAACATCACCTTCAAACAGCGTCACCCGTTTATCGTTTAATGGTGTGCCCGCCAATGGCCCCAATAGCGTCTGGTTCCACTTTATGACCGCAGGTACCAGCTCTGCGATGCCCACTTCGGCGGTTGCGCCCAGATTGTTGAGTGCGGCGGCGAGTGTATACCCCATGCCAAGTCCACCGATCAGGATGCGCGGTTGTGGGCGGGTGTTGACCCGTTTGCAAGCCAGTTCGGCCAGTGCCTCTTCGGAGCCGTGGACGCGGCTATTCATCAACTCTTGATTTCCGGTTCGAATGGAGTACTCCTGATCACGACGGTAGAGGCGCATCTCGCCACCCTCCCCGGATACGCTGCAGCTGTCGAGCAGTTCCCAAGGATTCATGGTTGACTTACGGCATGGGATTGAGTGGGCATGGTGAAGGCCATGCCTTAAATGGCCCCGCTGGCCTGAGCACGGCGACTCCACCAGAGGTGGCTAATAAAAAAGAGGATGGCGGCACTGACAACGATGGCAGGCCCTGCCGGTAGATCCCACTTAAGTGAGGCACCGAGGCCACCACTTACAGCGATGCTGCCGATGAGTGCGGCAAATAGGGCCATCTGTTCCGGATTGCGGGCGAAGGTGCGGGCGGTGGCGGCGGGGATGATCAGCAGTGAGGTGATTAACAATATGCCCACCACCTTCATAGCCACGGCAATCACCAGCGCCATCAGTAACATCAACATCAATCTGATTCGGGTGACAGGTACCCCTTCAACCTGTGCCAGCTCTTCATGTACGGTGATGGCGAGCAGTGGCCGCCAGATTTTGATGAGTACTGCTAGCGCGATGATGGCACAGCCCCATATCCAGTAGAGATCAGTGGTATTGACGGTCAGAATATCGCCAAACAGATAGCTCATCAGGTCGATACGTAGGGTCTCCATGGAGGCAATAGCGATCAGTCCGAGGGAGAGGGTGGTATGGGAGAGAATACCCAGCAAGGTGTCGCTGGCAAGGCGGCGCTGCTGCTGTAGCGCCACTAGCAGCAGCGCGAGAATTACGCAGACCACAATCACACCAATGTTGGCGTTGAACTCCAGCAGAAAACCGAGCGCCACCCCAAGCAGTGCAGCGTGGGCGAGGGTATCGCCAAAATAGGCCATGCGCCGCCAGACCACAAAGCTGCCGAGTGGTCCGGCGATCAGTGCGACGCCAAGTCCCGCAAGCAGGGCGCGCAGCAGAAAATCATCCATGGTTGCACCCTTTGTGTTGATTTTTGTCCGCCACAACATCGCCGTGTACGTCGTGGCTGTGGTCATGGTGGTGGTTGTACGGCATTAATATGGGTGTTTTAGCCCCGGATTGACCAAACAATGCTACGTAGCTGGGGTCGTTGCGAACGCTGTCGGGGTGGCCGGAGCAGCAGACGTGGCGGTTGAGGCAGAGCACTTGATCTGTGGCGCTCATCACCAGATGCAGATCGTGAGAGATCATTAAAATACCACAGTGGTGGCGTTGGCGAATGTTGCCAATCAGGCGGTACAGCTCCTCCTGACCGGTGATATCTACCCCTTGTACCGGTTCATCCAATATTAATAGTGTGGGGTTCCGCAGCATGGCCCGCGCCAGTAGTACCCGTTGTGTTTCGCCGCCGGAGAGTGTCTGCATCGGCGAGTCGAGCAGGTGCGCGGCACCGGTCTCGTTCAAGGTTTCAAGCAATCTGCTTTTGGGGTGATGGCTGGCCAGGGTTAAAAAGCGCTGCACTGTGAGTGGCAGTACCGGGTCGATGGTGAGCCGTTGTGGCATATAACCGATACAGGTGCCGGCGGCGATGTTGACGCTGCCACGGTCTGGTTTCATCAATCCCAGTGCCACCCGTACCAGGGTGGATTTGCCCGCGCCGTTGGGGCCGATTAGGGTGGTGATTTCGCCACGACGGATGGTGAGATCCACATTGTCCAGAATTACCCGGCCTTGTAGCGAGAGGCTGACACCGGAACACTCCAGCAGCGGTTCGTGGTTATTGGTCATGGGGTAGTGCCTGACAGTGGGAGCAGAGGCCACGAATTTCAATCACCTGATGGGCCGCGGCAAAACCGATGCTGGCGCTGCTGTGGGTGATGGCACGACTGACGGCGGGATCATCCAGTTCAGCCACCTCATGACAGCGGGAGCAGATTAGAAACTGCCCTGTATGTTCATCACCCGGGTGGGAGCAACCGGTGTAGGCGTTAAGGCTTTCGATGCGATGGATCAAACCATGATCGAGCAGAAACTCCAGGGCGCGGTAGACCGTGGGGGGGGCACCATTAAACCCTTCGCCACGCAGCTGTTCGAGAATGGTATATGCGCCGATGGGCTGATGGCTGCTCCATACTAGCTCCAGTACCCGTTTGCGCTGCTCGGTGAGGCGGCCATTCCGTTCATGACAGATGCGTATCGCCTCCTCCATGGCTGCTTTGATGCAGCGGCGGTGGTCGTGCGGGGTGAAGCGTTGGTCAGTGATTTTAGGCATGACGTAGCTATATTAATGGTGGAAGTTGTTATACTATAACATATCAATCATTCAAGGCTGCTGATAATCGATGTTTTGTCGTCTCTCTATTATAGGTGTGTTAACGCTGCTGGTAGTGTTGCCACTGCAGGCTGCCGAAGGTCCGCGAGTGGTGGTGAGCATCGCCCCGATACATTCACTGGTCGCCGCTGTGATGGCGGGGGTCACAACGCCGGAGCTGCTGATCAGCGGCGCAGCATCGCCCCACAGTTACATGCTCAAACCATCCCAGATCAAGGCGTTGCAACGTGCTGACCTGATTGTCTGGAATGGCGAGAGTGTGGAGAGCTTTATGCCTCGTACCTTGCGCTCTATCAACAGCGACCAACGGGTGATCAAGCTGGTGACACTGCCGGGTATGGCGCTGCTACCCAGTCGCAGTGGTGGATTCTGGCAGGCGCATGAGCATTCACTGCATGATCACGGGGCAGGGGAGATGGATGGCCATCTCTGGCTGGATACCACTAATGCCAAGGTCATTGTGACAGCGGTGGCAGCAAGGCTGAGTGAGATTGATCCCGGCCACACGGTGCAGTATCGCCGTAACAGTACAGTACTATTACAGCAGCTCGATGAACTCACCCGAGAGATTGATGCCACCCTAACGCCGGTACGTACTGTTCCTTATCTGGTATTTCATGACGGCTACCACTACTTTGAAGATCGTTTCAAACTGCGTGCCGCTGGCGCGATTAGTGTTGATGCGGAGCATAAACCGGGTGCTAAACGGTTGAGCGAAATCAGTACCATGGTCAAACAGCAGCAGGTGCGCTGTATCTTTAGTGAGCCGCAATACTCTGCCGCCGCTGTACAGCTGGTGACGGCTGGCACTGGGATAAAAAGCGGTGTACTGGATGGTATTGGCAGCGGCTTACAACCGGGGCCGGATCTCTATTTCAAGCTGATGCGTGGCTTGGCGCAAAATCTGGCGGGATGTTTACGGTGATCTGTTTTGTTGACGGTGTGAATGATGCAACGCCTCTCTAGCCTGGTATTGGCGCTGTCGCTGCTCTTGGGGCAGGCGACTCTGCTTGTCCACGAGTATGATTTTTCTGCCCATAAAGAGGGGGCCAGCTGCTCTGTCTGCCTCCATGGAACGCCACTGGCCAGTGTGGTCGTCGGAACCTTCTCATTTGCACTGCTGCGTGCTGATGAGGTTACTCTATTCCAGCCTGTTACGTGGTTACAGGCTTCCATTGCCAGCGATTTTTATAGTGCCCGCGCGCCTCCCGTTAACGTCTCGTTTTAACTCCGATTTCATCTTTATCTAGGTCGCCGTGGCTGTTGCCATGGTGATGAGCCGACATGGCTCGGTTAAATCTATTCTTGCGTAGGGAGTATTTATGTTTCATTACAAGTTGAGTGTAGCGGCTTTGGCGCTGTTTTCTGGTGCGGTGGTGGCAGCGGAGGTCGCTGCGGGGAGTGACGATCAACGGTTGCAGGCGTTTGAACAGCGGCTTGAACGTTTTGAAAATGAGTTGTTAGTGAAAGTGCCCGCATCATCGGCAAACGCCTTCAACCCCGTCATCGCGCTAATCCTTTCCGGGTTATATACCAATCTCTCCCAATCACCGGAGGGTTATCGCATCGGCGGTTTTGCCTTGCCGGAGGATAGCGAGACCGGGCCGGGCGGTCGTGGTTTCAGTCTGGGTGAAAGTGAGCTGGTTATTTCCGCCAATATCGACCCCTATCTCTTTGGTAATCTCGCGCTGGTATTAACGTCGGAGGGCGAGGTGGAGCTGGAGGAGGGGTACATCCAGACTATCGCGCTTTCGCATGGCCTCAGCATCAAGGCGGGGAGGCTCTTCTCCGGTATTGGTTACCTCAATGTGCAACATCCGCACGCTTGGGATTTTGTCGATGCGCCACTGGTCTATCAGACGCTGTTGGGCGGGCAGTATGGTGATGATGGTGTGCAGCTGAAGTGGCTGGCCCCTACTGAAACTTTTGTTGAGATTGGTGTGGAGGCTATGCGCGGCTCGGGGTTTCCTGCCAGTGAGCGCGACAAAAATGGCAGCGGCGCGGCGGCCTTTTTTGCCCATTTTGGCGGTGACGTGGGGATCAGCAATAGCTGGCGTGCCGGCCTCTCCATGTTGAGTAGTGTGGCGCAGGGGCGTGAGGTATCTGATGTTGATCTGGTCGATGCTGAGGTGACCAACAGCTTCAGCGGTGACAGTCGTCTCTGGATTGCTGATTTTGTCTGGAAGTACGCCCCCAGCGGTAACGCCGCCTACAGCAATTTCAAATTGCAGGGGGAGTATCTGCATCGCAATGAGAGTGGTGAGCTGACCTACGATGTGGGTGGCAGCGACAATACCGCAGCCTATGATGCCAAACAGTCCGGCTGGTATCTCCAGAGCATCTATCAGTTTATGCCCAACTGGCGTGTGGGGCTGCGCGGTGAACGTCTTAATGTTGGCACGTTGGAATATGGTGCCAACAGCGCCAATATGGCAGCACCAAGTTTCAACCCGTCGAAGCAGAGTGTGATGGTGGATTACCGTCCGAGTGAGTTTGGCCGCATCCGCCTGCAGTTTACGCAGGACAAGTCGCGTCAGGATCTCACCGATAATCAGGCGTTTCTCC
This sequence comes from Tenderia sp. (SeqCode), assembly GCA_031416075.1. Lineage (GTDB taxonomy): Bacteria > Pseudomonadota > Gammaproteobacteria > Tenderiales > Tenderiaceae > JAKFXL01. Next base: position 36,983 of record JANOSY010000031.1, on the reverse strand, counting down.
AATACCACATGAGCCTGGGTGCTCACGGCAGCCATCAATTCTGATTGTCAGGAGCAACTATTATGAAAAAAATTCTAACTGTATTTTCTATGTGCGTGACAGCGCTAATCTTCTCTGCCAATGCAGCGGCGCTCAACCTCTTTGCCTGTGAACCGGAGTGGGGTGCGCTGGCGCAGGAGCTGGGCGGTGATCGGCTCTCGATCTACGTCGCCACTAATGCGATGCAGGATCCACATCAGGTCCAGGCCAGACCCAGCCTGCTGGCACAGGCGCGGCGCGCCAACCTGTTGGTCTGCAGTGGTGCGGAACTTGAAGCGGCATGGTTACCGCTGGTATTGCAGCAAGCGGGTAACGCTGTCATCCAGCCCGGCAGGCCCGGTTATTTTGAGGCCGCCAGGCATGTGCAGCGGGTAGGTGTTGCGACAGAGCTTGATCGTGCCGCCGGTGATATTCACGCGTCGGGCAATCCACATATCCAGACTGACCCACGCAACATTGCCCGTATTGCAGCGGCGTTGGCGCAACGACTGGCTGAGATCGACCCGGTCAATGCACTCCATTATCAGACACGTTACCGCGATTTTGCGGCGCGTTGGGATGCGGCAATGAAGCGCTGGGAGCGGGAGGCCGCACCGCTACGTGGTGTAGCGGTGGTGGTCCACCACAACTACTTCGCCTATCTTGAAAACTGGCTGGGGCTGGTTCAGGTGGCGCAGCTCGAACCCAAACCGGGTGTGCAACCGAGCAGCAGCCATCTTGCCGGAGTGCTGGAGCAGTTGCAGCGGCAACCGGCACGAATGGTTTTGCGTACGCCGTACAACAGCGCCCGCCCCTCCGAGTGGTTGAGTGAGCGGGCCAAGACTCCAGCGGTGATGTTGCCGGGCACTGTCGGTGGCTCAGGTCAGGCCAAGGATCTGTTTGGTCTGTTTGATGACACGGTGCAACGTCTGTTGGCAGCGCTGAAATGAATCTGGACGGGTTAGATGTTGCCATCCTCGGCCCCGCCTTTTGCGCGGGGCTGCTGGTGCTGGCCAGCCATGTACCGCTGGGGCAGCAGGTGTTGGCGCGTGGCATTGTCTTTATCGATCTTGCCATCGCCCAGATTGCCGGGCTGGGGGTGATTGTGGCGGATGCCTTGGGGTGGGGGCCGCAAGGGTTTGCAGTACAACTCTCTGCCGTCACGGCAGCACTGCTGGGGGCGTTGCTGCTGACCTTCACCGAAAAACGGTGGCCCGAGATCCAGGAGGCGCTGATCGGTGTGCTATTTGTATTGGCCGCCTGTGCTGGCATGTTGCTGCTGGCCAATAATCCTCATGGTGGTGAACAGCTTAAGGAGCTGCTGGTGGGGCAGATTCTGTGGGTTAACTACACACAGCTGCTGCCCTTTGCCTTGTTGACGGTAGTGGTACTGGTGCTCTGGTTTGGTCTGCGCGACAGGCTTGGGGTGATTGGGTTTTATGCGCTGTTTGCCGTGGTGGTGACGGTGTCGGTACAGCTGGTGGGGGTCTATCTGGTCTTTGCTAGCCTTATCATCCCGGCGCTGGCCAGCCGTTTCCATGTGGCACGCCGTCAACTCATGGTGGGTTACAGCGTAGGTGTACTGGGCTATGCCGTTGGGCTGGTGCTCTCTGCCGTGTTTGATCTCCCTTCGGGCGCGGTAGTGGTCTGGACGCTGTCGATGGGTGGAGTTTTGTTTGCGTGGTGTGGAGGCAGGCGTTTGAGCGATGAACCGGTCGCTCATTATATAAGGTCAGATCATCATTAACGCTGCCGCGACCACACGTCCTTCGTAGGAGAGGATGTTGTAGGTGCGGCAGGCGGCGGCGGTATCCATGATTTCGTAACCGATGCCGGCCTCCATAAGCGGTACCAGCAGGGCGCGGTCGGGCCATTGCAGACGTTTGCCTGTGCCGATGAGGACAAGCTCAGGTTTAAGGGCGGCTAGTTGCTGGATATCGTTTCGGCTCAGTTGCGCTACCTGTTGAGGCGGCCAGTCCTTCACCAGCAGGCGGGGCATGATAATGGCGCTGCTGCTCAGCTTTTCCGTCTGCACACTTTTGGGCAGTGTCTCTCCGCTATTCTCTTCCAGCGTGCCCACTTCAAAGGGGAGGGTGATGACGATCTCCCCCTCATCAACACTTTTGATGCGGTGAAGGTGGATGTCGAATTCGTGGTTAACTTGCATCTGATTTATCTTTATTGATGGCTATGGCGACATTGTTGCTGAGAGAGGGGCTGTGTTCAAGGGCTAATCTGTAGGATAATTGACAGCATCAGGGGGCACCGGTAAGGTTACGCCCTCTGAATTACCCCCTTTTGTCACTATCTGGAACGCATATTTTGATTGACGACTTTCCTAGAATTAAGCGCTTACCGCCTTATGTATTCAATATCGTCAATGATCTGAAGGCCAAGGCCCGTGCCCGTGGTGAGGATATCATCGACTTTGGCATGGGCAATCCCGATCAACCGACCCCCAAACATATAGTCGAAAAGCTGGTGGAGGCGGCGCAGCGGGAAGATACACATCGTTACTCGGTCTCTAAGGGGATTCCTCGTCTGCGGCGTGCTATTGCCACTTGGTACAAACGCCGGTTTGAGGTGGAGCTGGACCCTGAGACCGAGGCGATTGTCACCATTGGTTCTAAAGAGGGGCTGGCCCATCTGGCCCTGGCGATTGTGGGGCCGGGGGACGCGGTGTTGGTTCCCAACCCCTCTTACCCAATCCATCCGTACGGATTTGTGATTGCCGGTGCCGATATCCGCCACGTGCCGATGGTGCCGGGTGGCTGTTTTTTTGATGAGCTGGAGAAGGCGATCAAGGACTCCTGGCCCAAACCCAAGATGTTGATCCTAAACTTTCCCGGCAATCCAACCACCCAGTGTGTTGATCTGGCGTTTTTTGAAAAGGTAGTGGCCATCGCCAAAGAGCATCAGATCTGGGTTGTGCATGACCTGGCCTATGCGGATATCGTCTTTGATGGTTATGTTGCCCCCTCCATTCTGCAGGTGCCGGGGGCCAAAGAGGTGGCGGTGGAGTTTTTCACACTCTCTAAAAGCTACAACATGCCCGGTTGGCGGGTAGGTTTTATGTGTGGCAACCCGACGCTGGTGGCGGCGCTGGCGCGACTCAAGTCGTACTTTGATTATGGTACTTTTGCCCCCATTCAGATTGCGGCGATTACCGCGTTGGAGGGGCCACAAGAGTGTGTTAAAGAGATCTGTGACATGTATCAGGCCCGTCGTGATGTGTTGTGCAGCGGCTTAAACGCCATTGGTTGGCATGTTGAGCCGCCCAAGGCTACGATGTTTGTCTGGATTCAGATTCCGGAACAGTATCGCCATATGGGGTCGCTGGATTTTTGCAAAAAGCTGCTCAAAGAGGCCAAGGTGGCGGTTGCACCGGGCATTGGGTTTGGTCAGTATGGTGATGACCATGTCCGTTTTGGGTTGATTGAAAATGAACATCGCACCCGTCAGGCAGTGCGCGGCATCCGCGACATGTTCCGAAAAGATGCCAAACAGAATAGTTCAGAAGAGCAAGCAAGGTTAGGAGATAACGTTTGAAACCGGTAAAAGTGGGATTGTTAGGGCTTGGCACTGTTGGTGGTGGCACGGTCACTGTTTTACAGCGCAATGCAGATGAGATACAGCGCCGTGCAGGGCGTGGCATTGAGGTGGTGATTGCCACCGCCAGAGATATTAAAAAGCCCCGTGCCTTTGATGCCAGCAACATTACCCTGACCAGCGACACCCAAGCCGTGGTGGATCACCCCGATGTTGAGGTGGTGGTTGAGCTGATCGGTGGTACCAGTGACGCCTATACACTGGTGATGCGAGCCATTGATAACGGCAAACATGTGATCACGGCCAATAAGGCGTTGATTGCCAAATATGGTAACGAGATTTTTGCGGCGGCCCATGCAAAAGGGGTGATGGTGGCGTTTGAGGCGGCGGTTGCCGGTGGTATTCCCATCATCAAGGCGATTCGTGAAGGGTTGGCGGGTAACAAGATTGAGTGGCTGGCGGGCATTATCAACGGTACCGGCAACTTCATTCTGACCGAGATGCGCGACAAGGGGCGTGATTTTGCCGATGTGCTGGCCGAGGCACAGGCGCTGGGGTACGCCGAGGCGGATCCGACCTTTGATGTTGAGGGGATCGATGCCGGCCATAAACTCACTATTCTCTCCTCCATTGCGTTTGGTATTCCGCTGCAATTTGAGAAGTGTTATACCGAAGGCATCAGCCATATCACCGCCGCCGATGTCAGTTACGCCGAAGAGCTGGGTTATCGTATTAAAAGTTTGGGGATTTCACGCCGTACGGACAAAGGGGTGGAGCTGCGTGTGCATCCGACGCTGATCCCCGAACGTCGTCTGATTGCCAATGTGGATGGTGTGATGAACGCTGTTCTCGTCAAAGGTGATGCCGTCGGGGCAACACTCTACTACGGTGCCGGCGCGGGGGCCGAGGCAACCGCTTCAGCCGTAGTTGCTGATCTGGTAGATGTGGTGCGTACCTTGACGGCAGACCCTGAAAACCGTGTGCCCCATCTTGCCTTCCAGCCTGATGCGCTCTCTGATCTGCCAATACTGTCGATGGATGACGTTGAAACCGCCTACTATCTGCGTCTGGAGGCACAGGATAAACCCGGCGTGCTTGCCGATGTGACCCGTATTCTCTCCGATGCCGGTATCAGTATCGAAGCGATCCTGCAGAAGGAGCAGGCCGAGGGTGTTGCCACTGTGCCCGTGATCATCCTGACTCACCGCATTTGTGAGAAGCAGATGAATGATGCCATCGGCTGTATTGAGGCGCTGACAAGCATCACCGGCAAGGTGGTGCGTATTCGTCTTGAGACATTAGACGGAAAATAAAACTATCCCTCACCCCTTCCATGAGTGGGGGGGTGTAAAACCGAATTATCCAAATATATATAGTGTACTTAAGGAGTCCAACATGCCCTTCCGTTCCCGTTACACCGGACTGATCGAAAAATATCGTGACCGTCTGCCGATCAGCGATGATACCCGCATCATCAGCCTTGGCGAGGGTAATACCCCGTTAATCCGCCTGAACAACATCCCTAAGATGATGAGCAAAAAGGTTGAGATCTACGTCAAGTATGAAGGTTTGAACCCTACCGGTTCGTTTAAAGATCGTGGCATGTGTATGGCCGTGACCAAAGCGGTAGAAGAAGGCAGCAAGGCGATTATCTGTGCCTCTACTGGTAATACCTCTGCCGCCGCTGCCGCCTACGCTGCACGTGCGGGCATCACTGCTTTTGTATTGATACCTGAAGGGAAGATCGCCCTAGGTAAACTGTCGCAGGCGATGATGCACGGCGCGGTGGTTATTCAGATCAAGGGTAACTTTGATGTTGGCATGCAGCTGGTGAAAGATGTGGCCAAAGAGGCACCGGTGACCATTGTTAACTCCATCAATCCATACCGCCTGCAGGGGCAGAAAACCGCCGCATTTGAGATCGTGGAGGAGCTGGGCTCAGCACCAGATTTCCACTGCCTGCCGGTTGGCAATGCGGGCAACATCTCCGCCCACTGGATGGGGTACAAGGAGTATCACGACCACGGCATCGTCAACAACCTGCCACGTATGGTGGGTTACCAGGCAGCGGGTTCTGCACCGTTCATCCGTGGCCACATGGTGGATGATCCTGAAACTGTTGCCACCGCCATCCGTATCGGCCATCCCCAGAGCTGGGATCTGGCCTGGAAACTCCAAAAGGAGTCCAACGGCTGGTTTGATGAATGTAGCGATGAAGATATCCTCGCCGCCCAGAAACTGTTGGCTGAAAAAGAGGGGATCTTCTGCGAGCCCGCTTCCGCTGCTGCACTGGCCGGTGCAATGCGTGACGTCAACAACGGCAAGATCCCAGAAGGGAGCAAGATTGTCTGCACCCTGACAGGGCATGGTCTGAAAGATCCTGACACCGCAATCAAACAGAGCACCTCACCACTGATGACGGTGGATGCGACTATGCTGGCTGTGAAAAAAGCGATACTGGATAACATGGTTGGTTAATCACGCCACTAGTTAAGTTGTAAAAAGCGGCCTTTATGGCCGCTTTTTGTTGGTGGGGCATGGGTCTAAGTGGCACGGGCCTATCATTTAGATAGCCCGCGGGCTAATCAGCTGTTTTAAAACCACTACTGAGCGCTGTTGGAGCGCAAACTTCTCGTTGGCGTGGTAGAACCGCCCGTGGGGGATGTTGGTATCGGTGTGGCTGGTATTGATCAGCACCTCCCAGCGTGCGAGTGCCGGATGAAGTGGGAGTGTGAAATCTATTTTTTCATGATGGGCGTTGAACAGCAGGATGAAGTTGTCGTCACTGATCTTTTTGCCACGACTGTCATATTCATCAATGGCGTCGCCCGCCAGGAACAGCCCCAGGCATCGGGCAAAGGATAGGTTCCACTCCGCCACGGTCATTTCACATCCTTTAGGGCTGAGCCAAGTGAGGTCTTTAACCCCCGCACCGACGATATCCCGGCCCTGAAAAAAGTAGCGGCGACGGAAGATGGGGTGTTGTTTGCGAAGCTTTATCAGTTCGCTGGCAAACTTCAGTAGATGTTGATTCTCTCTGTTCAGTGTCCAGTCTATCCAGGTGAGTGCGTTGTCCTGGCAGTAGGCGTTGTTATTGCCGAGCTGTGTTTTGCCCATCTCATCGCCGGAGCAGATCATCGGCACCCCTTGGGAGAGTAGCAGGGTGGCAAATAAGTTACGTTGCTGGCGGTTACGTAGTGCATTGATATGTTGATTGTTGGTGATGCCTTCTTCGCCACAATTCCAGCTTAGATTGTGGTTTTCGCCGTCGCGGTTCTCCTCCTTGTTGGCGCTATTGTATTTCTGGTTGTAGCTGACCAGATCACGCAACGTAAAGCCGTCGTGACAGGTGATGAAGTTGATGCTGGCGTAGGGGCGGCGGCCACCGTGTTCGTAGAGGTCGCTGGAGCCGGTGAGCCGGTACGCCATCTCACCCATAACGCTGCCATCCCCTTTCCAGTAGGCGCGCATGGTATCGCGGTACTTTCCATTCCACTCGGTCCAGCCGAGTGGGAAGTTGCCTACCTGGTAGCCACCTTCCCCCAGATCCCACGGTTCGGCGATGAGCTTAACCTGGGAGAGCACGGGGTCTTGGTGGATGATGTCGAAAAAGGCCCCGAGTCTGTCTACTGCGTGTAGTTCCCGCGCCAAGGCGGAGGCAAGGTCGAAGCGGAAGCCGTCAACATGCATCTCCTCCACCCAGTAGCGCAAGCTATCCATAATCAGCTGCAATACCCGTGGATGGCGCATGTTAAGGGTGTTGCCACAGCCGGTGTAATCCATGTAGTAACGATTGTCTTCGGGGGTCACGCGGTAGTAAGCGCTGTTATCTATGCCACGAAAACAGAGCGTTGGACCGAGGTGACTGCCTTCACCAGTGTGGTTGTACACCACGTCGAGAATCACCTCAATTCCTTCCGAGTGGAGGCGCTTGACCATCGTTTTGAACTCTTTGATGCTGTCGCTGGAGGAGTAGCGTGAGTCGGGGGCAAAAAAGCCGATGGAGTTGTAGCCCCAGTAGTTTTTTAAACCACGCTCCAGCAGATGGCGATCATCAATAAAGGTGTGAACGGGCATCAACTCAACGGCCGTTATCCCCAGTCGTTTCAGATGTTCAATGGCGGGGGCCGAGGCCAGCCCGGCGTAGGTGCCACGCAGGTTGGCGGGGATGTCCGGATGCAGCATGGTAAACCCTTTAACATGCAGTTCGTAAATCACAGTGTCGTGCCAGGGGGTCCGGAGCGGTTTGTCGCCCCCCCAGGTGAAGGCCGGGTCTATCACACGGGCCTTGACCATGGCGGCGGCGCTGTCACCCTTATCCATGATGAGGTCGAGGTAAGGTTGCTTCAGCCGGTAGCCAAAGAGCGAATCGTTCCAGCGCAACTGACCAAACACATCTTTGGCATAGGGGTCGAGCAGCAGCTTGTTGGGGTTGAAACGGTGACCGTTGGCGGGATCATACGGACCATACACGCGGTAACCATAAAGCAGGCCGGGGCGTGCATCGGGCAGGTAGCAGTGCCACGCCTGGTCCGTCTGCCAGCGCATCTCAATGGTATGGATGATGCGTCGACCATTGGGATCAAACAGACATAGCTCAACTTTTTCCGCATGTTCTGAGAAGAGTGCAAAGTTGACACCTTCACCGTCCCACGTTGCCCCCAGCGGGTAAGGGGTACCTGGCCAGACAGAGACACCGTTGTTGTAGATGGGCATTAGCGTATGTCGATGTGATGAAAGGGGGCTACTCCTTTGGGGGAGAAACAGCTCACAACCATGGGCTGAGTGATGAATAACGCTTGAGGTACATCTCCGTTTATCATAACAACCCCTCGAATTGATGTGTATGGGTCTGGTTTAACGGCTCATGTATCGGATGTCACGGAATTAAGTTTACGTCATTTTTTGTAATTACATTAGCGACATAACGCAATTTATCGGAGTGTTGACAGTAATATTTTACGCCGTATAATATCGCCTTCTTAGTAGGCGCGTAGCTCAGCTGGTTAGAGCACCACCTTGACATGGTGGGGGTCGTTGGTTCGAGTCCAATCGCGCCTACCATAAATTTGGGAAGATACCGCGTTTATACGCGGTATTTTTGTTTTGGGACCGCAGTCATACTTGCAATGGGATACAGATAGATGCCAGTTGTTACTCTGCCGGATGGAAGCAAACGCACCTTTGACCAATCGCTCACTGTTTATGATGTGGCGGCTGATATTGGTACGGGACTGGCCAAAGCGACGCTGGCAGGCAAAGTGGATGGTGTGTTGGTAGACGCCTCCTATCTTATCGAGTCCGACGTTGCCCTTGCCATTGTTACAGAGCGGGATGAAGAGGGGCTGGAAGTGGTGCGCCACTCCAGCGCACATCTGCTGGCCCAGGCGGTTAAGCAGCTATTCCCTTCGGCCCAGGTGACCATTGGCCCGGTGATTGACAATGGTTTCTACTATGATTTTGCCTATAAGGCGGGATTTACGCCTGAAGACATGGCGGCCATTGAAGCACGTATGGAAGAGCTGGTGAAACAGGATATTCCAGTCGAGCGCTCGGTGATGGTTCGTGATGAAGCGGTTGCATTCTTCCGCAGTATTGGCGAAGAGTACAAGGCCAAGATCATCGAAGATATTCCCCAGGGCGAGGCGTTATCACTCTACAAACAGGGTGATTTTACGGACCTCTGTCGTGGCCCGCATGTGCCTTCTACAGGCAAGCTAAAGGCATTCAAGCTGATGAAGCTGGCGGGGGCCTACTGGCGCGGCGACTCCAAAAACGAGATGCTGCAGCGTGTGTATGGCACCGCCTGGAACAATAAAAAAGACCTGAAGGAGTATCTGCACCGCCTGGAAGAGGCTGAAAAACGCGATCATCGTAAAATCGCCAAGCAGCTTGACCTGTTCCATACCCAGGAAGAGGCTCCCGGCATGGTCTTCTGGCATGACAACGGCTGGAAAATTTGGCAGGAAGTTGAGCAGTACATCCGTAAAAAGCTGCGCCAGCACGATTATCAGGAGGTGCGAACACCACAGGTGGTGGATCGTAGTTTGTGGGAGCGTTCAGGTCACTGGGAGAAATTCCAGCATATGATGTTCACTACATCGTCAGAAAATCGGGACTACGCCGTTAAACCGATGAACTGCCCGTGTCATGTGCAGATATTCAACCAGGGGTTGAGGAGCTACAGGGATCTGCCGCTACGTATGGCGGAGTTTGGCTCCTGCCATCGCAATGAACCCTCCGGTACATTGCACGGTTTGATGCGTGTACGGAACTTTGTGCAGGATGATGCCCACATCTTCTGTACCGAAGAACAAGTACAGGCTGAGGTCTCTACGTTTATTGATCTGCTCTATGATGTGTACGCGGATTTTGGGTTTAACGAGGTCATCATCAAACTCTCCACCCGTCCGGAAAGCCGGGTAGGTTCAGATGAAGTCTGGGATAAAGCTGAACAAGCCCTCGAGATGGCGTTGAATAATAAAGGCTTGGCTTGGGATTTGCAGCCGGGCGAAGGTGCCTTTTATGGACCAAAGATAGAGTTTTCGCTTAAGGACTGTATCGGTCGGGTCTGGCAGTGCGGTACTATTCAGGTCGACTTCTCAACACCGGGGCGTTTGGGGGCCAGTTTTATCGACGAAGATAGCACTCGCCAAGTGCCTGTTATGCTGCATCGCGCCATCTTGGGTTCGCTGGAGCGATTCATCGGGATTCTGATTGAAAACTGTGCAGGTGCGATGCCACTTTGGTTGGCTCCTACCCAAGCAATGGTGATGAGTATTACCGATCGTCAGACGGAATTTGCTAAAGAGATAGCAAAAACACTCTCAGATCGTGGTTTCAGGGCCAAGACGGACTTGAGAAATGAGAAAATAGGCTTTAAAATCCGCGAACATACGCTTTTGAAGGTACCATATCTCCTGGTTCTGGGTGACCGGGAGGTGGAAAATCGAACAGTGGCTGTTCGCACGCGTAGTGGTGAGGATCTGGGGGTTATGGATGTGGATACCCTTTTGACCCTGTTAACCACTGAGTCCGCGCGCTATGGTCGCGCCGTTTTGGAGGAATAAAGTATCGCTGCTGAAAAAAAGGTCCGGATTAATGATGAGATAACCTCTCGCGAGGTACGTGTCATTGATGCTGAGGGCAATATGATGGGGGTCATGACGATTGAACAGGCGCTGCAATTTTCCAGCGAATCTGAGCATGACTTGGTTGAAGTTTCCCCCACGGCGGTGCCGCCAGTTTGCCGTGTTATGGATTATGGCAAATATGTGTTCGAAGAGAACAAAAAGCGCCAGATAGCCAAGAAAAAACAGAAACAGATTCAGGTGAAAGAGGTGAAGTTTCGCCCTGGCACCGAGGAGGGAGACTATCAGATTAAGTTACGTAATCTGGTGCGTTTCCTGACTGAAGGAGACAAGGCCAAGATCACACTCCGTTTTCGCGGACGTGAGATGGCCCATCAAGAACTTGGTATGAAGTTGCTTAAACGTGTTGAGGTTGATCTTATTGAGATTGGCCAGGTTGAGCAGTTCCCCAAGATGGAAGGCCGGCAGATGGTTATGGTGTTATCACCAAAGAAAAAGGTCATATAGACCTACCTACTGCTGCTGATTAACAAAGTAGTTCGGAGAAATAGAAGATGCCGAAGATGAAAACTCATAGAGGCGCTGCCAAACGCTTTAAGGCGACGGGTTCTGGCCATTTTAAACGTGGCTCAGGATTCCGTAGACATATTTTGACCAAAAAGAGCACCAAGCGTAAGCGTCAGCTGCGCAACCCTGCCATGGTCTCTGCCGCTGACAAACCATCAGTACGCAGATTGTTGCCTTATTGCTAATTGGATTTGGAGTAAAGAAAAATGCCAAGAGTTAAACGTGGTGTTACTGCCAGAGCACGTCACAAAAAGGTGATGAAGCTGGCTAAGGGCTACCGTGGCATGCGTAGAAATGTCTACCGTGTTGCTGTGCAGGCTGTGACCAAAGCAGGTCAATATGCCTATCGTGACCGTCGTCAACGCAAGCGTCAGTTCCGTGCGCTCTGGATTGCGCGTATCAACGCTGCAGCCCGTGAGTGTGGCCTGTCATACAGCCGTATGATTAATGGTCTGAAGAAGGCAGCGGTTGAGATTGACCGGAAGGTATTGGCCGATCTGGCAGTGTACGACAAGGTTGCCTTTGGCGCTTTGGCGGATAAAGCAAAAGCGAGCCTGTAATCCCTCTCATCACACCGTAAATATGGTGGTGTGAGTTGAGTGTATCTGAAAGGGGAAGGCAAAGCCTTCCCCTTTTTGTATTAAGCGCCGCTAAAAATAATCATCAGAGGATGAACGCGTGCAAGATTTATCAGTTTTAGTTGCAGAGGCTGCGGCAGCTGTTAACGGTGCGGAAGATCTCAGTGCCCTGGACCAGGTGAGGGTAGATTATCTGGGTAAAAAAGGTATCTTAACCCACTATTTAAAAGAGCTGGGCACCCTCCCTGCAGAGGAACGTCCCAAGGTTGGGCAGGCGGTGAATGAGGCGAAGCAGGCGCTGCAGGAGATGATCACCCGTCGGCGTGAAACGCTGGACTTGGCCCATCTGAATGCTAAGTTGAGTGCGGAGACGATCGATGTGACGCTGCCGGGGCGTGGTCAGGAGGTGGGGGGCATACATCCGGTGAGCCGTACCCTGCAGCGGATTGAGTCCTACTTTTCACATATCGGTTTTGATATTGCTGAAGGGCCGGAAATTGAGTCTGACTATCACAACTTTTCTGCCTTGAATATTCCCGATAACCATCCGGCGCGGGCGATGCACGATACCTTTTATGTGGAGCCGGGCACACTGCTGAGAACCCACACCTCGCCAGTACAGGTGCGGGTGATGGAAAACAGAGAGCCGCCGTTGAGAATTATTGCCCCTGGGCGTGTCTATCGCTGTGACTCTGATGTGACCCATACCCCGATGTTTCATCAGGTGGAAGGTTTTATGGTGGACGAGCATGTGACGTTTGCCCATCTGAAAGGGTTGATCAAAGATTTTCTTAGCTACTTTTTTGAGGCTGAACTTAAAACCCGTTTTCGTCCCTCCTATTTTCCTTTTACTGAACCCTCTGCCGAAGTGGATATTGAGTGTGTGATGTGCAAAGGGGCCGGTTGTCGTGTCTGTAGCCATACCGGTTGGCTTGAGGTGTTGGGTTGCGGCATGATTCACCCTAATGTGTTGGTCAATGTGGGTATTGATAATGAAAAATATACCGGCTTTGCGTTTGGTATGGGGGTTGAGCGCCTGACCATGTTGCGTTATGGCGTGAACGATCTGCGTCTCTTTTTTGAGAATGATCTGCGTTTTCTCCGCCAATTTAACTAAACAACTATACAGCCGCCGCCGTCGCGTGGGGTGTGATTCAATATAAGGCTTTGGACGATGAAATTTAGCGAACAGTGGCTACGTGAGTGGGTAAACCCTTCCGTTAATACCGAGCAGTTGTCACATCAGCTGACCATGTGTGGCTTGGAAGTGGATGCGATTGAGCCGGTGGCGGTGCCGTTTTCCAACGTGGTGATTGGTGAGGTGATGTCAGTCGAGCCGCACCCTGATGCAGATCGCCTACGTCTCTGTCAGGTCAATGTGGGCACTGAGCTATTGGTCATCGTCTGTGGCGCCAGCAACGTCGCTAATGGGCTGAAGGTGCCGGTGGCCATGATCGGTGCCGTGCTTCCTGGCGGGTTGGTGATTAAACGTTCAAAACTGCGTGGTGTGGAGTCGTTTGGCATGCTCTGCTCCGCAGTGGAAATTGGCTTGGCAGAGAGCGCCGATGGGTTGATGATACTGCCTGCTGATGCCACCCCTGGTATGAGTATTCGTGATTACCTGCAGCTCGATGATGTGACCATTGAGATAGGTTTGACCCCCAACCGTGGCGATTGCCTCAGTATCCAGGGCATTGCCCGTGAGGTTGCGGTGATTAATCAGCTGCCATTGCAGGCTGTTGAGATTAAAGTGGACGTGGCAAGTCATCAGGATCAGTTTGCGGTGGTGATATCGGCCCCTGAGGCGTGCCCACGTTATGTGGGGCGTATCATAAGAGGGGTAAACCCCACAGCAGAGACGCCAAACTGGATGCAGGAGCGCCTTCGTCGTTGTGATGTCCGTAGTATTAGCCCCATTGTGGATGTGACCAACTATGTGATGCTGGAGCTGGGACAGCCGATGCACGCCTTTGATCTGAGCAAACTCGAAGGCGGTATCAATGTGCGGCATGCGCTGGCAGGAGAGTCGCTGAAGCTACTCGATGGCCAGAGTGTTGAATTGACCCCGGAGACATTGATCATTGCTGACCATCGCAAACCGTTGGCGATGGCCGGTGTGATGGGCGGCGATGAGTCAGCGGTAACAGACAACACAACAGAGATATTTTTGGAGAGTGCCTTTTTTACACCTTCTGGGTTGATGGGGTGTGCCCGCCAATATGGCCTGCATACGGACTCCTCACACCGCTTTGAACGCGGGGTTGATTATGAGCTGCCGGTTAAGGCGATGCGACGTGCCACCGAGCTGTTGCTGGAGATTGTGGGGGGAGAGGCTGGTGCGTTGACCGAGGTGAGCATTGATGAGCACCTACCAAAACGGACACCGATTGCCCTGCGTTTAGCGCGGGTTGAGCGTATTTTGGGGCTTGAGTTATCGCCGGTACAGATTGAAAAAATATTGCTGTCGTTAGGTATGGAGATTCAGAAACAGCCTGAGCAGTGGTTGGTAACCCCGCCCAGTTTCCGCTTTGATCTCACAATTGAGGCTGATTTGATTGAGGAGATTGGTCGTATTTACGGCTATGACCGTCTGCCAACAGAGATGCCAGCGATATCCATGGAGGTTAGACTGCCGACAGAGCTACAGGTGAGCCAATCTCGTGGCCGCACGCTGCTGGTTGATCGTGGTTATCAGGAGGCCATCACCTACAGCTTTGTTGATGAGCAGCTGCAAGAGCGGGTGAACCCCGGGATTAAATCTATCTCCTTGGCCAATCCGATCTCAGCGGACATGTCGGTGATGCGTACTTCCCTCTGGCCGGGATTGTTGCAGGTCTTTTCGCATAATCAGAAGCGGCAGCAGGCGCGCATCAGGCTGTTTGAGTTTGGTGTTAAATTTTCACGCCAGGGCGGTGCCATTGTTGAAGAGAAGATTATTTCAGGCCTGATATCCGGAGAGCTAGTTGCGGAACAGTGGGGGATACCCGCCCGTAAAGTCGACTTTTATGACATCAAGGCCGATGTGGAGGCACTGTTAGGGCTGGTTGGCAGTGGTACAAGCCATGAATTTGTGGCAGCGGCACACCCGGCACTCCATCCAGGGCAGTCCGCCGCTATCAAGAGTTGTGACGGCAAGCCGTTAGGGTGGTTGGGGAAATTACACCCTGCCCTTGAAAAAGAGCTGGGATTAACCGGCCCGGTTTATCTGTTCGAGGTGGATGCTCATGTACTGGATGTGGCGGCCAAGCCAGCATTTGTTGAAATCTCCAAATACCCCACGGTCAGGCGGGATTTGGCCGTGGTGGTAGCGAGCAGTGTGCCAGCCAGACAAGTGCAGCAGAGTATTGTTGCGGCGTCAAAACCGTATCTGCTGAAACTGAATCTGTTTGATGTTTATAGTGGCGAAGGTATTGAATCTGGTAGTAAAAGCCTAGCATTGGGCTTGACCTTTCAAGATAGTTCACGCACTCTAACGGATCAGGAAGTGGATGGCCTCATTTCTAATGTACTAAAACAACTAAAACAAGATTTTAATGCAACGCTAAGAGAGTGATTAACCCATGGCGTTAACAAAAGCAGAGATGGCCGAAAGGCTGTTTGAGGAACTTGGACTCAACAAACGTGAAGCCAAGGAGCTCGTCGAGATGTTTTTTGAAGAGATTCGCGGGGCCTTGGAAAATGGCCGTCAGGTAAAGCTATCCGGTTTTGGTAACTTTAATCTGCGCGATAAAAACGAAAGACCAGGACGTAATCCTAAAACGGGTGAAGAGATTCCGATTACCGCACGGCGTGTGGTGACGTTTCATCCTGGGCAAAAGCTGAAGGCGAGGGTGGAGGCGTATGCTGGAAGCCGCAAACAATAGTGAACTGCCACAGATCCCGGCAAAACGTTACTTTACCATCGGTGAAGTAGGGGATCTGTGTGGGGTTAAACCCCATGTTCTTCGTTATTGGGAACAGGAGTTTCCACAGCTCAAACCGTTAAAACGGCGTGGCAATAGGCGTTATTATCAGCGCCACGACGTCATCATGATTCGTCAGATACGTGGATTGTTGTACGAGCAGGGGTTCACGATTGGTGGTGCCAGACAACAGCTATCGGGGCCAGAGACAAAGAGCGATGTCAGCCACCATCAGACCATGGTGCAAGAGATGTTGCTTGAGCTTGAAGCGCTGCTGGTATTGTTAAAAAAGTAGTATTCCCGCTGGTGTAATGGTTTTAAATTCAGTATCATGCCGACCTTCGATGATTAACCCCAAACAATTTTCATCGACTGTGTTAAATCTGCATTAAAGCGTAAAATTTTCGGAGCGTAGCGCAGCTTGGTAGCGCACCACAATGGGGTTGTGGGGGTCGGGAGTTCGAATCTCCCCGCTCCGACCAGTCAATATCTTCTTTTTATTCTCCACCTCTGTTTTTTATCCATATATCTTTAAAAACTTCAGCTTACGGTGCTGTTTTAAGGTTGTTTAGCGGTCGCTGAAAAAAATATCACCGTATAGTGCGGTGGTGGGTATGCCAGTATTGTCGCTGTCGGTCATCACAGCGATGGCGTGGATTGTGGTGATCTCTTTGCCAAAGGCCTTCTGCAAATCCTCTAATACATTCTGCTTTTGGCTGACCCATTCCCCGGTCTCAGTTGTACCTGAGCGTACGGCGACCATTTTTGCGTTGCTGGTGTAGGGGTTGTCCCAGCGGGAGTTGATGGCCTGCTGGTTGGACCAGACGTAGTTGAGTGCTAACGTTTTCCAGAAAAAGAGGCCGCCAGAGACAACCACGTAGACTCGGGCTGGATAGTCATCCCCTTTTTTGTTGCGTTCGTTATTGCCGCTCAGGGTATTGTCGATGCGCCATGACCAGTTGAGCCATGGGGTTTTGGTGAGATCGATGGTGACCTCTTTGAATAACCCCGACGCCGTGCCGTTGCTCTTGGCCTGCAGTGCCTTGCCTTGGGGCAGGGTGATAATCTGGTACTGGGTATGGCCGGCAAAGGATTTCTCTTGCCAGCCGACCAGCTCACCGGCGCTAAACTGGCCGATCTTTATCTCCTCTGCCTGGAGTATTGCAGGCAGCCCGACCAGGAGCAGGAAGTAAATGATATAGGTAGGTTTTCGACGCATTCTATTTACCATGGTAGAGTGGCTATGTGGTTATTGTCGTGTTATTAACGATCCCCTTACAGTTTTATTTAAGTAAATATCGATGGCCAAACCAAAAGTACTCTATAGCTGTACCGAATGTGGCGCTCAGCAGCCGAAGTGGGGCGGGCAGTGTCCCGACTGCAACGCCTGGAACTCCCTGGTTGAAGTAGCGGCAGTCGCTGCGGTGGCTAAGGCAAATCCCCGCTTTGCCGGTTACGCCGGTGCCACGGAGCGGGCGGCGGTGCAGAAACTGTCGGCGGTTCAGCCGGGGGATGTGGCACGTACTCCTACGGGGCAGCGTGAGCTTGACCGGGTATTGGGTGGAGGCCTAGTACCGGGCTCTGTCATTTTGATCGGCGGTGATCCGGGGGTTGGCAAGTCGACTCTGCTGTTACAGACGGTGGCTCAACTCAGCGAGCAGATCAAAACCCTATATGTGACAGGGGAGGAGTCGCTGGAGCAGGTCAGTATGCACGCCCATCGCCTGAGTCTGGCAGCGGATGAGGTGCGGCTGCTGGCCGAGACCAACGTTGAGGCGATTATTGCCCATGCCCAACATGAGCAGCCGCAGGCGATGGTAGTCGACTCTATCCAGACTATCTATACCGAGCAGTTGCAGTCGGCCCCTGGCTCTGTGGCCCAGGTGCGTGAGAGTGCGGCACAGCTGGTCCGTTACGCCAAGCAGAGCGGCACAGCGCTGTTTCTGGTGGGACACGTGACCAAAGAGGGGACACTGGCGGGGCCACGGGTGCTGGAGCATATGGTGGATACGGTGCTCTATTTTGAGGGGGACCCCAGCAGCCAGTTCCGGGTGGTGCGGGCCATCAAAAACCGTTTTGGCGCGGTGAATGAGTTGGGTGTATTTGCCATGACGGAGAAGGGGTTGCGTGAGGTTAATAACCCGTCGGCGATCTTTCTTTCGCGCCATGACCAAGAGGTGCCCGGTAGTGCCATTATGGTGACCCGTGAGGGGAGTCGGCCACTGCTGGTGGAGGTGCAGGCGCTGGTGGCGGAGAGCCACATGGGCAATCCGCGTCGTGTGGCGGTGGGGCTGGACCAGAACCGTCTGGCGATGTTGCTGGCGGTATTGCAGCGCCACGGCGGCATTGCTACCTATGATCAGGATGTCTTTATTAACGTGGTCGGTGGGGTGCGTGTCTCCGAGACTGCCGCTGATCTGCCGCTACTGCTGGCCGTGCTCTCCAGTCTGCGTAACCGGGTATTGCCCAAGGATACGGTGATTTTTGGTGAGGTGGGTCTGGCCGGTGAGATTCGACCGGTGCAGGGGGGCATGGATCGCCTTAAGGAGGCGGCCAAGCATGGTTTTAAACGGGCCATTGTGCCTAAAGCAAATCTACCCAAAAAGATGAGTGAGGATATTGAAGTGATTGCTGTGCAGCGGTTGAGTGAGGCGATTGACGCGTTTTAACCTTTAACCATTGGCATTTAAGACCGATACAACTTTGTAAATAACAATGTTTTATAAATCTGTCACTAACACACCTTATATCAAGGTGTATGGATGAGAACAATTCCCCGCTTATGAGTGACCCTGATCTAAAACAGTCTGATTACTATATTAATCGTGAACTTAGCCTGATTGAGTTTAACCGTCGTGTCCTGGCGCAGGCCGAGGACGGCACCGTGCCGTTGTTGGAACGACTGCGTTATTTATCCATCTCCAGCTCCAACCTTGACGAATTTTTTGAGGTACGGGTTTCGGGGTTGAAGCAGAAGATTGCACTTGGTTCAACCCAGACCGGGCCGGACAATATGTCTTCCGTCGAAACCATGCGTGAAGTAAGCCTGCGGGCGCATGAGCTGGTGGCGGATCAGTACCGTGTTCTCAATGAGGTATTGCTGCCGCAGTGTGAGGTTGAGAAGATCCGTTTCGTACGTCGTATTGAATGGAGCGAATCACAGGCGGCTTGGTTACGTAACTATTTCAAGTCTGAAATTCAGCCGATGCTCAGCCCCATGGGACTCGATCCGGCGCACCCCTTTCCGCGCATCATCAACAAGGGGCTTTACTTCATCATCTCCCTGACGGGTAAGGATGCCTTTGGTCGCAACAGCCGTCTGGCAGTGTTGCAGGCGCCACGTTCACTGCCGCGTATCATTCAGCTACCAGCAGCCGAGACTGGCGGTGGGCCGCATGACTTTGTCTTTCTCTCCTCTGTCATTCACGCCAACGCCGATGCCATCTTCTATGGCATGAATGTGGAGGGGTTCTACCAGTTTCGCGTCACCCGCAACAGCGAACTGTTTGTCGATGACGAAGAGATCGTCGATCTCAAGCTGGCGATCCAGGGCGAACTGGTGACACGCCACTTTGGCGATGTGGTCCGTCTTGAAGTGGCCCACAACTGTCCCGTTGAACTGGTTGAATATCTGAAGGGGCAGTTCCGTATCGAAAGTGGCGATGTTTATCAGGTGGATGGCCCGGTCAACCTCAATCGAATCCAGGATGTCTGTGACCTGGTTAGTAGACCGGAGTTGAAATTTCCCCCGTTTACTCCCGGCATGCCAAAGCAGGTGGTTAGCAAGAAGGATATCTTTGAGGCCATCGATAAGCAGGATATCCTTTTGCACCACCCCTATGAATCATTCCTGCCGGTGATTGATTTTGTGCGCCAGGCGGCGGAAGATCCCAAGGTGCTGGCGATTAGGCAGACCCTCTACCGTACCGGTGCCGATTCCGCAGTAGTGGGGGCGCTGGTCAAGGCGGCGCAGTCAGGCAAAGAGGTGACGGTGGTCATCGAGCTGATGGCGCGGTTTGATGAGGAGGCCAACGTGGTGCTCGCGACCCGTCTGCAGGAGGCGGGGGTTCATGTGGTCTACGGCGTGGTTGGCTACAAGACTCACGCCAAGATGATCCTGGTGGTCAGACGTGACGGCAAGAAGATCAATTACTACACTCATCTGGGCACCGGCAATTACCATCCCCGCACGTCGCGCATCTACACCGATTACGGTCTGTTTACCGCCGACAAGGTGATTGGTGCCGATGTACATCTGGTATTTAACCAGCTGACCAGCCTGGGAAAAATTCCAAAATTGAATAAAATTCTCCACTCACCCTTTACCCTGCACAAGGCGATGCTGGAGAAGATTGAGCGTGAGACTGCCAATGCCAAGGCAGATAAAAAATTGGCGCGTATCATTTTGAAGATGAACTCATTGACTGACCCTTCCTTGATCCAGGCGCTCTATCGTGCCTCCATGGCCGGGGTAAAGGTTGACCTGATTGTGCGGGGCATGTGTCGCCTGCGCCCGGGGATCGTGGGTGTCTCGGAGAATATTCGGGTGCTCTCCGTGATTGGCCGTTTCCTGGAACATGCCCGCATCTTCTATTTTGAAAACGGTGGCGATCCTGAGGTATATGGTGCAAGCGCCGACTGGATGGAGCGGAATATGTTCAGTCGGGTCGAGGTCTGTTTCCCGCTGGAGCTGAAGTCGATTCGCAACCGCGTCATCAAAGATCTGAATAGCTATCTACAGGAGAGTTGCCAGGCGTGGGAGCTGCAGAATGATGGTAGCTACCGCCGTCTCAGCGAACCGAATGGGTGTACATTCTCAGCACAAGGAGTATTGTTGACCCAGTTGGCGGGGTAGTTTGAACATCATCACAGAACCATAAAACAATAGTGTTGAGGGTGTTTGAATAAGTGTTATCCCCCCAACCGTTCATATCAACGATATTTTTTGGGGAGTCAGAGATGGTGCGTCCAGCCAAAGCAGTCGCCTTTATTGTTGCCGGCCTGTTGTTAAATGTCAGTATTGCCCATGCCGCCATTGGTGACATGGTGTTGGTGCCTGCCGGTAAGTTCATCATGGGCAGTGATAAAGGGGACGTGGAGAAGATGGGGCTGGAGTACGGCAACGTCAAACCGCTCTATCTCGATGAACACCCGTTACATACCGTAGAGCTGCCCGATTTTTATATCGATGCCTACGAGGTTACCTACCAACAGTACGCCGAATACGTGAAGGCGACAGGTGTAACCCCTCCTATACAGTGGGTGGAGAATGGTTATCTACTCAGCCTGCGTCAGGCGGACATGGACCATCTGCCTGTGGAGGTGCTGCGTAAGCTGGCAACCAAGGCCTTTCATCTCGACCTCGATACCCGTGGCATGGATAAGGCACCGCTGGTGGTTGCCATCAATGAACGTCTTACCTACATGGATCGCCTGCCGGTGAACTATGTGGCGTGGAGTGACGCGGATCAATATTGTCGTTGGGCCGGTAAACATCTGCCATCAGAGGCGGAGTGGGAGAAGAGTGCCCGTGGCCCCAATGGCCGTGAGTTCCCCTGGGGTGACGTCTGGCAGGCCAGTATGAGCGATACCGAAGATGAGCAGTGGGATGATGGCATTGCCCCTGTGGATGCCTATCCATCGGATAAGTCTGAGTATGGTGTTTACGACCTGACCGGTAACGTGTCGGAGTGGGTGGCAGATTGGTACCAAGCCTATCCCGGCAGTGATTATATGAGTGATGACTTTGGCGAAAAGCTCAAGGTAGTCAAAGGCGCGGGTTGGGGGGGTAATGGTCACTACACACTTCACCTGTTCGAACGCGCAGCCTATCGTGGTGCGTTTCCGCAGGTGGGTAGTTATGCCGATGTCGGGTTTCGTTGCGCTGCAGATCAGCTACCGGCGGCACACGCCAGCCTGACGCCATAACAGCGCGATAACGGTCCACATATTGTTGATCTTGTGGGAGGGGGAGTAAATGTATCACCCAGCCAGTTTGGTCCCTGTGGTTTGAAAACAGGCCCAACAGCTGCCGTTGATGTTAAAATTTCTGCACCCTTATTGTATTGGTTCAGCCGTTATGTTTGATCTTCATTGTCGTCGTTGCCCGCGGCTTGCCCTGTTTCTGGATGAGGTGGGGGAGGAATACCCCGACTATCACGCCCGCCCGGTAGCCCCCTTCGGCGCAAAAAATATCGAGCTGCTAATTGTAGGCTTAGCGCCGGGTATGCACGGTGCCAATGCCACCGGGCGGCCATTTACCGGTGACCATGCCGGCATACTGCTCTACCAGACGCTGTTTGATTTTGGTTTTAGCAACAAGCCGGTATCTCTCGCTGTTGACGATGGTTTGGTATTGAAAAAATGTCGTATCACCAACGCGGTCAAATGCCTGCCACCGCAAAATAAACCCACCACGGATGAGGTTAAAATCTGCAATGATTTTCTCCGGCAAG
This sequence comes from Tenderia sp. (SeqCode), assembly GCA_031416075.1. GTDB lineage: Bacteria > Pseudomonadota > Gammaproteobacteria > Tenderiales > Tenderiaceae > JAKFXL01. The sequence continues at coordinate 14,823 of JANOSY010000031.1, read as the reverse complement.
AGCTGCAACAGCTAAAACCAGGCACTGTGGTGCTGGCGCTAGGGGCGATTGCCCATGGGGCCGTAGTGAGGGCGTTTGGTTTAAAACCAGCGGCATATAAATTCGGCCACGCCGCAGAGCACCCACTGCCCAACGGGTTATGGTTGCTTGACTCCTACCACTGCAGTCGCTACAACACCCAGACAAAACGGTTAACCCCTGAGATGTTTGCCAATGTTTTTGCCCGCACCAAAGTACTGATGGGCACGAGTCCAGTGGCGTATTAGCGGGTGGCCACTGATCAACAGTCGGAGATCGTTTTTGATGCCAAGGCATATCTCAAAACATTGAGTACACGCCCCGGTGTTTATCGCATGTTAAATGCGAGCGGGGAGGTGATCTACGTTGGCAAGGCGCGCAATCTGGCCAAACGGGTGGGCAGTTATTTTAGTCGCAATATCACCACCCCCAAAACCCGAGCCTTGGTGAGCCAGATTGCCAATATAGACGTCACGGTGACACACACTGAGAATGAGGCGCTGATTCTTGAGAACAACCTGATCAAAGAGCTGCGCCCTCGTTACAACGTCTTGCTGCGCGATGATAAAAGCTACCCCTATATATTTCTCTCATCAGACCCGTTTCCGCGACTGGCCTACCATCGTGGTGCAAAACGTGCTCGTGGCCGTTATTTTGGCCCATACCCCAGCGCCGGTGCTGTGCGCGAGACCTTGAATCTGTTGCAAAAGGTTTTTCGTGTCCGGCAGTGTGAAGATGTTTTTTATAGCAACCGCTCCCGGCCTTGCCTGCAGTACCAGATCAAACGCTGCACAGCCCCCTGTGTTGATTACATCACACCGGCGGAATATGCCGACGATGTGCGGCTGGCAACACTGTTTCTTGAGGGAAAAGATAGCCAGGTTATCGATACGCTGGTAACCAAAATGGAGGAGGCCAGCGCCAAACTCGAGTTTGAACGTGCCGCACAATATCGTGATCAGATTGCCAGTCTGCGTCGTGTTCAGGAACGGCAATATGTGAGTGGTTCCGGCGGCGATCTGGATGTGATCGTGAGCGCCTATGACAAAGGTGTTGGTTGTGTGCAGGTGGTCTTTATTCGCGGTGGCCGCCAGTTGGGCAGCAAAACATTCTTTCCCGGCCATACCCAAGACACCAGCGAGGCGGAGATACTCGCTGCTTTTCTGCCCCAATACTACATTGGCAAACAGGTACCCACAGAGGTGCTGGTCAACCAGCCGCTCGAGGATCAACAACTGCTTGAGGCGGTATTGGGTGAACAGGCAGGGCGCAAAGTCAGCATCAGCCACAGCCTGCGTAGCGACCGCGCACGCTGGGTGCAGATGGCAGTTATCAATGTGGAGGACGCGTTGCGACGCCATCTGGCCAGCAAGAGTGGCATGAACAGACGTTATGAAGCGTTACAGGATGCCCTGAAACTGGATAGCACACCCCAGCGGCTCGAATGTTTTGATATCAGCCATACGATGGGGGAAGCAACCGTGGCGTCCTGCGTGGTGTTTAATGAAGAGGGGCCGTTGAAGAGTGACTACCGCCGCTTCAATATAGAGGGCATAACCCCTGGTGACGATTATGCCGCCATGCATCAGGCGCTCACCCGTCGATATACCCGTTTAAAGGAGGGGGAAGGAAAGTTGCCTGACATACTCTTTATTGATGGTGGTAAAGGACAGCTGGCAGAGGCGCAAAAAGTGTTGGAGGAGCTGCAAGTCAATGATGTACTGCTAGTGGGGATCGCCAAAGGGCCAGAACGTAAAGCAGGGTTGGAGACGCTTTTCTTGTGCGGGCAGGGGCAGCCGACTATACTGCCAACCGATTCGCCAGCCCTGCATCTAATCCAGCAGATTCGTGACGAAGCGCACCGTTTTGCCATCACCGGCCATCGGCAACGACGTGCCAAGGCGCGCAACACGTCCGCACTGGAAGGTATCCCAGGCGTTGGCCCCAAACGGCGGCGTGACCTATTGAGACAGTTTGGTGGCTGGCAAGAGGTCGCACGGGCGGGTGTGGATGATCTGCTCAAGGTTAAAGGGGTGAGCCGTGACTTGGCCCAAAAAATTTACGACGCCCTGCATTTAGAGAATTAAAGCGATATGACCAGCATTCCAACACTCCTGACCTATTTACGTATCCTCCTTATCCCCATCTTTGTAGTGATCTTTTTTCTGCCCTATAGCTGGGTGAATGAAGTTGTCACCATCATCTTTGGTATAGCGGCCATCACAGACTGGCTTGACGGTTACCTTGCGCGCAAATTGAATCAAATGTCCCGCTTTGGTGCGTTTCTTGATCCTGTGGCAGATAAGTTGATTGTAGGGGCGGCGCTGATACTATTGGTTCAGGCAAACCCCACCCCCTGGATGACCATCGCAACAGTCGTGATTATCGGTCGGGAAATTGCAATCTCAGCACTCCGTGAATGGATGGCCGAGATTGGTGAAAGTGCACAGGTAGCCGTTTCAAATGTGGGTAAATGGAAGACCACCGCACAGATGGTAGCGCTTTTTATACTGCTCTATGACGCGCCGCTGCTAGGTGTTTCAATACACATGCTCGGTATGATCTTCCTCTACGCCGCTGTTATTCTAACCCTTTGGTCCATGGTCATTTATCTGAAAGCGGCATGGCCAGTATTGCGTAAAGAAGAAGTGTAAAAAAACATATAAGTGGGTGTTGACGTGAATAAAAAAGGCTATATAATGACGGCCACTTAACAGGGTGCGCGGGAATAGCTCAGTGGTAGAGCACAACCTTGCCAAGGTTGGGGTCGCGAGTTCGAATCTCGTTTCCCGCTCCAAATTTAGTATGCCTCGGTGGTATGTTTTCGGGGTGGCAACACAGTTGTAAAATCATCAGTTTGTTTGTGGCGCGTATTATTAGCGGAAGCAGCAAAGTCATAGTGTTTCATGTATCGCTGGCTGGGTGGCAGAATGGCTATGCAGCGGCCTGCAAAGCCGTGAATGCCGGTTCGATTCCGGCCTCAGCCTCCATCATAAGCAATTCTTCTGTCGATCGTATACTCCAAACATTTTTTGCAGTAATCCTATTTCTGCTCAGTGGTATTCGCTGTTGTGTTTTTTTACATGGGTGAGTATGCTGGCCGTGATGTCCGGGTAATGCACTGATTCCCGAGTCCACTCTCTTGCTTGCGGCTTTGTAAGGTGATCGAGCCTAGGAGGATGCCTAGAGCGCTTTGAAAGCCAGCTCTGTGTGTCGATTTTTTTTACAGATGCATAAAGATTTCAACTGTGGAATATGCTTTCCGTCTTTAACTTCATGTTTTTATGAGTGGTTTTTATTGTGGCGTAAAAAATGCATTATATGGCACCGAATGGCAATTGCCTATGTTTAGTAACAATGAAATAATAGGGTGAAATATGAAAAAACTACTGCTGGTACTGTCCTTGGTTGCATGGGTAAACCCCGCTTACTCTACAGTCATTAAATCCAATATCACTGGTGCTGATATGGCGGGCATTAATGTAACGGCATATTTTGCAGGCGGCGGATTTGAAACTGCTACTTGGGTTACTACCAGCACAAATGGAACCCCAGCTTATCAAGAAGGCTATGCGGGTGGAGCGTTTGGTACCGGGTGGTCGTTGACCCAGCAGGGTGAAACATTTGGTCAATTTGGACCTGGAAGTCAGTTGTTAGGGGTTTGGACACTGAACAATGCGTCAGGCAACTCTCTTATGAAAATCGCTATCGATGCCCTGATGGCGGATATTGTTTTTGATAATATGTTCGGTGCTGAAGAGACCCCAGGTTCTGGTCCAGGGCGTGTATTTACACCTGGCCTGACAAATGCGCCGGGGTCATTTTCGTATAGTAATGTGTATAGCGCACCGGACCTGTACGGTTCGTTGACCCTTGATTGGGGTGTGACAGGATTTGCTTCAGGCAACACCTTCCAGTTTATGGCTGATACCGATGCGATTCCAGAACCTGCTACAATATTGTTATTTGCAGCAGGCCTCCTTGGCCTAGCTGTCACACGTGCTAAAAGACAGCTGCCAACTATTAAAAGTGAGGCTTAAGACAATGATAATGGCGACTAATGATGTGGTTTATAACGGTGATGAAGCGGTATCAAAGAAGTCTTATCGTAAACCAGAGTTCAAAAAAGTAGGTAGTCTGGCAGAGTTGACCCAAGGGTTTGCGGGCAGTGTGCCTGATGAACAAGGCGGCCAGACAAAGCGTAACCCGTTCCTGGGCTAACAGTTTGCAGCTGGGTGTTGCGATAAAGACATATGCATGTCTAAGATTGTGTCACCCAGCTGGATTTTCACGATTCCCCTTCATGGTGTGCGACTATTCCAGCCAGCTGAGACCGACCGGTTAGATTGTGATGGCGAATACATAGAGTCTTTAAAGCTCAGTTTCTCTGAGTGCTTTGTCCCGACACAGCAGAAACCGATTTGGCGTCTCTCAACTCAAGGTGAACGATATAGTAGTGTTGTCGAGCTGTTTGATGAGTCGGCAGGAAAACTGTTGCACATTAAGTGTCAAGGCACCGGCTCATTTCAATACTTGGGCGATGAGATCAATGTTGCATGGCAAGATGAGGGTACCAGCTTTGAGCATTACCTTCAGACAGTCGGACTGAGTCTGTGGCTGGAAATGCGCGGGGTACTGTGCATTCATGCCAATGCAATTGAAACCGAGCGTGGGGTCATTGGTATAATAGCCCCGAGTCAAACAGGCAAAACAACACTAACCGCAGCGCTTGCGGTGCGTAGCATGGGCATGATGAGCGATGATATGATGGCCATACATAAAACTACGGAGGGGCTAAAGGTCTTTCCAGGTTGGCCTCAAGTGAGAATGTGGCCAGAGGTAGCCCAGCACTTTGTGAGGGATATTGAAACTTTACAACGTGTTCATCATCGTTTTGAAAAGCGAATAGTGGAATCTGGTACCCAAAACGAACTTCGTTTCTCAAGTAAAAGTGGTCGGTTAAAGAGGCTTTATCTGCTGGATAGGACGGATAGCAACGATTCGGAGATAAGGATAGAACAGCTTTCAGCGTCAGAGTCGATGATAGTGTTGTTACAAAATAGTATGTTGGCAGATGCATACAGGTCACTGAATGTTGAAAAAGATAGATTAGACAGGCTTGCATCAATGCTTGAGTCTGTAGAGATAAAACGGATTACTTACCCCAGTGGTAAAGAGCATCTGGTTAATATTTGTAAAAGCATTGAAGCAGATGTGAAAACAATTTAGGACGGCATTGGTCAATGTGTTTTGTCATCTGGAGTCAGTTAAAAATTTGATCGTGCGGCGTTCAAAACATTAGATTTAGTGTCTATACTCTACTAGGTTAAGAATGGCGAATTAACCAACTCCTCCAAGAAGCCTATTGCGAGTACTGCTTTCTGTAATGGAGCTATATAAGTGTAGGTTTTTATGATTATGCATCATGCATACATATACGTTGAGTCATTGATTAGTGAAAGCACTATTAAGGATGATGGGTTGTGGTTTTTGCAGTTAACATCTAGTTAACGCTGGCATTTATCCCGTAACAACCATGATATAGAGCAGCAAGGAAGTATTAAAATGCATAACTCCTCAAATGGCATGATTCTTCCCCATCGGTCAAAACTGGCATTTGTTTTTAAAATGTCAGATGGCATCATCATCTTCCTGGTTTTATTAGTGGCACTTTTTGCTCGTGGCATTGCTGTGGAAAACCAGTATATGCTTGCAGCGTTACTGGTGGTTATCTGTTTTGCCTTTGTTGGCAGTGAATCAGGCCTTTACCGTTCGCAGCGAGGTAGCACACTATCAGAACAGATATGGCCTGTGCTGGTGGCGTGGGGTATCACCGTATCAATACTCTCCTCGTTAGCCTATTTCTTAAAGTCCTCTGCGGATTACTCACGTGTTGTTGTTGGACTTTGGTTTTTTGTTGCACCAACACTGCTCATTTTGTGGCGCTTAACGGTACGTGGCTTGCTCTCCCACTATAGATCAAAAGGGTACAACACCCGTTCTGTGGCGATTGTCGGTGCTGGTACAGTTGGCCAGCGTATTGGCCAGATAATTAAAGAGACACCCTCTTATGGATTAGATTTAAAAGGTTATTTTGACAACCGCAAAGGTGATGATGGGCGGGTTGCTGAAAATCTGGCCGCGCCAATTCTGGGTGATTTTAATGAGCTAATCCGACGTGCCAAAGAGGGCAAATATTACCTCATATATATCGCCATCTCCATGAAAGGAGAGGAGCACATCGTCAAGTTGATATCAGAGTTATCGGACACTACCGCTTCCGTATACTTAGTCCCCGATTTTTTAATGTATGACCTCCTGCACTCACGCTGGATCAACCTAGGGCCAGTACCCACCGTCAGTATTTACGAGTCCCCCTTTATGGGACTCGATGGATGGTTAAAACGTATTGAAGACATTGTGCTCTCATCACTCATCCTCATGCTCATCATCATCCCCATGTTCTTTATTGCAGCGGGTGTAAAACTGAACTCGCCTGGCCCTGTTCTGTTTAAACAGCGCCGCTACGGAATGGATGGACGACCGATAAAAGTCTGGAAATTTCGTTCGATGACAGTGTGTGACGATGGCGACAGTATTGTGCAGGCCAAAAAATGTGATGTGCGCATCACACCTTTTGGCGCATTCCTGCGCCGCACCTCGTTAGATGAGCTGCCGCAATTCATCAATGTACTAACAGGTGAAATGTCCATCGTAGGACCACGCCCACATGCAGTTGCCCATAACGAAGAGTACCGCAAACTCATTTCAGGCTACATGCTACGGCACAAAGTAAAACCTGGAATCACAGGCTGGGCACAAGTAAACGGCTGGCGCGGTGAAACAGATACCCTGGATAAAATGGAAAAACGGGTCGAGTACGATCTGCACTACATCCGTAACTGGTCATTGTGGTGGGATATAAAGATTGTTTTCAGTACTGTGTTTACCGGATTCACAGGGAAAAACACCTATTAACATAATTGTCGTTTTTGCGTGGTATGATGCTGGCCTTTGTGCTCCCGCATTTGTGTTATCAAGTGCAGTACATCGCTATAACGTAGAATGGTTTTTAATATAAATTGATCAAACATTCTTTTAGATAACCATGTAGTGAAAACAATAAAGCAGACTACCTATGAATAAAACGGCACTTATCACCGGCGTTACGGGGCAGGATGGCTCCTATCTCGCAGAATTCCTGTTGAAAAAAGGTTATGACGTACACGGCATCAAACGTCGCGCCTCATCGTTCAACACTGATCGTGTAGATCATATCTATCAAGATCCACATGCAAGTGACCGGCATTTCATTCTGCATTATGGCGACATGACCGATTCCAGCAGTCTGATTCGCATCATCCAACAAGTACAGCCGGATGAAATCTATAATCTGGCAGCTCAGAGTCACGTTGCGGTCTCTTTCGAGGAACCCGAATACACTGCCAATTCTGATGCTCTGGGAGCCCTGCGTGTCCTAGAGGCCATCCGTATTCTCGGCCTTGAGAAAAAAACCCGCTTCTACCAAGCATCAACTTCCGAGTTGTATGGGCTGGTGCAAGAGATTCCACAGAAAGAAACCACCCCATTTTACCCGCGTTCCCCATACGCAGTCGCCAAGCTTTATGCCTACTGGATCACCGTCAACTACCGCGAAGCCTACGGCATGTACGCCTGCAACGGCATATTGTTCAACCACGAATCCCCTGTTCGCGGCGAAACCTTCGTCACCCGTAAAATCACCCGCGCACTAGCCCGTATCAAGCTCGGCCTGCAAGACTGCCTGTACCTCGGCAATATGGACGCCAAACGCGATTGGGGTCATGCCAAGGACTACGTCGAAATGCAATGGTTGATGTTGCAACAGGAGCAAGCGGAAGATTTTGTTATAGCCACGGGCATTCAGTACAGTGTGCGTGATTTTGTCGACGCCGCCGCCAAAGAGCTAAGCATAACCATCCGTTGGGAAGGCGTAGGCGTCGACGAAAAAGGGTTTGACGCAAATGGTCGCTGCATTGTATCCGTAGATGCACGCTACTTCCGCCCCACCGAAGTAGAGACCCTTCTGGGCGATCCCTCCAAAGCCAAGGCCAAACTTGGCTGGGTGCCTAAAATCACTTTTAGTGAACTGGTTGCGGAAATGGTACGGGAAGATCTAAAGACAGCAGAGCGTGACGAACTAGTCAAAAAACACGGCTATACGGCCAAAGACTACCACGAGTAAATTCATGAAAACTACCGACAAGATTTACGTCGTCGGCCACAGAGGCCTGGTAGGTTCTGCCCTCATGTGCAACCTTCAGGCAAAAGGCTATGACAACATCGTCAAGCGTACCCATGCCGAACTCGATTTAACAAATCAGGCCGCCGTCGAAACCTTCTTCGCGCAGGAAAAGCCTGACTATGTCTTCCTGGCTGCCGCCAAGGTGGGGGGCATCCATGCCAACAATGAATACCCAGCGGAGTTCATCCGCGATAACCTTGCGATACAAACAAACATCATCCACGCTGCATGGCAAAATAATATAAAACGTCTGCTCTTTTTAGGTTCGAGTTGCATCTATCCCAAAAACGCGCCACAGCCCATGAAGGAAGAACATCTCCTCACCGGCCCGTTAGAACCCACCAACCGCCCCTATGCCCTGGCGAAAATTGCCGGCATCGAAATGTGCTGGAGCTACAATCGGCAGTACGGTACCCAGTACCTCGCGGCCATGCCCACCAACCTTTATGGCCCAGGCGATAACTACCACCCGGAGAATTCCCACGTAATACCCGCACTAATCCGCAAGTTTCATGAGGCAAAAACAAACAACAACCCGACGGTAACTGTTTGGGGTAGTGGTACACCAAGGCGTGAATTTTTGTACAGCGAAGACATGGCAGACGCCTGTGTCTACCTGATGAATCTATCCGACGAAAAATTTTCCATACTGCTCTGGCCGGCCGGTTCGCCCGATGAATCTTCTGTCTTGGGGCTTGCACCGCTAGTCAATATTGGCGTGGGAACCGACTTCACCATCAAAGAACTCGCAGAAGCCGTGAAAGAAGTAGTGGGCTACCAGGGTGAAATGGTGTTTGATGCGAGCAAGCTGGATGGTACCCCGCGTAAATTACTTGATGTCACACGACTGGCTGATAAGGGGTGGCAGGCGCCGACTACATTCAGGGTTGGGTTGGTCGAAGCCTATATGGATTTTCGGGAAAAAATAAATGACTCTGTGATTCCAACATCGTAGTGATTGATATTAACGTGCAAGATGTTTTTTCGTAATTCAAAGACGATCGACAAAATGACAACACAAATTCATCCTTTAGCGGATGTACAAAGCAAAACTATTGGTGAAGGAACGCGCATCTGGCAATTTTGTGTTGTATTTCCCAATGCAAAAATTGGAGATAACTGCAATATTTGCGCACAGGTCTTGATCGAAAACGATGTAGTGATAGGCGATAACGTTACGATCAAAAGCGGCGTGCAGTTGTGGGATGGCGTGCGCATTGAAGACAACGTCTTCATCGGACCAAACGCCACCTTCACCAACGACATGTTTCCCCGCTCAAAGGTGTATCCAGAGGAGTTTTTTCAAACCGTAGTAAAAGCGGGTGCCTCAATAGGTGCAAACGCGACTCTCCTGCCCGGTATAACTATTGGTGAGAATGCTATGGTGGGGGCCGGAGCCGTAGTGACAAAAGATGTGCCTGCCGGTGCCGTGGTGATTGGCAATCCGGCAAAAATTGTGAGGCAAGTATGAGTTTAGAACAGTGCAAAATAATCGATTTGCCTAAAATTTCAGATCCACGTGGAAATTTAACCTTTATCGAAGGTGGTCAACACATTCCCTTCGATATACGTCGTGTCTATTATTTGTACGATGTTCCAGGGGGCGCAGAGCGTGGCGGTCATGCACATAAAGGACTGAACCAGCTGATTATCGCGATGTCGGGAAGCTTTGATGTTATTTTGGACGAGGGTAATGAAAAAAAACGATTCCATTTGAATCGCTCGTATCAGGGGCTTTATATCTGTCCGATGATGTGGCGTGAGCTGGATAATTTTTCTTCAGGTTCGGTTTGTATGGTTTTGGCTTCAAACGTATATGATGAGTCTGATTATTACCGCGATTACAACGAATATATAAGAGCGATAAAAAAATGAGTGTTCATTTCCTGGATTTACATGCCGCCTACCTCGAACTACAACCTGAAATTGATGCGGCAGTTAAGCGCGTACTGGACTCCGGCTGGTACATCCTTGGCGCAGAGGTGGATGCCTTTGAACAAGAATATGCAACCTACTGTGAAGCACAGCATTGTGTCGGGCTGGCTAATGGGCTGGATGCCCTGCATCTGTCACTGCTGGCGCTGGGAGTAGGGGCCGGTGATGAAGTCATTGTCCCCAGCAACACCTACATCGCCACCTGGCTGGCAGTCTGCCAGTGTGGCGCAACACCGATTCCAGTGGAGCCGGATGTAGCAACTTACAACATCGATCCAGCACTGATAGAAGCCGCGATTACGCCACGCACCAAAGTGATTCTGCCCGTTCATTTGTATGGCCAACCCGCTGACATGGACTCGATTTTGGCGATTGCGCGCAAACATGGTTTGAAAGTGCTGGAAGACGGTGCCCAGGCACACGGCGCACGTTACAAAGGCAAACGTCTAGGTGCCCATGGCGACGTGGTCGCGTGGAGTTTTTATCCCGGCAAGAATCTCGGTGCATTTGGTGATGGTGGCGCGATCACCACCAATGATGCAGAAATTGCCGAGCGCATCCGAGTATTGCGCAATTACGGTTCGCGGGTGAAATACATCAACGACGTGCGCGGCTTTAATAGCCGTCTTGATCCGATTCAAGCCGCTGCTCTATGCGTCAAACTCAATGTGTTGAATGTATGGAATGAAAGACGGGCCGAGATTGCCAACCGCTATCAAACAGGTCTGGCAAATATTGGAATCACCCTGCCTTTCGTACCTGAATGGGCCGAACCTGCATGGCACCTTTATGTCGTGCAACACCCGCAGCGTGACGCCTTGCATAAAAAATTGGGTGAAGCAGGTATTGGCACACTGATCCACTACCCCATACCGCCTCATCTACAGCAAGCGTATGCATCATCTGGTTACGTCAAAGGCCAGTATCCCATTGCAGAACAGATGGCCAATCAACTGCTCAGTGTACCCATGGGGCCGCACCTGGATGAGGCGAGCACATCAGTTGTGATTGCAGCGCTCAAAGCAGCAGTTTAAGCATGACCGAACAGGTCACATCCTACCGGCGCATTTTAAAAAGTTCCTCCATCATTGGCGGCGCATCGGTTATCAACATTGTATTTGGTTTGGTACGTACCAAAATCATTGCGGTGTTGCTTGGTCCGGCAGGTATTGGACTTGTCAGCCTTTACAGTGGCTTGATGTTAACGGCCACAGCCATGGCAACTATGGGCATTGGAACGATAGGTGCGCGACAGGTTGCCGAAGCGCAGAGTCAAGAGGATGAGCGTGCCCTGGCCGTGGTGCGACGTGCAATGTTATGGGGAACCTTATTGCTTGCTGGCGCAGGCGCGCTGGTAGTTTGGTCACTACGTGAAGTGCTGGCGGTGTATGTACTGGGCGGATCAGAACATGCTTATATCGTGGGTTGGTTGTCGTTGGGAGTAGCACTATCCGTTGCCAGTGCATCACAGGGTGCAGTGATACAAGGTATGCGCCGTATCGGTGATATGGCACGCCTGAGTGTATTTGGCGCGGTATTGAATTCTGTACTCGGAGTGACATTGTTGTGGCAGTGGGGTCAAGCGGGCTTGGTGGCCTATGTACTTATCGGCCCCTTGGTGAATTTTATATTGGGACATTGGTATGTATCACGCCTGCCCAAGGTTACCTCTTCAGATATCTCGACACGAGAAATGGCGCAGCAATGGCAAACACTGTTGCGCTTGGGTGTTCCATTCATGGGCGCGGGGCTGGTTGGCGCTTTGGTACAACTTTGGATACGGGTAGAAGTCGGCAATACCCTTGGTGCAGAATCGCTTGGCCACTTTCAGGCGGCCTGGGCGATCTCGATGCAATATATAGGCCTTGTGCTGGCAGCCATGGCGGCGGATTACTACCCGCGTTTAACCACAGTAATCAAAGACCACAAAGCAGCAACGCGTTTAATGAACGAGCAGACCGAAATAGCCCTGCTGCTCAGTGCGCCGGTATTCATTGCCATGATCGGTTTAACACCATGGGTCATTCATCTGCTCTATTCATCCGAGTTTATGCCTGCTGTAGAGGTGCTGCGCTGGCAAATACTCGGGGATGTATTTAAAGTGGCCAGTTGGCCGATCGGTTTTGCCATTTTAGCAGCGGGTGCAGGCAAGGCATTCTTTTGGTCAGATTCAGTTGTGTTATTGCTGATGGGCGGCTTGATTGCAGGTTTATCATCTAGCGTTGGGTTAAAAATCACCGGCATCGCATTTTTGGTGTGTTATGCCGTTTATTTACCGCTTGTTTATCTACTTGCCAAACGTAGTATTGAATTCAAATGGCAGCCAAAAATAACGCGCTTGTTTATATCCATATTAGCACTTTGTATCTTGGTGGCTATTTTAAATACTATCTATTGGTGGGCGACTATCGTCTCGATTATGTTGACCTTGGCGTTTGGGGTTTACACAGTAGCCAGACTCGTACAGATGGGTAATTTTGGTGGGCCTATAGGACGCCTGGTTGCGATGGGGCAGCGGATGGTCGACAAGATTGGTCGTAAAAATGGGTAACTACCGATGGAAAGTTAGTCTGAATAAAACGGATACTTTCGCTTGGGTACAAATACTGCTTAGATGGTCATTATGGTGAAGTCTTTTTTGGATGCTGTATATTTTGATTGGTATATTCTATAAATATGATGGCGTGCTCAAAAGTTGCACCTCAGAGTTGAATCCACCGCTTTATTTATTAACATTTCCCAATGTAGAAGAATTCACTGTGTAGCGGATGAGCATTCAGATATGACGGTAGACAAATAAAAACCGTAGTGCAAATTTATTTGCAATAAAAGTATTGAATTCCGCGCTTTTTGGAAGCAGGTAAACAATTTTATCGGAAAGTTGAAATATAATAGCCATTAAAATAATGACGTAAGAAATGCAAAAAAATAACTCATGATTAATAAAGTTAAAATACTTTTATTAGATGACCATAAAAGAGAAATACTTAGAGGCTCGTTTGAAACGATTTTGATAAAAATTGCTGGCCTCTTGGTAGGGCTTGTATTTATTGCAACGTTGTCGAACAAATATGGAGCAGAAGCAGTTGGCATTTATCAAATAGCAGTTCAATTCATTCTCGTAATATCAATGATTAGCCTTTTGGGATTCAACCAAGCTATCATCCTATTTTCTGCTCAATTAGCATCTAAGAAGCATATATCTGAATTAAAGAAAGTAGTGATTAATTATAGTCTTATTACTTTTGCTTTTTCTGTGCTTATCTCTTTACTTGTTGCTATCTTTTCAAAAGAACTAGCTAGTTCTTTGTTAAAAGACGATCAGTTATCTGGCATATTTATTTTTATCTCATTTTCCATCCCGATTTATGCTCTCAACCTATTGTATGTTGAATTTATTAGGGGGCTAAAAAAGATAAAATTAAGTGAGTTTTTAAGGGTGTTTTTTATTAGATTTTTGAATCTTGTATTGTTTTTATTGCTAGTTACATTCTTTAATTACAATGTGTATTGGCCAGTGATAACTTACGAAGTAGCAATATTAGTTACTTTTTTATTCAGTCTTTTCTATGTTGTGAGTGCTATAAATTTAAAAAAAGTAGAAAATGTTGTGGATATTGGAACTAAAAAAAATAAATATTTCTCTACATCTTTCACAATGTACCAATCAATATTGTTAATGCTGATGTCAAGCAATGTCGCTGTATTCGTTCTGGCATATTACTCAAATCCGGCAGAAGTAGGTATTTACAATATTGCTTTTCAACTAGCGGCACTAACCACCTTCGTTTTTAGTGCAGTGACAACAATATTAGCACCGAAGTTCTCAGAATTGCATTTGAACAATATTAACGAGTTTAAAAAAACAGTTAGATTTAGTTCTAAAATAATATTTTGGACTACTGGCACTATATCAATTATTACAATTGTGTTGTCTGGTTGGTTAATGCGCTTATTTGGAAATGAGTTTGATAGTGGTCAAATGATATTAGTTGTTTTATCTCTTGCCAATTTGATAAATTCGATGACCGGCCCTAGTGGGGTGCTCCTAGATATGGTTGGGAGACAGCATATTAGAAGAAATATTTTATTAATAAGCACGATAATAACTCTTATTCTTGCATTCATTCTGATCAATAGGTTTGGGGCGATTGGATTAGCATACGCCCTATTGGTTGATAGTATTATATGTAATTGTATTGGGGTGGTTTATGTCAAAAAAGAGCTTGGTATAAATTTAATTTATATCCCTTTACTTACAAAATGACTATATTAAACAATGGCCGCATCAGTAATGCGACAATCGCTAACCGCCATGGAGAGCGAAGCGAGGGCAGTTAGTCCCCCGATAGGCGACCCCGCCCGCAGACTCGTAGTTGGGAGCGTTAGCGAACGACGAAGAGGATGCGGCAGCGGGTATAGTCGCCGTAGAGTCATTGTGGCAGCCGTGTCGTAGTGTGGCGAGTCCATTTATGGACAATGCCATACGGAGACGCGGCGGACGCAGGACGGTCGGGGCAAAAGGAATCAGTTGTCGCGTAAGTGAGTCTATTTTGGGCATGGACGCCCAAAATAGGTAACGAAGT
>JANOSY010000030.1:0-11184 GCA_031416075.1 Tenderia sp. (SeqCode) | reverse complement strand
GAAATCAAGACAAAGAAGATGCTCATTACGATCAGCTCAAGTTAGGTATGTGAGTCAGCGCCTTCAGGCGCTTCATGTTTTTGCCCCTTTGAGGGGCTAATAAAGATAAACCCCCGGCTTTGCCGGGGGTAACTTAATTCTGGGTCGTTTGCGCCGCATGATGATTTCCCCTCTACCACCAGACCGAAACATCCCTCCTCCATAAGCAGTACGCCTTTTAGTTGACCAGCAGCACTATTACACTTATGTTGGTTGCACTTAAAAGAACACATCGTTCAGCCGGGCGAACTGGGTGGGGACCCACTCGCTACGCGGTGCCAGCCAGACCAGAGGGGAGAATATTATGATTAAAGTACTAACCGGGGGCATCCTTTTAGTTACCATTTTGTGCAGTGGCTGCGCCAGTACGGCTGGCAATGCGGGTTTTGCATCAAACAGCAGCGGTAAACATGGTGATACCACCCAGTTGCAACCTGAGTGGGTGAGTGGTGAGAGTAAAACCTATCCACGTCTCGACTACATCACCAGCCGTGCCCAGGCCGACAGTGTTGAGGCAGCTACGCAGCAGCTCAACACTAATATAAGCCGTATGTTTATGGTCGATCTGGCCCAATACGACATATCAGAACGGCAGGCGGAGGTCAGTGGCGGCTATAAGATCAACCGCACCTTTCAAACCGAGGACTCCATGACCAGCGCTGCGCCGGAGATCGAACGCATCCTTGGCAAAATTGAGGTTGTTGACCAGTGGTACGACAGCAGCAGCAATACCCATTACGTTCTCGCGGCCCTGCCACGCAACAGCGGCCTGGGTTACCTGCGCAGCCAGATAGAGATGCTTGATGGCAGGACCAAGACATTTCTCAAGACAGCCAAAGAGAGCAAAGATCCGCTCACCAGAATGGGACAAACCGCACTTGCATGGCGCGCCCAGCAACTACGCGGCACGTTGCAGCAGTCGATGAGAGAGGTTGATCTGACCCGCCGGGGTATTGAGCCACGCTGGCCGCTGGATGCCCTGCAACAGGATATCAACAACCAGCTGATGGGCCTTAAAATCTATCCATCAGGCGTGGCTGGAGATGCCAATGCCGAACTGCTGGGCAACGCCCTGAATAACGCCCTGGCCATCGCCGACCTGAAACCCAGCAAAGAGAGACAGGCCGATTACACAATCAGCGCTACCGTCGACAGCGCGGTGGTTGGCGAAAAGGGGGGCTGGGCACTTGGCCAGGGCACCATTAAACTGAAACTATCAGACAAGCAGAACAGAGAACGTAGCCACACCCAATGGGTAGTTGAGGTCTCGGGCATTAACGGGGACGCCGCGTTGCGTCGTGTGCTTGAGAAGAGCGAATTTACACTCAAAAAAGAGCTGCGAAACAGCTTGATCGATATGGCGCTGGGAGAGTAACCGAGCCAGTTTTGCAGTTAGCCACAACGGAGGGTGCAGATGATCATCAGACCGGCCCTCGCCGCGCTGAACCAGTCGCTGGGAATCTCGAACGAATGGATCGCTGCCCGTGGCCTGTCCGTTTGTGACGAGGCGACCACCCTGGAGGTTGCCGACGTTGGTACCGATGGCCGGGAGCATCTGCTCACCCCTGCCGCCACTAAGGCTTGGCAGCGGCTCAAAAGTGCCGCACACAATGATAACGTCTCGCTACTCATCGTCTCGGCCTTTAGGAGCATCGATCGCCAAGCTGCCATTATTCGCCAAAAAGTCGACGCAGGGGCGACCATCGAAGAGATTCTGACCCTATCCGCCCCACCCGGTTTCAGCGAGCACCATACGGGGCAGGCCATCGATGTCACAACACCGGGGAGTCGCGCCCTTGAGATAGAGTTTGAACAGACCAACGCCTGTGCCTGGCTGACCGCACACGCCGCCAGCTTTGGCTACTACCTCTCATACCCCGTGGGCAATAGTGCTGGTTATCAGTACGAACCGTGGCACTGGTGTTTCAGAAACCCATCATTATAGGAGCCGTTCAACCACGGGGATGGTGCTGGGCATGCATTGATTTAAGCCGCTCTCGCGCTACATGGGTGTAGATCTGTGTTGTTGACAGATCACTATGGCCCAGCAACATCTGCAATACACGCAGATCAGCGCCATGGTTCAGCAGATGGGTGGCAAATGCATGGCGCAGTGTATGGGGGGAGATCGGTTTGTGGATTCCCGCTTCCAGTGCATAACGTTTAATCAGATACCAGAAGGCCTGTCGAGTCATCAGGTCGCCACGGCGGGTGACAAACAGTGCTTCGCTACGATGGACGCCCAACAGCTCGGCACGCGCCTGACGCAGGTATCGCTCCAGCCATTCGATACTCTCCTCCCCCATCGGTACCAGGCGCTCCTTGCCACCCTTGCCAAAGATGCGCACCACACCCTGAGTCAGACTCACCTCTGCCTGCGTCAAACCCACCAGCTCTGAAACACGCAGGCCACAGGCGTACAGCAGCTCCAGCATCGCACGGTCTCTCAAACCCAGCGCATCGCCTACCTTCGGCACCGCCAACAGCGACTCAACATCACTTTCGGTCAGGGATTTTGGCAGTGAACGCCCCAGTTTGGGTGCCTCAATCAGCGCACTGGGATCCTCCTCTATCCGCCCTTCGCGCAACAGGTAACGGTAAAACCGGCGCACTGAAGAGAGTAGTCGTGCGGTGGTACGTGGTTGCGCCCCCCCTTTTACCCGCGCTGCAAGGTAGGCCAGCAGATCACTGCGCTGCGCATCCTGCAAACGGCGCGCCGAGGTCGCCGCCAGCATCTCAGCCAAACCACGCAGATCACTGCTGTAGGCACTGAGGGTATTGTCACTTACGCCACGCTCAACCCAGAGGTTGTCCTGAAAGAGTTCGATCAGTGCAAGATCATCGGCATGCAGCAACTCACTCCGCGGCATGGTGCACTACACCCTTAAGTTCATGACCCAGCAGCCACGCCTTCACATCGATCTGCTGCCCATCACGCTGTCCCATAAAACCCCCTATGCCGGTCGCCGCCACCACCCGATGGCACGGCACCACAAGCGCCACCGGATTATTACGGCAGGCACCACCTACCGCACGTGCCGATGACTCCAGACGCCATGCCAGCTGACCATAGGTCACCGTGGTTCCCACAGGGATCTCACGCAAGGCCTGCCATACACGGCGCTGAAACTCGGTTCCCTGGGGGAGTAGCGACAGATCAAAGTGCCAGTTCGGATTACGGAAATAGAGATCAAGCTGGGCCAGAAGGTAGGCTGCGGCGTCGGTTTCAGCCGTTACCAGCGGGCATGTATCAGGAACAAAAACAAGCTCGGCAAGCTGCTCACCAGAGAACTTAAGCGCCAGATTACACCCCGGGATTGCGCTGGTGACAACCGCTTGATCAGTGATAACCGTGCCGGACAGCGACATATCAGCCATACCGTTTACTGTGGTGCCGAGTGGCGTTGAATCTCACGTTGCAACTGACCACGCCGCACCGGGTTCTCAGTCAATGGCAATAAAGAGCGGTAGATCATCACACCATCAGCCACCACACCTGCTTCTATCAACGCCTCTGCCGCCTGAAAACGGGCCGCCTGCGCCCACTCATCCTGCATCTCGACCCCCATCAACATTGCAGAACGAAGATAGAGCCGGGCCGCCTCCAGGGGGTCGCCCTGGGCCATACGCGAATCGGCCATCCAGTAAAGCATCTGCCGATGTTTTTCCAGATCAGGCAATTTAGGCAGCAATGTGCTTAGCAGCTCGTACGCCATCCCATGATGGTTGCCATTTTGCAGATCGAACACCGCACTTAACAGATAATCAACCTGCCTATTACTCAATGACTGGCTGTTCACCAGTTGCCGTAACAGCTCCGTGCCCGCGCTGGCCGAACCCGTCAAGATCTGCAGCCGTGCCTGACGCAGCTGCCATTCCAGCAGATCCACCCCGTTAGGCGCATCCAGCTGATTTATCAACCGCGCCGCCAAGGCGAGATCAGACTCATCCAGCGCCATATCAATCAATGGGTAGATAACAGCCAGAGGCAGCCCTTTAATATCAGTGTATTGAGATGAGGAGAGATAAAGCGCCCGCAACAACTGATCACCCTGCGGCTGTAACCGCACCAAGGCAGCAAACTCCTCATGAGCCTTCGCCTTCAGCGCATCGTCTTTCAGATTCAACGCCAACCATACATAAAGTGCACTCGCCTGTAGCTGCGATGTTGAACGGAGCGAAGCGGCGGCCTCAAACCACGATGCAAAATCCCCCATTAACAGCTGCAGGCGATTTGCCACCTCCTGACCATGTTCACTATAGGCATGCCAAAGGGCATCTACCGCAATACCGGTACGTGCATCACCCACTACCGTCACAGCCAGCATCCGCTGCAATATTACAACTCGGTCGGCCCACTCACGCAGCGTGCTCACCTTCTCAAGGGCCGCCACAAACAGCTCCTGACGCAACGGCCGGTCAAGCCGCATGTTTCTCAACACCACAACAGTCTCATCGGCAAGCTGCTGATCCATTGCGGCACTGCCTTTAAGCAGCGCCAATACATAAACCGCCTTCCCTTCCACGGACTCACTCACGGCAGTCAGCAACGCCGCTTCATCAAACTGACCTTCAGCAATCAAAACACGCGCCTTAATAGCACGCCATCCCGGATGATCAGCACCATGACTATAGTCCTGCTCATAACGCACCATGGCACTGTGGGCATCGCTTTGACGCCCCTCAACCAGATAACTCAGAATCACCAGACGACGCAGCTCTGCCAAGCCGTCACTATCACTACCACTCTCATCCCAGATCAGCGGCAACAACAGATCACGGGCAGACTCACCATCTGCTTGTGCCAAGTAGGCCTCAACCACACGCAAACGCAACCACAGGCGATAGGCCGCAGGGGCCTCAGAGGCGAGTCCCTCATACTCGCCAATAATCTCCGGCCATTGACCCTGCTCACCTAACGTCGCCATCCGCTGCTGCTGCCACTCCATCCAACCATCAGGATCACTCTCCAGAGATGGCTGTTCCCGTTCCAGCAGCGCCAAACTAAAATCGGCCATGCCCGTCTGCGCCAAAGCATTCAGTTCATTCAGCTCATTCAGTTCAGGTTCAATAGAAACTTGGGCCATGGCAGAAAATGGCAGGAGTGATAAAACCAATAGCAGCGCCGGGCCACAATAGTAGCGGGGCATCAATGCAGAAGAGGCGCACAACCCAGCTGACTGGTTTGGCGCCTCTCTGTTCACGGCCGATCTGCTCAACAGAGCTAAGATCAGAGCTTTTCCTTAATACGGGCAGCTTTACCCTGCAGATCACGCAGGTAGTAAAGTTTGGCGCGGCGCACATCACCACGACGCTTCACAGTGATTGATTCAATCACCGGACTGTAGGTCTGGAAAACACGCTCAACACCTTCACCGTGGGAGATCTTACGGACGGTGAAAGCTGAGTTCAAGCCGCGATTACGCTTGGCAATCACAATGCCTTCAAAAACCTGCAGACGCTCACGCTCACCTTCTTTAACTTTAACCTGGACAGAGACGGTATCGCCTGCGCCAAATACAGGTACTTCACGGTTCATCTGTTCCGCTTCCAGCTGGTCGATGATATTGCTCATGACACTTTCCTCACCTAAACGATCTTAAAAAACTCACGCGCGGGAGACCCCGCCCACTCTCAATTCTGCTGTGCAGCACGCTCACATATGTACTCATCCAGTAAACGTTGCTGCTCACTATCCAGCTCAACGCCTGCCAAAATATCCGGTCGTCGTAACCAAGTCCGTCCAAGAGACTGCTTCAACCGCCAACGACGCACGGCCTCGTGATCTCCACTCAACAACACGGGCGGAACCCGCATCTCTTCATACACTTCAGGCCGAGTGTAATGGGGACAATCCAACAGACCATTACTAAACGAATCCTGCTCTGCCGAATCCTGATGTCCCAACGCCCCTGGCAACAGTCGGGTCACGGCATCTATCACAACCATTGCGGCCATCTCACCGCCGCTCAAGACATAATCGCCGATAGATAACTCTTCGTCGACTTCCAGCTCAATCAGACGCTCATCAATGCCTTCATAACGCCCCGCCACCAGTATCAATCCCGGGCGCTGCACCAGCTCACGTGCCAACCCCTGATCGAGTCGTCGCCCTTGAGGAGACATATAGGCCACCAGACTCTGCGGGTTGGCCTGTCGTGCAGCACGGATTGCCTGACGCAACGGCTCTATCATCATCAGCATCCCCGGACCACCGCCATAAGGACGATCATCTACAGTACGATGACGGTCCTGGGTGTAGTCTCTCGGGTTCCATGTCCCCAGTTCAAACAAGTCGTTCTCACGAGCCCGCCCGGTCACACCATACCCAACCAGATCCAAAACCATCTGCGGAAATAACGTGATGACGTCAATCCGCATCACTAAAACTCAGGGTCCCAATCAACCCTTATGGTACCTGCTACAAGATCGATTTCATGTACATACTGACCACGCACAAAAGGGATCAGACGTTCACGCTCCCCCTGCACCACCAGCACATCATTGGCCCCTGTATCCAGCAGATAATCAACCTTGCCGAGCACCTGTCCATCCAATGTCACTACATCTAAACCGATCAGGTCGGACCAGTAATACTCCCCCGCTGCTGGTTTGGGTAGCTGGCTTTTCAGTATCGCAACCTCTGCACCAATAAACAGGCGGGCCTGCTCACGATCTGCACACCCTTCCAGTTGCGCTACCAGCCCCTTACCCTGAGTGCGCCCTAACAAAACTTTTGTCGGCCGCCACTCACCACCCATCTGAACCAACCACGGGGCATAGGCGAAGATATTCTCTTTGGGATCAGTATGTGAAAAGACCTTCACCCAACCGTGGACCCCATAGAGGCCCACAATTTTCCCAACCACCATTCGATCCTGCGTTGTACTACTCATCACTGGCAGAACCTTTAATTCAATATTGTATGGGATAAAAACCCATCAACAAGACAACTTAAGCCGCTACTGCTGCCACGGGCTCTTTAACAAGCTTGGCAACACGATCAGAAGGCTGCGCACCTTTGCTGATCCAGTAAGCAATACGCTCCTGATCAATACGCAGTTTCTCTTCCTGACCGGTAGCAACCGGGTTGTAGAACCCAACACGCTCGATATAACGACCATCGCGACGGTTGCGGGAATCTGTTACCACGATGTGATAAAAGGGACGCTTTTTGGCACCACCACGAGCTAAACGAATCGTTACCATCTCAGCTAAATCCTCTGTCGAATCTAAAAAATAATCAGACTGCCCAATTTGGGAGGCCGTAAAAATGCGCGTATTTTACGCGAATCGAAAAAAAAAAGAAACCCTAAAAAACCCTAATCAGCTCAAAAGGGGGACATGCCCGGCGGCATACGTCCTTTCAAGGAGCGCATCATCTTCGCCATTCCCCCCTTCTGGAACTGCTTCATCATCTTTTGCATCTGGGCGAACTGTTTCAAAAGACGATTTACATCTTGAACCTCAACGCCGGAGCCCACTGCAATACGGCGCTTACGCGAACCCTTGATGATATCAGGATTGCGCCGCTCGTGCATGGTCATGGAGCTGATGATGGCTTGGAGGCGATTAAACTCCTTATCGTTCACCTGTACTTTTGCCTCTTTTGACAATGCCCCTGCCCCAGGCAACTTGTCCATCAACGAGGCAACACCGCCCATTTTGCCCATCTGCTGCAGTTGGGTGCGAAAATCCTCCAGATCAAAGCCCTTGCCCTTTTTCATCTTCAAGGCGAGCTTTTCAGCCTCACCACGATCAATAGCCTGTTCTGCCTGTTCAACCAGGCTCAATACATCCCCCATCCCTAAAATACGAGAGGCAAGACGGTCAGGATGGAACGGCTCCAGGGCGGCAGTCTTCTCCCCAACCCCTAGGAACTTGATCGGCTTACCGGTGATTTGACGAATCGAAAGCGCCGCACCACCACGGGCATCACCGTCCGTTTTGGTCAAAATTATCCCGGTCAGTGGCAGGGCCTCATTAAAGGCTTTGGCGGTATTGGCGGCATCCTGACCGGTCATGCTATCAACCACAAACAGCGTCTCAATCGGTTTGATGGCGGCATGAAGACGTTTGATCTCTGCCATCATCTCGTCGTCAATATGGAGGCGGCCAGCGGTATCCACTATAACCACATCAATAAACTGCTTACGTGCGTGGTCAAGGGCCGCCTTGACGATATCAATCGGATCTTGCTGCGGGTTGCTAGGGAAAAAGCTAACGCCCACTTCAGAAGCCAAAGTCTCCAGCTGATCAATAGCTGCCGGACGGTAGATGTCGCAGCTGACTACCATCACCGTCTTTTTTTTACGCTCTTTTAACCAGCGTGATAACTTGGCGACCGTGGTGGTTTTGCCCGACCCCTGCAAACCGGCCATCAATACCACCGCTGGCGGGGCGGCATTCAGGGCCAACTCTTCGTTGGCCTCACCCATGATCTCTACCAGGGTATTCTGCACAACCTTGATAAAGGCTTGGCCTGGGGTGAGACTCTTCATCACCTCCTGCCCCATGGCGCGCTCTTTTACCTGATCAACAAACTGCCGCACCACCGGTAGCGAGACATCCGCCTCCAGCAGCGCCATACGCACCTCGCGCAGGGCATCTTTAATATTATCTTCCGTCAAACGCCCAAGGCCGCGCATTTCGCGAACCGTGCGCGCCAAACGTTCCGTTAAATTATCAAACATGGGGCTGACCTAACGATTAGTGGCTCGAAAGGGGACCATTATAGCGTGAAGGTGAGATTATTCTTCAGTTGTTTAATACAGCGATCTTTGATCAGACCCTTGACCTCCCGGTAGATCTGTTTGCCTTCACTGGGTTTGTGGTGCGTCAGGTAGACTTGAGGCTGATGTTTTAGCTTGGCGATATCCGCAGCCATGGAGTTGGAGCAGTAGTGCCTGGCGGTGCGGCTCAACGCCTCGTCATCGTTACTAAAAGCCACCTCAAGAAACAGCAGGTCCAGATGGTCATGGGCGTTCAAAGCGGCCCAAAAGCTATCATTAGTCGTGGTATCACCGGAAAAAGCAAAGGATTTACCCTCTGGGGACTCTACCCGATAACCCACAGTGGGCACGATATGGTTAACGGGGATCAGCTCAAAACGACGACCCGCCAGATTGCAGGTTGAGCCCACAGGCTCTATTTGATAGCGCATCACGGGGCGCTCTTCGAGCGGCAACCTGGCAAAATCGGGCCAAATAACCCAATTGAACAGATGCTCCTTCAACCCTTTAATCGTCTCAGGCTGGCCATGAACAACAATCGGGTCGGTGATACGATCAAAGATACTATCCACCAGGAGCGGTAAAAATGCTATGTGATCAAGATGGGTATGTGTCAAAAAAACGTGGCGGATTTTGGCCATTTCGTCCAAGGTTAGATCACCCAAACCACTGCCTGCATCTATTAATACGTCATCATCCACCAGCAAAGAGGTTGTCCTTAATCCTCTACCGATTCCCCCGCTGCAGCCTAATATCCGTATTTTCATATTATGGAGGTTGTCGTACCAATCCTGGTTTTCTTTAGACGGTTCCACACTATGCGTTGCTATCACCATTTTTAAGATGATTCATCAGCAACTCCATATTCCTCTTCAACCTAAACGCCATCTATGCCATCATTACCCTTTTTAAAGCCAAGCACAAATAATGCACACCGTAGTTATCGGCCTCTTTACAATCGCCCTCTATCTGATCACAACAGTACTGCTTGTACTCAGGTTGCGTAATCGCGACACAACCATTGCCAGCAAATGGAAGGCACTCGCACCAGCAGCTGTTGCAGCATCCCTGCACGCTTGGATGCTGTCACAATACCTATTCACTGCAGATGGGCTGGATCTCTCCATATTCAACACCATATCACTGCTGACATGGCTAATAAGCTTAATTCTGATGTTGCTCGCCATCAAGGGGGCGGTGGAAAACCTGGGGATTTTTGTCTTCCCCAGCACAGCATTGGCTATCGGCTTAAAAAGCAGCTTGGGGGCTGGGCATATCACTGAGGTGGTCAACACCCCGCTCGAAATCCACATCATCATATCAGTGGCCGCCTACAGCCTGCTCAGCATTGCTGCTGTCCAAGCGATACTGCTCACCATACAGGATCGTCATTTGCGTAATAAACGGCCTGGTGGCTTCATTCGTGCACTCCCCCCCTTGCAGAGCATGGAGACAATGCTCTTCCAGATGATTGCGCTGGGCTTTACATTACAAAGCCTCTCGCTCCTGACAGGTTTCATCTTTCTGGAAAATATGCTCGCGCAACATCTGGTACACAAAACCGTGCTCACCGTCATCGCCTGGATGGTCTTTGGCATATTGCTGTGGGGACGTTGGAAATTTGGTTGGCGTGGGCGCACCGCAATCCGCTGGACCTTAAGTGGTTTTGCGGTTATGGCATTAGGCTACCTTGGCAGCAAAGTAGTCCTTGAAATCATCATTGGTCACCCCACATAAACAACTCCACAGACATCTAGCATCATTATGGACGAGATATCCCTCACCACTCTTGGTACGGTTTTAGCCGTTTGCATCATTCTCTCCGCCTGCTTCTCGGCTTCAGAGACAGCCATGGTGAGCCTCAACCGTTACCGCCTGCGTCACCTTGTCGCCGCCAAACACCCTGGTGCTATTCGCGCTCAGCGCCTGCTCAATCGTCCTGACAGGCTGATAGGATTGATTTTAATAGGCAATAATTTTGTCAACATTCTTGCCTCATCCATCGCCACACTGATTGCGCTACAGCTATGGGGAGAGTCTGGCATCGCAATTGCCACAGGCATTTTAACTTTCGTCATCCTGATTTTTGCTGAAGTGGGCCCCAAAACCCTGGCCGTGCTTCATCCAGAACGTATCGCCTTTCCAGCCGCCTATGTTCTGGAACCACTCCTGACAATCAGTTATCCACTCGTCTGGTTCGTCAATACTATTGCCAACGCAGTATTAAAAATGATCGGTGTCTCCCCAAAGGCTGGTGCAATGCAGCATCTAACAGGCTGTTGAAAAACTACCGCGCCATCATTGGCCCCTGTAAACTACCGACACCGATAATCTCCAACCCAAGATCCAAAAATGCGTGGCGCAGATATCACTCAAGAATCCCTGTTCACCACGGTTCACCTAGAAACTTTTG
>JANOSY010000029.1:0-26261 GCA_031416075.1 Tenderia sp. (SeqCode) | reverse complement strand
CAGATGGAGAAGATCGAGAGACGACTCGAAATCCGTTTTAAAATGATGAGCAAAACAGTAAAGCGCTACAACTCTGTCGGTTTTGCAAAGATTATCACTGCCGATTCCGGTGATGACTGGTCGGCCGATGAACTCTTCAACAAAACAAAAATCTATTATGAAGAGTTTCTCCATGGCGCCACCCTGCTTCTGGAGGTCATTAATGATGCCAAGCAACGCCTGCGCAGCCGCATTGAAGAGGAACGCCCATCACCCGATTTTGAGATGCTGTTCAATCAATGGCAGCAGGACATAGGTTATGGCCGCGCTGACATATGGAAACAGCGTCACCCTGAAACCTACAAAAACGCATCACCCCAAGTAAAAGAGCGTATCAAATCGATGCACTCTCAATTTCACGCTATGCTCAGTGCAGATAAAGAAAATTTTGAACAGGGCTTTAAGAATCTTATCTCTGCAGCCAACACCTTTGGTTCAATTGTCGAAAATTCCATTACCTATCATGCCAAGGGTGATGTGATGGGACTAAAGCGTATCTCCACGGGGCTATCAAAGCGCACAGAACCCCTGGCCATACAGACAAAACTATTTACAGATGGGCTCATTGCGGAGTTGGAGCATAATCCCAAGCAGGCCGAAGCGCTCTATTACTCTATAGATGCAGAGATCAACAGTGACCTGAAACAGATAGCACTTGAACGTATTGTCAATTTCTCATTGGTCAATGAAGATTATCAGACCATCCTGCCGGCATTAAAATTACTCGCGGAAAGCCGAGTGAATTACCAACCTTTTTATGCCCGCTTCCTGGCATTGACAGGAGAGGTAACTGAAGCGATAGCGGCTTATACCCATTACCTGCAAGAGTATCCTGGCGATCTTGATACCATGCTTGAACTCGGCATACTGCTATCCGACGTTGGCGCCCGCGAGGCCGCCGAAAGCGCCCTTGGCCATATTATGGATACTGACCCAAACCATCCTGCTGTCGAAAAACTGACTCAGATACTGAAACAGAAATAACTTCTGCTGAAAAAAAACCAGTCACTACCGAATAAAATAGAGTTCAAACAGACAAACCAAGCGCGCTATCTGGAACCATATATTCCAGCAGATCTGCCACAAAGATGTAATCGCCGCGCTGCTGTGCATCAGCAATAAGATTCAGCAATGCCGCCTCGTCTGCCCCCAGATGAGCAGCATTATTCTCCAGCAGCGGCGCCATGCAATCCATCAACCGCATCATCGCGTCACTGCCCTTGCCTTCCATGCCAATACGAAACGCCTCAACTGCCTCCATCCTGTATATATCACACGGGTTTTTTTTCATGCGAGTGCCTCAGTTTTAATCGGCATAATGTGCCCCCATAATTGCCGCGCCGCTGCGGCTGGCATTGATAAATATGAGCTGTGGATGTTGGGCGATGTAGCGTTCAAGATCACGCATATAACCACGCAAATTTTTTGAGGTCGGCACCGGTTGGCCATGGCCATCCTCAAGCCACTCCTGATAACCGGTTTGACCGGCCGACTGGCAGAAGACGGCGCTGGCAACATGGGTTCTGTTACCGGGAAATGAGAAATCAGCCCCCATTAGCCAGATCTTTTGACTGCCCATCTTCACCGCCAGATCGACGGCCGCATGCAGCACGGTGCCAGACGCGTAAAGCATGCCCTTGGGGGATTGCAACAGCAGCTGTTCATAAAGCGGGCTGTTAGAATAGGCGGCATAACGCGGCCCGGGCCACTGTTTAAGTACATCGCCATGCACAATCGGAAAATAGATCAGTGGAATATCTTTCAGTGGCGCAAGATCAACATCAAAAAGTTTCATGATGTGATCACGCACACCGTCGATGGTCACCACCAAATCGGGCACGATACCTTGCAGCAACAGCGGCCTGAGCGCCGCATCAACCGCAATCAGATAGGTATCGGCACCACGTCCGCGCAACCGTTCATACTGTTCACTCAAAGATGGCCCCGCCGCCGCCACATAGCAGAAACCATCACGATGACGCCCAAAAAGCGTCTCAACATCACCATCCTGTTTAACCAGTGGTAGGTTTTCATCTATCTGTTGCTGGAACTGACGATTGCCCCTCACCCGACTATTGAGATAACCAGTATCCAGCTCTAATACGATAAGATCGCGCACCCTGGCAGCGGCCGGTTCTATAAGTTTAAGACATCCCGGTACCACGGCAAACGGCACCCGAACATCGGTGGTGGCCGTAGCCAGTGTTAATCTGCTGCGGTTATCTGCCAACCAGTCACTATGATCAAAATATCGGAGACAACTTTTGAATAGCTCCAGACTCAGTATTACCACCTCCAACCGTTGCAGCCACTGCCTTTGCAACAACTCACGTTGCAGATCACCCGTTGCCACACCATAGACCCACACGGTTGTGGCAGACTCTGCAACCATCGTGGCTTGCAGACGCGCCTCACTCCGGCTGTCAAAACAGCTACTCAGATGAATACCATCCAGCAGCAGCGTCGGCTGTTGGGTCTCGCTGATGAAGTGCGCCCGCTCAGGAGCTGTAAGAGTGATGAGCGACTGATGCAACAGCGGCCAGCGTTGCTCGATGAGTTTGAGATTTCCCTGCAAAAAATCGCTCTGCATATGCCGTTACCTTGATGGCCTGATTGAAAAACAGAAACCGGGCAGTTCCGCACCATCACGGAATGACTCATCCAGCTCTGCCAGTGAAAAGATGATCCGCGTCAACGCGGCGGGTGAACATTCGCGATGATAGAGCATCGGGAACGCTGCACACGCCGATGGCTGCCAGTCAATCACCACCCCAACCGTATCATCTGTCACGGTGATTGACCCGCTCTCCCCGCCCAGGCCGGTAGTCGCAGAGACCAGCGTCGAGGCGGGTTGGGTATGCAGTACATCACGGTCGAGTTCAAAAGACTCCGCCATCTTGCCACCGTTGCGGGTCCTCACCTTCATAGGCCCGGAAAAGGCCTCGGGCAGAAAGGTGAGATAACCGGTGCGCACGGTGCCATAGGGGCGTTTCCAGCCAGGAAACTCAATGCCAAAACCAACCGTTTCACCATGACGTGAAATACGCAGCTGTTTGACGATCTCGCCATCCTTGGTGACAAGCACGGCGCGCAGATAGAGGTGGTGTTCATCATGTGTGATCACTGGCTCGACCTTTTCCAGATCGGTGATGCGTTGATGTTGTGTCACCTTTTCAATCACGGTAATGGCCGAGTAAAAATCTGCACCCAGTTCAATAGAGTCAAAATAACCGTGTGGCAGGGTACCAATAATCGGCTGCCAGCCATGACTCCTGAAGGCGAGTGAATCAAACGCCATGCCCCGCCGTAGATTCACCCTGAGTCGTATATCAGGCGTAGCAAGCGTTAACATGATCCCCTCGGGGTCACGTTCAACAACCACACCATCACATACACCATGATCAATATTCGCAATAGGGAACTGCTGTTTCACACCACCATCAAAATCACTACTGCCACCAAGTTCGGCCAATATCTGCCGCACCTGCTGCTGCGCCGCACACCAACGCTCAGTGGTAATGTGGGTTCGGATATCACTCGACCAGAGTTCACAAAGCCTGCGCCATTGCGCCTGGTCCTGACCACCTTTCAAACATTGATAGAGGCGCTGACACATGGTGTTTAACCAGAGGTCGTCGCGCCCGGTGATGGCCCAGCGGCTGATGTTGTACTTGGCCTGTTTTTTAACCGGGATCGGCTGTGTTGCTGATGTCAGACAGAGTGACTCAAGACCATTCTGTGATAAATGTTTCTTCAGCACAACCGAAGGCAGTGCCATTTCAATAGCATATTCATTAACAAGCTTATCAAACAGATTCGCTAAGCGCTGCCACTCACCTTCGAGATGCAGTTTCGATTCAGAATCATAACGACCGGGGCGATAATCAAACACCTCGGCATCGTTGCAGTAGAGCGCCAGTGGCACACGACTATTGGCCAGTCGCTTCTCGAAATAACCGAGATAATCGACCTGACGAATATCACCGTGGCAATAGCGCTGTAATTTTTGGAACAAAATTGAATCAGACCAGAGCACGGGCAGCTTAATACTCCCACTCTGATCGCTGGCGTAACTGGGCAGGCGCTGTTGGCTGGCGATGAAATCATGGGCCAGCGTCACATTGTCACTATCCATGATGATGCCTTCATAGCCCGCATCCTGATAAAGCTCCAGCATGCCCGACGAGTAGGCCATCTCATTGACCAGCGCCAACCGTGGTTTAACGCCCAGCAACTTGTCATAGATATTCAAACCGATGCGCTGATTCCACTGATTGACCTCAAACGGAATCAACGGTCCAATAATCTGACAATATCCACTACCAATCAACTCGGTACGCCCCGCTGCCAGGGCCGTCCTGAACCGTGTCACCCACTCTGGTAGCAGTGTATTGATCTGCAGAAGCGTCCAGCCAGTCAGTTCTATGCCAATCTTAAAATCACGCTGTTCTATCAATTCGAGCAGCGGCATATAACACTTCTCTATCACCGTACCGCGCTGCCCTTCCGCAATGGATGAGTAAGCCAGATTGAGATGAAAGATGGTATAGGCCTGTTTCATTGTTGGCGCTCCACGAGTCCCATCACACTGGCAGCCAGTTTGATGCCGCCATTGCTATTGACCATCCTTTGCGTTGCATTTTTTACCAACTCCCTGGCGGCCTTAACATCACTCATCAACGTTACCAGTGCCGCCACCGCATCCGTCGGCGTCATGGACAACCGCGCCACATCTGCCGCGATAAAAGCTGCCATCTCGGACTGCTGGCTACTATCAGGGTGATAGGCGACCACCGGTTTAGCCAACTTCAACAACTCAAACAATGTAACGCCATACGGCGTCAGTGCGTAATCGGCCTGTGCCATCAACTGCGCCAGATTGTCAGGTGCGTGTTCAATATGCCATGTCAGCCGTGGATTCACCGGCACCTCAGGCGCGTTGGCGTAAGGCCCTGCTATCCAGGTGATCACCGTGTCTGTCGGCAATGCATTATCAAGCATGGTTGGCCAGAGCGTGCCCAAACCGTAATGGTCGCTACCACCTGTCATCACCAGTACTTTATTACCACCACTCCAGGGAGACGGCTGTAATGCCGAATCAAAAAAGTAATTATCCCAGCCATATAAAACTTTCTCCTGCCCTACCAGCGCCCTCTGCTCGGGGGCGAGATAGAATGATGGGATGAAGATCAGATCGAGCAGCTCATGCTGTTCAATCAGACCATCAACGGCTACCGTGGCAATCCGCTGCTGACGTAGTGGTGCCAACAGCGCACCCAGATCAACATTCAAACGGTCAGCCGCCACATCTATCACCACCGCCTCGGGGTGGCATCTCATCAGCTGTTGCGCCAACTGATCACTACCACCGTTTGCAACAATAAAGCGGTGTGGCAGCAGCTCCAGACCAGCCAACGCAACTGCATCACCCACAATCAACAACTCAACGGCAGCCGAGTGGTGATCCTGTAACGCCCGCGCCAATACCATGGCACGGCGCAGATGGCCCAGACCAATCGACTCACCGCAATGTGTGAGCAGAACAATCTTGGCTGATCGATCGTTAACACCCTTCTGTCGTACCTGCTGATTCATAAGAGACAACGACTCGTCGGCCAGCAGTTGTTCAATCACCCAGGGTAACGAGACGATGGAGCGTGGCGGATTCTTTGCATACCAGCGCCGATAGATCTCTGCCATAAACTGGTAGTCAGAGGGGGTATCAACCGAGATGCGCTGTTCGACGCGTGAGTAGACCTCATCATCAGCGACACTCACCGTCGTTAATGGCCCCGCTTTTTTCAGTGAAGCACCAACGTGCTCACGCTCACTCGCCGCAGTCGCCAGCGCCACCAGCCGCTGCCATGTTTTGATCGGCCAGGGCATAAACCCTTCATGAATGAAACGTCGCTCTGCACGGCTGGAGCGCAGCTCAACGACATCGGCTTCAGGTGCGGCAAGCAGTGCATTGATGAGACGTGAAACAGTGGGTGGTTCGATCAGTGGCGAGTCGCCGCAGAAATAGACCACCATCTGCGGTTGGTACTGTTTGACGATGGCATTCACACGCCCCACCACATCATTGACATCACCAGCAAAGGCAAACAGCGCTTTACCCGCCTGCTCTGCCCACTGCGCCAGTGGTTTGTTGTAGTCGTCAGCGGTGGTGGCGAGCACGATGGCATCGAGTTCAGGAATCTGTTCCAGCCGTTCGAAAATGCGGGCGATGAGCGGTTTGCCCGCCAGGTCGAGCAGATGTTTGCCGGGCAGGCGGCTGGAGTTGAGACGGGCGCCGATGACACCCAATACTCGGCATCCACTCATGGTTTCATTCCATCTCAATCACGATGGCGTTGATCACCTCATCAGCGCGGGCCAGCGCCTCAGCCCGGTCACTGCCGAGCGTGATGACAAAACCGGCGCGTTTGGTGTGGTCGCTCACCGTGCCGATACGTTCACCCGGCTCGACAAAAAAGCCGAGCCGATGGACCCACGGTTTGTTGGCAAACTGATCGGCGTGATGAATCGCCTTCACTACCCCCGGCTCAGGGAAGAAATAACGGATCGCCACCCCCTTGTGATGTTTGGGCAGCAGCGCAGCCGTATCCGGCTTCTCGCCCAGCGCTGTCTGAATCGCGGCGCCCACCAGATCGACACCGGTTGCCAATGGCACCTGATCACTTGAGAACCAACCACCGGAGAGACGTGCGGCAATTTCAATCACTTTCGGGCCATCCGCCGTCATCACCATGTCACCCTTGGCGATGCCGTTCATGATACCCATGGAACGCCCTGCCTGCTCCGCCAACGCGATGACAGCCTGTTGATCGGCGCTGCTTAGACGTGAAGGCTGATCACCACCGTTCTCAATCACATAAGGTGAAAAACGCTCCATGTATTCGTAATTACGATCGGCGAATCCAGAGGTGTAGCCGACTCCATCCACCATCACCGTCTCACTGCTCACCTGTGGACCGGGCAGATACTGCTCTACCATCACCCGACTCGTGGGTGATTGTGATCGCGCATGTTCGTAGGCCCAGCCAAGATCGATATCTTCATTTAGCAACAACACACCACGGGCGCCACGGCTGTCCACCGGTTTGATAATCAGCCGCGCACCACGCTCGCTGACAATCTGTTGTAACTGTTGCAGTGACTGCACCGCGCTGAACCAGGGGATGGCGATGCCATCACGCTGGAAGCGTTGTTTCATCAGCAGCTTGTCGGCGGCGAGATGCGCCGTCTCCAGACTCAACCCCGGCAACCCCAAGGCGTCAGCGACAGAGGCCACGGTCAGCGGCACATCAGCGGCCATGCAGATGACGCCATCGAGCCTGCGCCTGTTGAGGTGGTAATCGCGGGCAACGCTAACCGTCTGTTCAATATCGTAAGTGCTGGCGATGAGACGATCATCGGCACACTCAAACCCTGGCGCATCAGGGTTCATATCGCTGACTACGACATACAATCCCATCGCCTTGGCGCGTTTGATACCCGGCACTGCTTCGGCGCCGCCACTGATCACCAGTAGAGTTTTGTTCTGTTTATTTAACATGGGGCCACATCCCGTCGAGTGTCTGCCCCGCCAATAGCATGGGCGAAATATCCTCTTCTTCATCAATAATGCAGTGGACCAGCGCGGGTCCGTTGTGGGCAAATGCCGCTTGCAGCGTCGCCTCAACCGCACCGCTCTCACTCACCGTAAAGGCGCGAATGCCATACCCCTGGGCAATGGCGGCG
The DNA here is from genome assembly GCA_031416075.1 of Tenderia sp. (SeqCode). Classification (GTDB taxonomy): domain Bacteria; phylum Pseudomonadota; class Gammaproteobacteria; order Tenderiales; family Tenderiaceae; genus JAKFXL01. The sequence continues at coordinate 18,479 of JANOSY010000029.1, read as the reverse complement.
AAATCGGGATTCCACTTATTGCCAGTGGTGGGGTCATCCTGCCAGTTGAAGTTCTGGAACTGCGAAACGATGCCGAGGCGATGGTTATCGAGCACGATAATTTTTACCGGCAGATTGTGTTCTGCAATTGCCCCCAGCTCCTGCATGTTCATCTGAAACGAACCATCACCCACAATACAGATCACCAGCGCATCTTTTTCATGAAGTTGCGCCCCTACCGCACTCGGCAGGTCGTACCCCATGGTACCGTGGCCACCCGATGTCAGCAGCCTGCGTTGTGGATAGTCAAAACTGAAATGGCGCGCCACCCAGTGTTGATGAGAACCCACACCGGTAAGGCAGATCACCCGTTTATCACGGCTTAGGCGATCAGCACTCTCCACTACCAGTTGCGGTTTGAGTTTGCCCTGTTGGTTATAAGTCAGCGCGTACTCTTGCCGCCAGCCATCAATCTGTTGTCGCCAGGCGGTCCACTGCGGCAGCTGCATCTTTTTCAATGCCAATAACAGTGCTGCCAATGCCGCCTTGGCATCGGCGTTGATCAACAGGTTGGTACGGACCCGGCCGTGTTTAACCTCGTTGGCATCCAGGTCGATACGCACAATGCGTGCACCTGGTGCAAAACGGTCAAACTGATTACCGGTCTGGCGTACATCGAGACGTGAGCCAATGGTCAATACAAGATCAGAATTCTGAATCGCCTTACCTGCATACTGATTGCCGGTATGGCCGTGAAAGCCCAACGCCAATTCAGAATCAGAGGGCATCGCTCCCAGACCCAGCAGTGAATGTGAGACAGGTATTCCATAGGTTGTTGCCAGCTCACGCAATAGTTCATGACTTTGTGACAGCAGCACTCCCTGCCCAGCGATGATAACCGGACGCTGCGCCTCACTCAGCCACTGTGCTAACTCTGCTACGCCAGCAAGATCGTCTGCCTGATCATCTTTCGACATGGCAGGCACAACTGCGACGGCAGACAGCTCACCACGCTGCACATTCATCGGCATATCGATCAACACCGGACCAAAACGGCCACTGCCGGCGATATGAAACGCCTGCTCCATCACCCGCGCCAGATCATCTTGATGCTCTACCAAAAACTGCGCCTTGGTGATAGAAGCCATCAGGGCACAGCTGTCGGTCTCCTGAAAACCACGCTGCCGTATCGGCAGATCACGTTTGAGATCCCCCGTCCCCACCTGGCCGGTAATTACGATCAACGGGGTATTGTCATAATAGGCGTCGGCCACCGCACTGATGAGGTTGGTCACCCCCGGCCCCGATGTCACCATCACTACCTGCGGCTGCTGCCGCAGGCGTGACACCGCCAATGCGGCATAACCGGCCCCCTGTTCGTGACGGCCGCAAAATATATCCAGCCCCCTTTTTTTAGCATCATCCAGAATCGGCGCAATCGTGCCGCCGGGATAGACATACAGCCGCTCGCAGCCGTGGCGAACAAATGCATCAACGATAATTTCAGCACCGATTGTCATGATTGAAATTCCATGTCATCTTCAATTTAGTAACGTGATGTCCTGTCATAGAGCGCGATGATTCTGGACTCATTCACCCCCGTCTCTTTCAGGATTGCCAACAGACTCTCCTGGCCGCCATAGGTGGAGATCACTATCGGGAAGCTCCCCTGCCGCCACTCATACTCAGAGATCTGCCCGGGCGACAAAACCGGCAACGAATGGTAACGGTGCCCCTGTTTCATCGGATCACTATCCACCACCACAAAACTGGCATCCAGATCAAACAGACCTGTCAGCAATGCCAGATACTCAGTGTGTTGTCCTGCTCCCCAGATCATAATCTGCCGTGCGCCGTTCAATTTTTCGATGCGGCGCTTCACCAGTTCTACGTTTCTTTTCCAGACATCGAGGTAGACGCGCGCGGCTATCAGGCCACTGGCATCATGGCCAACATCACTCTGCGCCGGGCCATGTTCCGCAACGACTCGCCAGCCGTTGTAGCCCGCCATCGCCTCGGCATGAACAACGCGCCAGCCATTTTTCGCCAACATCTTCTCCAGCGTCGTCTTACTGAAATGGGTGAGATGCTGCACGGTAAAAAATCCGACGATATCGCGGTCCTGCAATTCGGCGGCACGATCCACCACCGGCACCTCGATCACCAGAGCAACAGACTCTTTCGACAAGCGGCGCAGCTGAGCAAGAAAACCATCGGGGTCAGGAAGGTGCTCCAGCACATGGAACAGGGTGATCACATCCACCTGCGGCAGACTCTTCAGACCATTGAAGTCGCAAACAGTGAAGTTGATGCCGGGCGCAGCTTGCGCAACGCTGTTAAGGGTCTGTTCATCGACATCAATGCCGTAGCGTGAAACTGTGTGTGGCAACGCCTTAAGCAGGTCACCATTACCACACCCAACATCCAGCAACGATTGCGCGATGGGAAATTGTCCGCTCAGCCACGCCACCTGTTCACCAATACGCCCGGCGGTGTGACCATAACTGCAACCGGCCTTGTCGAACAGCAGCTGAAAACCTTTAGGTGTGTAACAGGGGTTGGTATAGATCAGGCCACACTGCTGGCAGTGCACCACGCGGTGATCGGCGCGATTGCGCCCCGCCTGATCGGTAAAAAACTGGAAGTCGTGCAGGGCAAACAACTCCTCTTCAGCACTGCTATGGCAGAGAGGGCAGTGGCGTAACAACTGTAATGGTGCAACAGCTGCACTGCGTTGCAGCCGTTTTACCCGGGTCCATGGCAACTCTTTTATATTCATCATCTCGCCGTCATCTTGAAGGTACTGACAATCCATTTCGCGGCAGAGGAAAGGTCACCTCAATGCCCCCTTGTTGCTGGGAGTGGTAGAAGGTCAGCGCCATCTCCAGCGCCGTGCGTGCCTCTTTGGCCGTTGATGCGACTTGCAGACACTGCTCGTTCCCTAACAGCGCGGCCACCGCTGCATCCCAGGCAGTCCCCTCATAGGCAGGTGGTGGCGTTTCAAGCGTAGCAGGCAGCAGCTCATCAAAGCCGCTCATCCGTTCACTGGCAGCGGGACGATAGAGCACGAGGCCATCATTGCCGATCCTGATCCGCCCTTTGGTGGCGACGATATCAAACTCAAATATAAAATAGTCCTTCACCTGCCCTTCGATGGTGGCTACCACGCCGTTGGCAAAGTGAATGCGCCCCACGCCACCGCCATCCGCCAACTTTTTACCGCTGTAGCGATAGCCACTCTGCCGATCTTTTTTGGCCTTGCTGATCACGCGCCCCTGCGCCGACAGTGGCTCACCGAACCACCAGTTGAGCACATCGAAGGCGTGGCTGCCGGTGTGAATCAGACTGCCGGAGAAGAGTACGTTGACAGAGAGCACCTGGCCGATGGTCTCGTTGTCGATCATCCATTTGACGCGCTGGTAATCACTGGCCCAGCGCCGCATGTGGCCGGTGACAAGCGTGGTATTACTCGCCTCAAGTGCTGCGACCATCTCATCCGCCTGCTCCAGCGAGGTGGCCAGCGCCTTTTCGCAGAAGATGGCCGGGATATTCTGTTTGATGGCCGCCATCACCATCGCATGGCGCTCGGTGGCGTAGGCCGAGATGCTGAGCAGGTCGATCTGCTCCTGTTGCAACATCTGGCGGTAATCGTCGTACAGAGATTCAACACCATAACGTTTTGAAAAATCCTGGCGAGCCTTCTCATCCACATCACACCCCGCCTGAATGCGGCAGCCATGTTTGAGATAAGCGCCCACATGGGTGCAGGGCTTGGCGCGCAGTGGATCATCCTCCATACGCCAGGCGATGCGGCCCAGGCCGATGATTGCTGCATGAAGCTGTTCATTCACATGCTTCATCCCATGTACAAGCCGCCGTTGACGTTGAGCGTCTGGCCGGTGATGTAGGTTGCCTGGTCCGAGAGCAGATAGGCGATGGCGTCGGCCACCTCCTCCGCCTCTCCGGGACGGGCCATCGGCACATGGTGAGAGATCTTGTCGCGGCCTGCGTCTGAATTGAGTTCACCCTGAGTCATCTCGGTGACGATCAAGCCAGGTGAAACACAATTTGAACGGATGCCACTGGCGGCGCCAACACGCGCCAGCGATTTTGTCAGGGCAATGATGCCCGCCTTGGTGACGGCGTAATGGACCGCCAACATGCCACCCAACTGGCCACCCGACGAGGCGACATTGACAATCACACCACCTTTGCCAGCCATACGCGCCATCACCTCCTGCGAACAGATAAACGCCCCCTTGAGATTCACGTTGACCATGCGTTCCCAATCATCATCGGTGATGGTGGCAAAGGGTTTCTGTTGCAGGATACCGGCGTTATTCACCAAACCATAAATGGCACCGTGGCACCTGACTACATCATTCAAGGCATCCTGGACCTGTTTACGTTCAACGATATTGACGCGACGGCAGACCACCGGCACGGAGAACTGTTGCAACTGTTCCAGGGCGCTATCGGCATCATCCTTACGGCTCTGATACCAGAGTTCAAGCGCGTAGCCCTGCGCCGCCAGCACCTTCGCCGTGGCCAAACCAATGCCACGTGTACCGCCCGTGATGATGACTAGTGGATGTTGTTCCATCAGTAAAACTCCCTGTTAATGTTTTTCCCACTCGTCACGAATCTTCTGCATCGGCCGCAAGCCATCTTTAGGATCGGCGCGCCAATCACGATCCGCCAGCTCTGAGGGTGATGGCTCTTTGCGGCCATTACCATCGGCACTAAAACCACGTTTGACGGTGGCGATCACCTCCGCCATCTGCTGCGGCAACCAGCAGTGGCCGCTGGCATACTCGGCACCATTGGCGTCGAGGTCAAGATGAAACTCAATATACTCGGCACCCCAGTGATTAATGGCGCGATAGATCACGGCGGGATCTACTGTATGGTCAGACCAACCAAGCGGCACGCCTGTCGCTTCACGAATCGTGGCGATGGCGGCCAGATTGCAGTCCTGCGCCAGGGTTGGATAGGCCGAGACACAATGCAGCAGCGCTAAATCTTTGCCACCTGCGTTACGCATCACCGCCATTGCGTGGCTGATCTCCGGCAGGATCGCCATGCCGGTGGAGAGGATCACGGGCTTACCGGTCTCAACACACTTGATCAGCAGCGCGTCCCACAACAGTTCATACGAAGCGATCTTGTAAAAATCGACATAGGGCAGCAGCTCCTGCACCGCCTCAAGATAAAAAGGGGTGCAGCTGAATTCGATATTTTTCTCGCGACAGCGCTGATGAAGATGCGGCAGAAACTCCAGCGGCAGCTCCCACTCTTTACGTTTACGATGGCTCTCGCTCTTGGCCAGGATCACCGGGGCAAAGAGCTGCTCGATCTTGAAGAGCTGGAATTTCACTGCATCACAACCAATTTCAGCGGCGGTATCGATAAACTCAAGGGCACGATTCAGATCACGGCTGTGGTTGCTGGAGACCTCGGCAATAAATTTTGGGCCGTTTTTCATGATGAGCGCGCCTCGCCCTTGACCGCAGCGATCACTTCCCTGATTTGATCATCACTCATGCCCGGATAGATCGGCAGTGACAACAGTTCAGTAAACAGCTGCTCCGCCACCGGGCACTGCCCGGCATGAGAACCAAACCGTTCACGATAGAAGCGGTGCAGGTTGAGCGGTAGGTAGTGGACGTTTACGCCCACCCCTTTTTTGCGCAGCGCGTTAAACAGCTCATCGCGCGACTTGCCAAAACATTGCTCCTCAACCCTGATGACGTAGAGGTGATAGCCGTGCGAGACACCGGGCCGGGTGAGCAGTGGCGTGATGCCGCCAACCGTTGCAAAAGCGTTGTCGTACTGCGCCGCAATCTGCTGCCGCCGCTTGATCCAGCCAGCCAGTTTTTTAAGTTGTGAGATGCCCAAGGCGCAGAGAATATCGGGGATGCGGTAGTTGTAACCGAGTGAAACCATCTCGTAGAACCACTGCCCTGATGCTTCGCGCTGACGACTATCGTTGTCGATGCCGTGGTTACGGAAACGGCGCATGGTGCGCCACATCGTTTCGTCATTGGTCACCACCATGCCACCTTCACCCGTGGTGATGGGTTTGACCGGATGAAAACTAAAGGTAGTCAGATCGGCCAACTGTCCTACTTTGCCCTGATCAGAGGCAGCTTCAGAGGCAGCGCCGATGGAGTGGCTGGCATCGGCCACCAGTATAAGTTTGTGTCGATCAGCGATGGTGCGTAGCGCCGCGTAATCACACGGCTGTCCAGCATAATCGACGGCAAATATCGCCTTGGTCTTTGCCGTAATTTTCGATTCAACCGAGTCGGGATCAATCAAGAGTGTATCGCGATCAACATCGGCAAATATTGGAATACCATTTTGAAACACAACAGCATTGGCCGTTGCCACAAAGGTGATGGCAGGCACAATCACCTCATCGCCGGGGCCAATACCTGCCGCCACGGCAGCACAGTGCAGCGCGGCAGTGCCGTTACAAACTGCCAACCCATAGTCAGCACCGACATAGCTGGCAACAGCACGTTCGAACTCATCGACCTTGGGACCGGTGGTCAACCAGTCCGATTGCAAAGTCTCGGCAACCGCTTCGATATCATCGGCAGTGATCGACTGACGACCGTAGGGGATCAAAACCCCAGCTCCCGGTTGAGCTCCACCAGTTGTGGTACTGACAAGAAGTCATGATTGTTGCCGGAGCTGTAGAAAAAACCCTGCTCAACCGTCTTGCCCTTCTCGCCAAGACGGTTGGTTTCGAAGTCTACATTTCTGAACATCTGGATCGTCGGGCCAATCACATAGTGGTCACCAAAATCGAGTGTCAGGTGTGAATCATCGGCGGGACACATAATCTCATGCAGCTTTTCGCCAGGGCGGATGCCAACAAACTCAACCGGCATGCCAGGTGCCACCGACTCCGCCAGATCCATGATCCTGATAGAAGGGATCTTGGGCACATAGAGCTCACCGCCCTGCATACGGTGAAAATCCTTCAAGACAAAATCGACCCCCTGCTGCAAGGTGATCCAGAAACGGGTCATCCGTTCATCGGTGATGGGCAGCGCCGCCGCCCCCTCTGCCAACAGTTTTTTAAAAAACGGCACCACAGAACCACGTGACCCCACCACATTGCCATAACGAACGACGGCAAAGCGGGTCTGACGCGAACCGACAATGTTGTTGGCCGCGATGAAGAGCTTGTCCGAGGCCAATTTGGTAGCGCCATAGAGGTTGACAGGATTGGCCGCCTTGTCGGTGGAGAGTGCAATCACCTTTTCGACATTGTTCTCCAGTGCCGCCTCGATCACGTTTTGGGCCCCATGGATATTGGTCTTGATACACTCCATCGGATTGTATTCCGCCGCCGGCACATGTTTCATGGCCGCAGCATGGATGATGAAGTCGACATTACGTGTGGCCTGCTTCAATCGGTCGCCATCCCGTACATCACCGATAAAATAACGCATCATCGGACCGTTGTACTGCTGCTGCATCTCGTACTGCTTCAGTTCATCACGTGAATAGATGATGAGCCTGGCGGGTTTGTAACGCTCCAGCAGGGTTTTGACATAACGCTGCCCAAAGGAGCCTGTGCCGCCGGTAATCAATATTGATTTGCCATCAAACATTCTTAACACCTGCACAGTTGTTGTAAGCCATTATGGTAATTTATAACCAGTCAACTCAGATCGATTCAATTTCCATGCCACCTATAACGGGCCTCCACCAGATAAAAATAGACGCCATAGTGGATATTTTGACGAATTATTGGCGATGGCCAGATAAATAGAACTGCATGATGGCGAAACATTGACGGGGCATGTTCTCTCGTCACTTCGGCCAGAGGATAGTAATAACGGCCTGAATAGGGGTGATGCTATGGTGAACGAGAAATAGAGTCCGATGAAAAAGCGGTATACAAATTGTCTTCAGGCACTATAAATAGTTAAAAAGCGACAGGCTCTGGATCTTCTGAAACGATTGCTGGGCAGCCTGTAGGCCTGTTAATTGCAGATTCAACCGCCCCACCGCCTCTGCATAATCAAGGTCCTGTATCTCAGAAAGCAGCCCTTCAAGCTGAATAGTGTACTGTTCATTAATGTCTTTCTGACTACTGATAGCGTTGATACGTCCGCCGATTTCAGCTCGCACACTAAACAACTTATCCATTGACGCATCAATATCATCCAGCACTGAACCCACCGAAGTATTGTTATTAAGCGCAGTGGAGAAGTCATAAACTGTTTTAAATACATTCTGAGTACCACCACCACTGTATGGAAGATCAAAAAATATGGCCGACCCAGGATCAGATGTTGCGGTTTGTCGCGTGGGGCTCACCTGCAGTTTACGTTGACCTTGGTCACCTTGATAGGTGTAAACACCCGGACCACTATTGACAACAGGCTCCGTATTTCCCTGAAACCCAGAAAACAGATACTCACCACTGCCATCTTTGCTATTAGCCAGATCGATCAACTCATCCAATCGTTGTTTAACTTCAGCAGCAATAGCATCAAGACTCTCTTGTCCCAAGGAGTCGTTCTGACTCTGCACTGCCAACTCACGAATACGCTGCAGTGAGTTTCCAGCTGCTGCCAATATCGACTCTTCCGATTCTAAACGGGATATCGATCTATCAGCATTTATCTGATATTGCTTGGTAATACTGAGGCGTTGATTGTTCATCAATACCTGGGTCGATGCAGAGGGGTCTTCAGCAGGCGTTAAAAATCTCTTCCCTGTTGCAAGTTGCTGCTGGGTCTGACTCAAGGAAGACTGGCGGTCAAGTATCGAACCGACCGCCAACCGTTGCATCATCTGAGTGGAGATACGCATAAATTACCCTCGCAACGCCGCTAATAGTGACTGAAACATAGAGTTAGTAGTAACAATTATCTGAGAGGCCGCCTGGTATGCCTGCTGGAATTTCACCAAATTAGCCGCTTCTTCATCCAGATTAACGCCCGACAATGCATCCCGTGAATTTCTTGCTTGGTCCAACAACCGTAACTGGGACTCATTAGTCACCCGCGCTTGATTAGTCTTGATTCCCACATCAGCGACCATACCGCCATAAAACTCATCATAGCTCGCGTTGCCACCATCAAGAATACGTTGTGTTTGTAACTTGCCAAGCAGCAATGCGTTACGGTTATCACCAACACCATTGCTATTATTGCCAATATTAAAAGTATCACCATTACTGGGCATACCACTTATCATCACCTCAATTCCTGTACCATCTCCAGGATTGTTGAGAAGGATTGTGCCACCATTAACATACGGAACAGAGGCTGGCGAAGCACCTGCTATCGTAATGTTTCCTGCGTTGTACGTTAGAGTAATACCCCCTCCAGCCAGAGGTAACGTACTTGTATTGGTAGTGCTGCCAGGAGATATCTGCCCAGAGCCAATATTACCGATAGATTTCTGAGTACGAATAGGAGATCCTGACGCCACCTCTCGTGCACTCGTGATATTCACATCAAGCTGCGTTGCGCCGGTTTTACCAGGACGGATAAGATAACTGTCACCCACAACCGCTCCTGCAGTAATGGTCAAATTAAAACCGTCCATAGCCACCGTAGTATAGGGAGATGTACCACCGGTATTAATGGAAAACAGTTTTTTATCTGAACTGCGAATCAAACTGTAGTTATTGCCACCATCAAAACGTAGCACATAATCATCTTTGGTTAATTGCCGTATATCAGCCAGTCCAGCCGTTACTGTTGAAGGAGAGCCTAGTCCAGGCAATACCTGCAGGGATGAATCTGTAAAAAACCCCGCCCCTATATTGCCATTAAGGTCCTGGCCTAGCTTATGTTGAGCATTGAAAGATTCTGCAAGACCTATCGCCAGTGTCCCTATTGAATTATGTGCTGGTGCTAAAACGTTGTTACGAAAATCGATTAATCCACCTAACTTTCCACCACTAATAAAATCAGATATCTCAAGATTTCCACCAATACCCGAATTAATACTCACTTCAGACTGGCTGATATCATACTTATTTTTAGTAATTACAAGCTCATTGGCATCAAAATTCAACACCAAAATCTGCCCCTTCCCCATAAAAACATCTATCGCCCCATTATCCTGCAATAAAGTGGTAATCGATACCCGCTCCGACAGCTTGTTTAAGAGAATGTCACGACTATCCAACAGGTCGTTAGGGGGCAACCCATTTGGACTCAATACAATTTCACGATTAACACTGGCAATCGCCTTGGCAAAGCTATTAATTTCAGCCACATTACCATTAAGCTGCTGATTTACCTGCGAACGTAAATCTTCATAACGTTTATCGAGGTACTTAAATCGATCTACTAATGTTTCACCCTGCGTAACCAATGCCTGCCGAGCTGGGATTGCGGATGGATCATTGGCAACCCCCTGAACTGCGCTAAAAAATCCTTCAATAGTTGGCATCAACCCGACCTTCGGGTCTGCCAGCAACTCATCTATCATCCCAGCATGCTGTGCATAGATGTCAGCCTGGTTATAGCTGGCAGTATAAGTACGTACTTGATTTGTCAGGAAGCTATCATAAACCCGTGAAACCCCCTCAATAGTGACTCCATTACCAATAAAGTTTGGTCCCACCCGCTGTGGCAGCTGGGTACCAAGCTCTACACGTTGGCGATTGTAGCCCTCAGTATTGGCATTGGCGATGTTATGGCTAACAGTCTGCAAACTGCGTTGATACGCAAGCAGCCCGGAAATCCCTACACCTAACATACCTGATGCCATGCATCACCTCTTATACCATCACTCGTCATCACAATATAAACGGATGACCACTTTATGTAGAATCACATAGCCATGCTAGCGGCACATGTATCAATAACTACATCTTTTGGGAAAGATCACTCAAGAGATCACTTCTCATAATAGTCGTAATCTTTGCTGAATACCTAGGATCAGTGGCATATCCAGCTTCATGCAGGGAGCGCACAAAAGCGGCACCATCAGAGGCTTTGCTCAACGCTTGTTGATAACGGGGGTTTGATTTCAGAAACCCCACATAATCCTTAAAGCTCTCTTCAAAATTTGGATATGAGCGAAAAACAGCCCTTTGTTGCATAGGTCGGCCATTTTCATACTCAAGCGTTGAGACCATTACCTTATCTCCCGACCATCGTTGATCCGCTTTTATATTAAATAGGTTATGGCTACTCACCCCAGCCATATCACGATTTATTTTTTTACCCCATCCCGTCTCCAAAGCCGATTGTGCCAACAATACACGTGGGTCAACACCCAGCTCCGCTGCATATTTTTCTGCTAGTGGCATAAGCTCTTCTATAAAGTCGTTTGGCGAATCAAAACTTTTTTTCTCTATACGGCTACTATGTACTGGATTGATTTTTAACTCTATTGATAACTTTGATACCGTATCAGTTGAGAAAGGATCGGATAATTCAACAGCAGATACTTTATCAGCCATATTAACAACCTGAGGCTTAATTAAATCTTGAGGTACATAGTTAGATGGTCCAGACACACTATTTATGACACTGTTTAATGGAATATCATTCTCTACTTTATCCTTACCCAACTGCTTAACAAGCATATCAGCAATGCCAATTTGCCTTTTTTTTGCCATGTCGATGGAAATCTGCTGGTCAAACATCTGCTGGTAAAAACGGGTCTGATCACTCTCAAACATTCCATCACCACTGGAACTTTGACGCATAGACTTAAGCATCATTTGAAGGAACAGCGCCTCAAATTGCTCTGCCGTCTTTTCAAGCGCCTGTGATGATCCCTGTGCGGCCTCTCGCTTCAGATTACGCAAAGAGCTGACATCTGTATAAATGTCACCACCATTAATCGCAATAGTCATTAAATAATCACCAGCTCAGCCCGTAGTGCACCGGCCTCTTTAAGTGCCTCTAAAATAGCAACCAAATCACCAGGGGCCGCACCAACGTTATTAATCGCCTGAACAATATCTCCCAATGAAATTCCTGGTTCGAATAGAAACATTTTGTTATTTTCCTGAGATACTTTAATGTCTGAGGCAGGCACCACCACTGTCCCACCACCCGCCAATGGCCCTGGCTGGCTCACATTTGCTTTTTCACTAATCGTCACCGTCATGCTTCCATGAGTCACTGCTGCCGATGTCACACGTACATGACGACCAATCACCACCGTTCCAGTACGTGCGTTAATAATTATACGTGCCGATGCTTCACCAGGTTCCAGTGTTAAGTTCTCCAATAATGAAACATAGGCCACACGTTGTCCTACATCACGTGGTGCCTGAACCATAACCGATGAGCCATCCATAGGTGTGGCTGTACCCATGCCAATCTTTTCATTAATCACATTAGCAAGACGGCTAGCCGTCGTAAAATCGTGTTTAAACAGATTCAGCACTAAACTCGTTTCACTACCAAATGCTGTTGGAGCCGGGCGTTCTACTGTGGCTCCTCCTGGAATTCTGCCAACACTCGGGATGTTAATAGAGATTTTTGATCCATCACCACCACCAACGCCCAACCCGCCTACAATCAAACTTCCTTGCGCCATTGCGTACGTCTGATTATCAGCTCCTTTAAGCGGTGCCATTAACAGACTACCACCACGCAAACTCTTAGCATTACCCAAGGATGACACTGTAATATCTATATTCTGCCCTGGTTTGGCAAATGCTGGAAGTTCCGCATGAATTGAAACCGCCGCAACATTTTTTAATTGCGGATTAACATTGGCGGGTATCTGAACTCCAAATTGTGCTAGCATCGTTTTAACACTTTGAACGGTAAAAGGAGTTTGACTGGTCTGATCTCCTGAACCATCAAGACCGACAACTATGCCATATCCAATTAATTGATTGCTCCGCACCCCTGCTACCGATGCTAAGTCTTTTATACGCTCAGCCAACACACTTTGCGTAAACAGCAGAAGCACTACCATCAAAGATATTTTTATATTCAACCACATATCAACGTCCTCTGCCACTAAAAAGGCCACCATTTACCGTTAAAAAATCGTGCCAACCAGCCTTGACTATTAACATCAGCCACCATACCCTCACCGATATAAGCAATATTGGCATCCGCAACCTTTGTAGATACAACAGAATTGTCTGGATTAATATCTGCAGTGCGCACAATCCCAGAGAATTGAACATACTCATTCCCCTGATTAATGGTCAGGCGCTTCTGCCCCTTTACAAATAGATTCCCGTTGGGCAACACCTCAGACACTGTCACCGTAATACTTCCAGTCAGACTATTGCTTTGCGCCGAATCCCCTTCACCCTTAAAAGAGTTTGCACTGTTCAGCGATGTATCTAAAGATAAATCTGGAAGTGCCGAAGCAAAAGGACGTGGCAAATCAAACTTAAACTCCCTACCAAGAAGCGTTGGTGTTTTAATGTCAACAGAACTGTCTTTTGCCGTATTAGTTGCTGCCTTCTTGGATGCATTAGTTTTTTCGCTTAATATAATTGTAAGAATATCTCCAACGCGACGGGCACGCATATCTTCATAAAGTGAAATTTCATAACCTGCCTGAAATATGGCACCATTTTGAGGTGGTGATGGGCTGTAATAACTCGGCCTTGATGCTTCAAATCCCTGTGATATTGGACGTACAGATGACGTTGAGCATCCTGACATTATTACAGAGCTCAATATGATTGTTGTGGTGATTGCACTTATACTACCTTTATTACTCATCATTATCCCCAAAATTAGAGGTTGTTAGACGCGTATTGCAACATTTGATCAACGGTCGAGATGGCTTTTGAGTTCATCTCATAAGCGCGTTGTGCCTCAATCATTCCAACCATCTCTTCTACCACATTCACATTTGAACTCTCCAATGCCCCTTGAATAACACTGCCAATACCATTAAGACCTGGATTACCGGATTGTGGCGCACCACTGGCTGCTGTTTCTAGAAAAAGATTCTCGCCTACTGGCTGTAATCCACTTGGATTTATAAAATCGGAAAGTTGAATATTCCCTACCTGTGTAGGTGCCGTTTGGCCAGACTGCATCGCTGAAATAACACCGTCACTGCCAATAGAAACAGAAACAGCACCACTCGGAATCGTAATTGCCGGCTGAACAGAATAACCACTCGAAGTCACTAACTGACCTTGAGCATCCACTTGAAAACTGCCATCGCGAGAGTAACCCAAACTACCATCTGGGCGTAAAACCTGAAAAAAACCACGCCCCTGGATTGCCACATCCAACTGATTTCCCGTCTGCTGTAAATTACCCTGAGTAAAAAGCTTTTCAGTGGCTACAGTACGAACCCCTGTACCTAACATCAGACCAGAAGGCAAAACAGTGTCCTGTGATGACTGTCCACCCGCTTGTCTAACATTTTGATAGAGAAGGTCTTCAAATACAGCACGGCTTTGTTTATAACCAGTGGTATTGACGTTTGCCATGTTATTTGCAATCACAGTCATCCGTGTTTGCTGTGCATCAAGACCCGTTTTTGCCACCCATAATGCTGAATTCATAATTAACTCCTTGCGTTGCTTAACTCATCTTCATAATTTGTTGTGATGCCGTGCTGATTTCGTTAGCTTTCTCCATAATTTTCACCTGCATCTCAAATTTTTTTGCCAATTCCATCATTGAGACCATGCTTGCAACAACATTCACATTACTTGTTTCCAAGACGCCTGATGTCATAGAAACACCTGCATCAGCGACCACAGGCACGCCATCATTGGTATGAAAAAGACCATCCTCACCTTTCTCTATTTTTTTCTCATCTGGCTTAACCATCTTAATACGATCAACAACCGCTAAAGTTGATGGTGCCTGCCCAATAGGACGAATAGAAATTGTGCCATCACTACCTACATCAAGTTTTTCATAAGGCGGAACTGTAATCGGGCCACCACTGTTGCCAATAACGGGATGTCCTGCCGCCGTAGTCAAAAGACCACTCGGGGTAACACGCAAATCCCCAGCACGGGTATAACCTTCATTGCCATCCAATCCCTGTACTGCAAACCACCCTTTTCCATTAATAGCAACGTCCAACTCACGTCCCGTGCTCATTAACGACCCAGATGAAGTATCCGATCCCTTACCTTCAGTGATAGCATAGACACGACTTGATAATCCATCACCGAACACTGGAAGGCTCTTGGCATACGCAAGGTCTTCCTTAAAACCAATAGTATTGGCGTTGGCAAGATTATTAGAATTTTGTGTCTGGGCAAACATAATCTCTTTGCCTGCACTGCTAGCCAGATATAAAACCTTATCCATTCATCACCTCGTTATGGTTTATTTGACACCATAGAGTCGCCATTAAATCAATGCAATACCAGTGCCAATAAAAAACCATTGCAGCAGAACAAGATAGCTAACTTGTTTACATCAAAGAGATAGAAAGCGGAAAAGATATGCCACATTAACGGCAAATTATGGGCAATAAAAAAGGAGGACTAAAGTCCTCCTATGCAGTAGTGAAATAATCAATAACTATCGAATGTTAATAATCGTCTGCGTCACGGCATCCGCCGTACTAATGACCTGCGCATTAGCTTGAAAATTACGCTGTGCTGTGATCAGATTAACCAACTCTCCCGCAATATCAACATTCGATGATTCCAGCGCTCCGGATTGCATTAATCCAAAGCTAGAAGTGCCTGCTTCACCAAGAATAAGGTCCCCAGCAGAAAATGTTTCACCCCAGACCGTATCTCCTTGCGGACTTAACCCTTGCGGGTTTGCAACATTAGCGAGTGCCACTTTTCCAAGTGTTTTGGACTGTCCGTTGGTATAACGAGCAGAGACTATTCCGCCGGAATCGATATCAATACCACTCAAACGACCTGTTGAGTATCCTGTTTGCTGCAGAGCACTAACAGAAAAAGGGCTCCCGTATTGGGTCAAATTAGAAAAATCAAGATCAAGCGTTATTTCAGACGATCCGGTGGTCGACGATATTGTTGTCGTAGGTCCCATCGTAACAACTCCATTACTACCTGAGCTAAGAGATGGATTAAGAAGACCTTGATTAGTAAACGTCAGATTTGCCGGTGATCCAGTCACTGTTGCACCATCAATTTTAAGATATGCATCCCAGCTATTTGGGCTGGTCTTTACAAAATATTGAGTGGCGGCATGTTGCGCACCTAATGAATCATAAATAGTCAACGAAGTGGAACTATTATACGAAGCCGGATCAGGGGTAGTAAGCGCGGCATTAAATGCTACCAGAGGAGTTATCTCAGCTGCATTTAAATTTAATTTTGAGCTTATCTCATCAGTTGATTTTGGAACGCCTTCATTGGTTGAAAGCTGTAAATCGGTCAGTCTTCCGGTATCAAATGAAGTTCCACTGGCTGTTGTAATAGCGGGGAATACTTGCAATTTATGGCCACTGCTATTTACAACATTTCCTTCGCGGTCAGACTTAAAGGCCCCTGCTCGAGTTAATACTCTGGTTCCTCCATCACTTAACACAAAAAAACCCTGCCCATTAACCGCCAGATCAAGATTATTATCCGTGAAGTCAACATTCCCTTGAGAAAATTGCTGCGTAACCGACGCAAGTCTGACTCCACCACCAATCGCCGTAGCAGAGATACCCCCATAGCCTACAGCAAAAACATCAACAAACTCAGTACGTGAAGACTTAAACCCAGTAGTACTGGCATTCGCAATATTATTGCCTGTCGACTTTAAATCAGCAGTGGATGAGTTTAACCCACTAAGTGCTATACGAAATGGCATGACCGTTCTCCTTTACAACACACTTACATAATCTGTTTAACATTAGACAAGCTAACTTTTCCAAAACCCGATGTATTAACTGTCAGACCTGTTCCTACTTTCCCCATAATCACACTCTCAACCGGAACCACTGTATTTGTGATTAACGCCTGAGTTTTTCCAGCAATGTTTGCATTTGCTTCTATAAAGTATTTACCAACTTTATATGAATTACCTTCATCATCCATGCCATCCCAATTAAAACTAACAACACCCTTTTCCTGCGGCCCAAGATCTATCTGTTTAATAATCTGGCCACTGGAATCTTTTACAGAAACTGTAACTTTGCTGGATGATGATGGAACATCAACAGCACCTGCCATTCCAACTTTATCCCAGAGCTGACCACTATTACTTTCAATCATGACCCAGCGCCCTACTAATGATGAAGCCTGTAATGCCTGGTTTGATTGAAATGATTCTGCCATGGCATCAACAGATTTCTTTAATTCATCTATTCCTGAAACCGACTTAAACTGTGCCAATTGACTTAAAAACTGGCTATTATCCATCGGCTTAGTCGGATCTTGATTCTGCAATTGCGTGAGAATCAGTTTCATAAATGTATCTTCATCACTCTGATTTCCCGGAACCGCCCGTTTCTGCGGTGCAGTAAGCCCTATTCCTTCCAGAACTGAAGCATCAACATTCAGTGACATTACGTATCTCCCATTCTATTAACGACCCAGGTTCAAAGTAGCCATTAATAATTGTTTTGATGTATTAAAGACTTCAACATTATTTTGGTATGAGCGTGAGGCTGACATCATATTAGCCATCTCTTCCACCATATTTATATTTGGCGAATAAATATTCCCCTTTTCATCTGCCAATGGATGATTTGGCTCATACCTAATTAATGGTGGTGCTTTGCTTTCAATAATTTCTTTTACCTGTACCCCTGATGCACGCTGCTTACTCCCTTCTTCCTGAAGTAGCTCTGAAAATATAGGGTGTTTAGCTTGATAAACCGTATCTGGACTACTGCTGATAGTATCCGCATTGGCCAAATTACTGGCGACTGTGTTCAATCGTATACTTTGAGCATTCATGGCCGAGCCTGACACATCAAAAATATTAAACATAATGATTACTCACTCCCTTTTATCGCCTGAATAAGGCTTTTTGATTTGCCACCAAGAAACTGAAGCGTTGCCTGATACTCCACCGCATTTTTAGCAAACGCGGCCTGTTCTATATGTGATTCAACAGTGTTTCCATCAAGCGCCGGTTGGTGTGGTACACGGTATTTAACCCAGGCATCAAGACTGCTACCGGTTATATTTCCAATATGACCTGAACTGGTGGTTTTTAACGCTGGGGCCTGCCCACCACCACTGCCCATAGCACTTCTTAGAGCACCTTCAAAATCAATATCTTTTGCTTTGTAACCGGGAGTGTCTGCGTTTGCCAGATTGGATGCTAAAATTTCTGTACGCTGTGAACGCAATCTTAACGCTTGCTCGTGAACACCAAAATAATTATCCAATCCTGAAGCCATCACATCACCTTATATCTACACTATATTAAACTCTGTCATAACAAATGCAAGGTAAGTGCCAACTTCGAAATCCAGAAATTTTAATGTAAATAAATAAGGTAATCCCCCGGCTTAGCCGGGGGACTCACTAGGTTTGACCGAGCGCTACGGTCAGCCTGATTCAAGGGGAAGAGTGCGATATCAATAGCGAGACGATTTGCCGGGAAGACCAGGAATTTCAACGGTGA
>JANOSY010000028.1:0-19352 GCA_031416075.1 Tenderia sp. (SeqCode) | reverse complement strand
ATGAAGCGACTGATGCTGGGGGCGGTACTGACCCTGTTGTCTGGCGCTATCCAGGCAGGTTCCGTGGCCTACACCTACGACACTCTGGGTCGGCTCGCCACGGCCAGTTATGGCAATGGGGTGGTGATCACCTATGTATACGATGCGGCGGGCAACCGTACCAGTTACACGGTAACCGGCGCACCGATTTAAACCGCGCGGCGTGGAGACGCCGCAGCAATCACGTACTAAAAATGAACAGCGGCTTGGCGTTTCAACGCCAGCCGATAGGGATGTAGTGGACATTTAAGTGTGCAGCCACAGGGTCTGCGGGCTAGTCAGGGGAAACGGATATGGATATCAGGAAACTCAGCCGCATGGCAGGGGTGGTGTTGGCTGTCGGTGCGTCAGTTGTCTATGCCGCAGACGGTAACATCCGTTTTGGTGGTGGTCAGCTGGCGGTGCAGCCCGCCCAGGCGGCCCAATCCCAAGCGTCCGCCCTCGGCGCCAAGCAGCCGGTTGCCCCCGAGAGTCCCCAACCCGGCGTCAACCGCGCCATCATGCCGCCGGTGACCCCGGCAGAATCCGAACGGGCGATCCGCTCGCGCCCTGTGCCTGCCAACCTGAACCAGGGCAGCACCGACGGCACTCTCCAGACACTCGCCACCGCCGCCCCCGTCGGCCCGGCCTCCATCGCCGAACTGGCGCGGGCGCTGAAGAATAACCCTGACCTCATCTACGAATATGTGCGCAACAACATCGAGTACTACCCGGTGTGGGGGGTACAAAAGGGGGCGGTAGGCGCGATTCTGGACAATCAGGGCACCGCCTACGACCAGGCGGCGCTGATGGTGTCGCTGCTGCGCCAGGCGGGTTACACCGCCAGCTACGTCAAGGGGCGGATCAACCTGACGGCGGCCCAGGTCAACACCTGGCTGGGGGTTGATACCAGCAATGTCTGCGCGGTGATCAACCTGTTATCACAAGGTCAGATCCCCATCGCTTCGGTGACTGCGACGGCGGCGGGTAGCTGCCCCGGCTCCACCGCGGCGCTGGTGAGCATGAAGATCGACCATGTCTGGGTGAAGGCCACTATCGGCGGCATCGCCTACTATTTTGACCCGAGCTACAAACCCCATACCCTCAAGAGCGGCATCGATCTGGCGGCAGCCACCGGCTACAACGCCGCCAGCTACCTGACGGCGGCCAAGACCGGCACCACGGTCACCGCCGACTACGTGCAGGGGATCAACCGCCCCAATATCCGCACCAACCTCACCAGCTACGCCACCAACCTCACCAACTACCTGCGCAGCAACAAACCTGCCGGGACGCTGGAAGACGTGGTGGGCGGCATGACCATCACCCCGCACAGCGGCGCCAACCTGCGCCAGACCGTATTGCCCTACCAGGACACCGCGGTGGCGCTGACCGAGTGGACCACGGACATCCCGGCCAACTACCGGCCCACCCTGCGCATGCAGTACCAGGGGATCGACACGACCTACACCTCGGACGCGCTCTACGGCAAGCGGTTGAGCATCACCTACAACGCCTCCAACCAGCCGGTACTGATGCTTGATGGCGTGAGTCAGGCCATTGGCACGGCAATCACTCCCGGTACTAACGCCAACGTCACCTTCACTGTGACCCATGGTGCCTACGCCTCGACCTATGCCAACCAGAACTTCACCCAGTCCATCAAGGCGGGTGGCACCTTCCTGATCGGCAATGGCTGGGGGACCGCGGGCCGTGGGCTTGTCGAGCAGTACCGCACGCAGCTGGATAATGCCAAGGCCGCCGGCAATGCCGACACCAGCGAAGCGGTGCTGGGTTCGACCCTGGCGGTGCTCTCCGCCACCTGGATCGCCCAGGTCAACCAGGCCGACTATATTAATGATCGTCTGGCCAAGACCAACACCCTGTTCCACCACCAGATCGGCATCGCTGGCTACAACACCTCTCCCTACGTCGACCTGCCGGGCAACATGCTGAGCGTGGTCAGTCAGAGCGCTGACACCGCCAAAGAGTCAGCCGCCTTCTTCAGCGCTGCTATGCACTCGAGTATCTTCGAGTCCACGGCGGTGCAGCAGATTGCCGGGGTGAGCGCAGTCTCCACCGTGAAGCTGATTGACATCGCCGCGATTAACAATGAGCGTTTCTACGATGCTAAGTTGGCAAATTATGCCACTGCCGTGCAACCCAACCTGGTCTCCTGCGCCGCTTGGCAACCGACCTTCCAGGCGGCGGTCAATGCCGGTCGTCGCCTGATCCTGCCCGCGCGCTGCAATATCACCGAGAACAGCTGGAGTGGCGCCGGCTACTTCAATATCCTGGTCAGCGGCACCAGCACCAGCATCGGCGCCATCATTGGCGGTGGTCTGGCGGGTGGTTTTGCCTCTGAGATCTTGGCGCCCACGATATTTGACGATAACGGCCTGAATTTCTCCATCAGCCCCAACGAGCTGATCCAGACGTTCCCGTATCAAACCTTCGGCGACCCCATCGACATGGCCAATGGCCACTACCTCTACGCCCGCAGCGACATCACCACGGGCGTGGGCGCCTTCCCCCTGAGCCTGAACTTCGAGAAGCTCTATAGTTCAGGGCTGCGTACCCAGAGCGGCCCGCTGGGCAAGGGCTGGACACACAACCTCGCCGCCAGCACCACGGTGGGCTCGGACGGCTTCCAGGGGCTGGGTGAAGACTCGGCGCTGGACGCCGTCACCAGCATCGTCGAGAAGATGGTCTCATTTGATCTGTTGAGCGATGTGGCCAAACCCCTGGACAAGATGGTCATCGCCACCCTCGGCCAGCGCTGGTTCGGCGACCAGCTCCTCAGCAACACCGTCATCGTGCGTCAGGGCCTCAACGGCGAAGTGTTCGTCAAGCTGCCCGACGGCACCTACAACGCCCCGCCCGGCAATGCCGCCAAGCTCATCAAAAATGCCGACACCAGCTACAGCTACGAGACGCTGAACAAGGCCAGGCTCAACTTCAACACCGCCGGCAAGATCGCCACCTATCTGCACCCCAGCGGCGTGCAGGCCAACTTCACCTACACTGGCAACGACCTCACTCATGTCGCCAACAGCCTGGGCCGCAGCCTGACACTCACCAACACCACGGGACGGGTGACCCAGGTCGCCGACGGCGCCCGCAACGTCAAGTATCTCTATGACGCCAGCGGCAACCTCGCCACCTTCACCGACGCCACGGCCAGGAACACCACCTTCCAGTACGACCTGCCCGGACGCATGACCAAGCTCTACTACCCGAGCACGCCAGCGGTGGCCTTCCTCACCAACGTCTACGACACCCTGGGCCGGGTGCAGACCCAGACCAACGCCAACGGCAAGCTCTACACCTATTACTTTGCGGGTTGGCGCTCCGAGGAAGTGGGGCCAGGCAACATCAGCCGGGTCTCCTACCTCAATGGCCTGGGCAAGGTCACCAAGCGCATCGACCCGCTGGGCCGCGCCACGACCACCACCTATGATGGCCAGTCACGGCCGGTAAGCACCGTGCTGCCCGAGGGCAACAGCGCCACCTACGTCTATGATGACGCCCCCTGCGCCGCCCAGAAGCGCTGCACCCACAACGTCAAGACCATCACCCAGATCCCCAAGGCCGGTTCAGGCCTGGTCAACCTGGTCACTAATACCACCTATGAATCAACCTTCAACAAAGTGGCCAGCGTCACCGACCCACGCGGCAAGCTGACCACCTTTACCTATACCGCCCAGGGCAACCCCCTGACGGTGCTTGCCCCAGCGGATGCCGCGGGCGTACAGCCCACCACCACCTATGGCTACATCGCCTACACACCGGCAGGTTTCCCCACCTTCTACCTGCAGAGCAGCGTTACCAGCAAGAGCAGCGCCACCGCCACCGTGGTCACCACCACCAGCTACAACACGGCCAACAAGTATGTGCCCGCGACTGCCGTGGTCGATTCCGGCACTGGCACGCTCAACCTCACCACCAGTTTCACCTATGACGGTTTTGGCAACCTCACCCAGCTCAACGGCCCGCGCAGCGACGTCACCGATACCGTCACCTACGCCTACGACGCCGAACGCCGCGTGACCCAGACCACCAATGCTTTGGGCAAACTCACCCGCCAGGCCTATGACGCCGACGGTCGGGTAATACGCAGCGCCGCCCAGATCGGCACCCAATGGCTGGTCTCCTGCAGCACCTATACCAACAGCGGCAAACTGCTCAAGGCCTGGGGTCCCGGACAGACCGCGCTCGACACCACCTGCCCAACCGCCGCCGCCCCAGTGGCGGTGGCCGACTATCTCTACGACGACCTCGACCGGCCGTTGCGGGTGACCGAAAACCTCACCGCAGGGGAGGGGGGCAACCGCATCAGCGAGACCGTCTACAACGCCGACGACAGCGTCCAGTCCGTCAAACGCGCCGTCGGTACAACGCTGGCGCAGACCTACGCCACCTACACCTACACCGTCAACGGCCTGCCCGCCACCGTCAAGGACGCCAAAAACAACCTGACCACCTACCAGTACGACGGTCATGATCGCAAACTCAAAACCCTTTATCCAAACCCGACTACCGTCAACAGCTCCTCTGCCACCGACTACGAGCAGTACGGCTTTGACGCCAACGGCAACGTCACCAGCGTGAGGAAGCGCAACGGCCAGACCGTCACGCTCGCCTACGACAACCTCAACCGCCTCCTGACCCGCAGCTACCCAACCGTAGCCGACAACGTCAGCTTCAGCTACGACCTGCTCGGCCGCCGCACCGCCGCCAACTACGCCAACGCCAGCTATGGCATCAGCTACGCCTGGGACAACGCCGGGCGGCTCACCAGCACCAGCGCCGGCGGCAAGACCATGGCCTACCAGTACGACCCGGCCGGCAACCGCACCCGCCAGACCTGGCCCGAAACCAGCTTCTACGTCACCACCACCTACGACGCCCTCAACCGTCCGACCGCCCTCCTCGAACTGGGCGCCACCACCCTGGCCAGCTACGCCTACGACGACCTCTCGCGGCGCACCACCGTCACCCGCGGCAACGGCCTGACCACCACCGGCTACGGCTACACCACCCAGAGCGCCCTGGCCAGCCTCGGCCACAACCTCACCGGCACCGCCCAGGACGTCACCCACACCTACAGCCGCAACCAGGCCCAGGAGATCACCGGCCACAGCTGGAACAACGACCTCTACCAATGGACCGGCTACACCAACGGTGCCCGCAGCTACACCGCCAACGGCCTCAACCAATACACCGCCGCCGCCGGGGCCACCCTCGGCTACGACACCAACGGCAACCTCAGCGGCGACGGCGTCTGGAGCTACGGCTACGACACCGACAACCGCCTCAAGAGCGCCACCAAGACCGGCCTCACCGCCACCCTCGCCTATGACGCCGAAGGGCGGCTGCGCCAGACCGTCATCGGCGGGTCCACCACCAACCTGCTCTACGACGGCGTCGATCTGGCCGCCGAATATGACAGCGTCGGCAACGTCCTGCGCCGCTACGTCCACGGCCCCGGCATCGACGAACCGCTGGTCTGGTACGAAGGCAGCACCACCACCAACAAAAGCTGGTTCTACGCCGACCACCTCGGCAGTATCGTCGCCACCGCCAACAGCGCAGGCACCAGCACCGCCACCTACACCTACGGCCCCTACGGCGAACCCAACGTCACCACCGGCGTGCGCTTTCGCTACACCGGCCAGCAGCTCTTGGGCCAGCTCAACCTCTACTACTATAAGGCCCGCATCTACTCCCCGGCGCTGGGCAGGTTCCTGCAGACCGATCCTATCGGCTATGCGGATGATATGAACCTGTATGGGTATGTGGGGAATGATCCGGTGAATTTGACCGATCCGACGGGAAATTGCCCATCGTGCGTTATAGGCGCGTTTATTGGCGGAGGTCTTGACCTTGGAATCCAGTTGTACTCGAATGGAGGCAGTTTCTCGGATGTAAGCTGGACAAGTGTTGGGGTTTCCGCTGGGCTGGGGGCTGTCGGGGCGGGAATTGCGTCAAAAATAAATACCGTGAACAAGCTTGGTGAGATAAATAAGCTTACTAACACTGGACGTAACCTAGTGACATCGGGTGCTGAGCCAAAGTTTACTAGCGCTATCAGTCAAAATGTCACAAAGGCGGAGGCCAATCAACTTGGCCGATCATTCACAAGTCAAGGGGGGCAGTACTCATATCGGGCACCAGCGCTTAAGAAAACAGGAAGCACACAGGCAAACTTTGAATCTAGTATTCCTAAATTATCTGGTAAGCCAAACATTATCACGAATATTCATGCCAATGTTACGCCGCTAGGCACACAGGTTGGAGAGGGTATTCTTGGCGGCACAATCGGTGGGACTGTCGGTTCTTTTGTGGGTAAGTAGCCAACAAATTCAATGTTTATCGGTTGCAGGCTGGGTATGAAAAATAATTCACAAGGAATGGATATGTTGCAAGCAGTAATACGCCACATAACGTTAATAGATTCTGGTGCGGAGAATGCGGAAATTGAAAAATATAGACCTGCTGACCCTTTAAAATTTTCGATTGATTTGGAAGTGTTCGTTGGAATCGGGGGGCGCGACGGTTCTGAGCGTTTCGATATTGAAGCTTGTACTCCCAGTTGGATTATTGAAGAACTAAGAGAGAATGATTGTGTAATTGGACATGGGAAAATTATTGTAGGTATTTATTCTTACGAAAAAATAATTGGGTACATTGAATCTTATATAAAGATGTGTAAAGGAAGGAATGTTGATGACGTTTATCGCAGAGTTGGGTTGTTGGGTGACTGGGAATCTGAATGGGAAATCTAAGAAACACGTCCGGACGGCGTTTTAGTGGGAGTGTGGGTTCGGCACTAAAATAGACCGCCTGATAGGTAAGCATTGATGGAGCAACTTACGTCATTATTAAAAGAAGCCATTGTTGATGATTTTGGAATGCATGTACTCGGGCTGGGATTCCAGCCTGAGAAAAAACGAAACGAATTCTATCCCTACCGGCGGTCAGGTGAAGAGCGTGATGAAATAATAGAAGTGCAATTTGACAAGCACAACAGACCGAAATTTGTCCTGAATTTTGGAGTTGTGCCAGCAAATGGAATTATCGACGCCTACGGTCGATTCGTGAGTAGGAAAAATGTGCAAATAGCTCATCTTGTGCAACATGGCAGACTTTACAGTTTGCCATATTCCATGTTTTGGTTCAGTCCTAATGCTTTATTTGGATTTCGCACTACGAAATATTCTGTGGAAAAGGCCGTGGCGCATCTAATACACCTGTTTTGGCAAGTCGAACGATGGTTCGAAATTGGTGAACTTAACCCAAACATACGCTTATATACGAATCAAGAGAACACACCCGGTGTTCGAAAAAAATCGATGCAAGAAAGAGGTGTTTGGCCCCCAGAGAGCTGGACAGAAGAGGATGAGGCCTCACTTAGAATGTGACGAACATTGGCATTACTTGGTTCAGTAGCCTACACCTACGACACGCTGGGCCGACTCTCCACAGCTACCTACGGCAACGGGGTGGTGATCGCCTATGTATACGATGCGGCGGGCAACCGTACCAGCTACACGGTAACCGGCGCAACGTAATAAAAATGAATAGCGGCGTGGCGTTTCAATGCCAGTCGATAGGGATGTAGTGCGCGTTTAAGTGTGCAGCCACAGGGCCACGGGCTAGTCAGGGGATATGGATATCGGGACGCTCCATTTGCAGCATGAGTCGCAGAGGCAATTGTTGGGACAATGCTCCTGCTGAGAGCTTCTTCCATACGCTGAAGACCGAACTGATTCATCCCTGGCACTACCAGACC
Source organism: Tenderia sp. (SeqCode) (assembly GCA_031416075.1). Classification (GTDB taxonomy): domain Bacteria; phylum Pseudomonadota; class Gammaproteobacteria; order Tenderiales; family Tenderiaceae; genus JAKFXL01. Next base: position 11,539 of record JANOSY010000028.1, on the reverse strand, counting down.
CGAGATGAGGCCAAACAGGAGATCTTTGAGTACATCGAGGTGTTTTATAACCGTCAGAGGTATCACTCAACTATCGGCTATCAGACGCCCTTGGGCTATGAAGAACAAAACCAAAATATTGCGTGATATTTTGTCCGGACAAGGCTTACAAGATCATTGGTAGGTTGACATTTCAGACTGGATAAATTTATGTGAAATGTGGAACCTTCGATAAGCTCTTCTGGCAGTATCCAACTTGGGTTAGTTTTTATGGAAAAAGTCGTCGCGGCGATTACGGTATCGAGCTGGCTCCAACGAAATGGACGGAGATACAGGAAGTGAATGTCCATGACCTGCGCCTAAAATGGTATCGATATGACGAAAACCGTGAGCCGATCGGTATACCCTTGGATGCTCTTTGAGCAACGCCCGTAACATTGGTAACGACGACACAACTCAAAGACAATCTTTGGAAATTATCGTTGTATAGCTTTGATTAGTTGCGTAGTCTATGGATCACTTTTGTTAACTTAATCCGTTCATCATGACACCTGTCTTAACTGAGCACCAAGTCGTCACCGCACTATTGCAGAGTGGCCTCCTAACGCCTGAGTCTCTAGAACGGGTACAGACCGCTGCTAAACAGAGTGGTGTATCCATGGCTTCTGTGGTCACCCGTTTAGGCCTGGTGACCGAACAGGAGATGGCATCCGCCTTTTCCAGTTTGCTGGGCATCAAGATTGTCAGGCGTCACGAATTTCCGAGCCAGGCCCCTCACATTGCCGACCTCAATCCGCAGTATTTAAAGAGCAAGAAGGTTTTACCGCTTTCGGTCAATGAGGCAACAATTGAGCTTGCCATGGCGGATCCAGCCGACGATAGCGTTGCGGCTGGCATTGAGTTTCTTACCAGAAAACGTGTCGTTCGTCGGGTTGCCTATGAATCGGATCTGGAGGACTTTTTCCATCAGCAGGCTCTGGCGGCCAACGAGTCTGCCCACTCGCTGTTGTCTGTTGACCTCGGTTCGACCAAGGTGGTTGAAGAAGACCTCGACAGGTTAGCCGATCACGCATCCGATGCACCGGTAATTCGCCTGGTGAATCGATTGATCATGACGGCCAGCGACCGGCATGCATCAGATATACACCTTGAACCAACAGGGAACGGATTAAGTGTTCGTTACCGCGTTGATGGTCTATTGCAGGAGATGGAAATGCTGTCTGTTCGCTGGGTGGAGCCGGTCGCTTCACGGGTCAAGCTGATGGCCCGACTGGACATCGCTGAGAAGCGGCTGCCTCAAGATGGACGTATCCAGTTTCCTGTTAGGGGCCGCAACATCGACCTGCGCGTGGCCACCTTTCCAACACTGCATGGCGAGTCCATCGTTTTGCGGCTGCTGGGACAGGAGACGGTGCAATTGGAACTAGAGCGCATCGGTCTGTCGACGCAGGGATTGTCTACCCTCAAAACCGTGCTTAAACAGCCTCACGGGATCGTCCTGATCACGGGGCCGACAGGGAGCGGCAAGACCACAACCTTGTACGCGGCCTTAAATGCAATTCGCAACCCGGAACTAAAGATCGTCACTGTCGAAGATCCGATCGAATACACCTTGCCAGGCGTTTCGCAGTTGCAGGTTAAGCCCGATATCGGGCTGAGTTATCCGGCAGCGTTGCGCTCGATCCTGAGAAACGATCCGGATGTCATCATGATCGGTGAGATCAGAGATAGGGAGACGGCCGATATTGCAATCCGGGCTGCCTTGACTGGACATCTGGTATTGTCAACGCTGCACACGAATACAGCGGCAGGTGCTGTGACTCGGCTACTAGATCTTGGAATAGAGGGCTATTTGCTGGCCTCGACACTCGAATTGACGGCCGCGCAAAGGCTAATCAGGCAACTCTGCCCGCAATGTAAATTGGGGCGCCACCCGTCACCACAGGAACTTGAGCTAATGGCCGGCGCAATGAGTGAGGACGTATTGCCTGACACCATATTCGAACCGAAGGGTTGTCCGCATTGTGAGCAGCGTGGTTTTATCGGGCGGATACCATTATTCGAGGCCATTGCCATCGGTGAGGGCGAAAGGGCGATGATCCGGGACTGGGACGACGAGAGTAAGCTGGAAAATGCCTTTCTGAGGTCTGGTGGCATGGATTTGTGGGGCCATGGTGTCTCCAAGGTGGTTTCAGGTGAGACCAGTCTGGCTGAGGTGTTGCGGGTGGTTGAATGTCGCAGGCCCTGAAGCGTTTCTCGGTTGAAGCCATCAGCCCTACGGGGGAGCGGCAGCATATCGAAAGGGATGCGCTTTCTGAGCGGGATATTGCTTTGGATCTGTTGGCGAAAGGCTATACACCTGTTTCCATATCCTTGCAGCGGACTGACTGGTTGGGGGCGTTGTCAAAGCCCATACAGTGGAGCCAAGGTCCGCGTGCCTCAGAGATGGCCATGTTTGCCGAGCAAATGTCGGAAATGCTCGCCTCGGGGTTAACGGTTGAGCAGGCTCTGGGTGTGATCGGTCGCCAGCCCGGCAAGTCAGCTCTGGGTAAAATGGCGAGCCAAGTGTTACTGCGGGTACGTGGAGGTGGGGCGCTGTCGTCGGCACTGGCGGAAGAACGGGTTCCAAGCTATCTGGTGGGGATGGTCCGCGCTGCCGAACAAAGCGGCCAGATGGCAGAAGCGTTCACTGATGCAACACGCTACCTGCAAAGAGAAGTGGCATCGAGGGGCACGTTGGCTAATGCTCTCTTATATCCTGCTATTGTGTTGTTGACCGTGTTAGGCGTTTTGGCCTTCATGCTTGGTTTTGTGATTCCGCAGTTCGCACCTATCTTCGAAGGAGATGAAGATCGTCTCCCGAGGGTTACGCGATTTGTGCTGTATCTCTCGGATCTCGTCACTCACCACGGCATCTGGTTGGCCGCCGGTATATTGCTTTCAGTAGCGCTCGCTTGGTCACTGCGCCGGAGCAATTCAGGCCGCGCGGCTGCGGACAAGATACTGGTTTATCTGCCTGTGACGCAGGCTATGCTCTCGCTGGACCTGTCAAAGGTATTGAGCGTGATGGGCACCTTGATTAAAAATGGTGTCGAAATATCAGGCGCTGTCACCCTATCTGCCAGTGTGGCCTCTTCCCAAGCACTTGCTCAGCGAATGGAAGACGCGGGAAGGAAACTGCGTGAGGGCGGCTCAGTCTCAGGTATATTCCGCTTGGTAGTGAAGATTCCCGAGACCACGCTCTCGATCATTGAGGTAGGTGAGCACACGGGCGAATTAGGGAGGGCAATCCAGAGGGCAGCATATCTGCTTGAAATTGAGTCCGAGCAACGGATTAAGCGCCTGGTGGCACTCGTCAATCCCATCGCCATCGCTTTCTTGGGGTTGGTGGTGGGCGTGGTTGTAGCTGGCGTGATGCTTGGAATCATGAGCATCAACCAGTTGGCGATGAGGTAAACTCGCCTTTTTTGGAACAGTTACAATTATGCATTTACATTCACAGGTTCATTGCGCAACAAGGGCTTCAGGTTTCACGCTGCTTGAACTACTGGTGGTCATCGTGATCATGGGGCTGCTTGTCGCAGTGGTCGCACCTCAGGTCATGAATATGTTTTCCGGGGCAAAGTCGGACACTGCCGCGCTGCAGGTTGAAACCCTCATGACTTCACTGAATTACTACAAGATAGATGTTGGCGCCTATCCAACAATGGAGCAGGGTCCGAATGCCTTGTGGAAGGCACCGTCTGACGTTCGTAATTGGCGCGGACCTTATGTGCGCAAGCCACAGCACCTTATTGACCCTTGGGGAAACCCCTATCGCTACCGGATACCTGGTCGTGAAACGGTAGTGGAGGTATATTCGCTTGGTGCAGACAATCGAGAGGGGGGGGATGGCGAAAACACCGATGTCGGGACCGGGAAAGCGCGTTGAAGGTGGTTTTTCCTTGCTGGAACTGTTGATTGTGGTGGCATTGCTGGGCGCGCTCGCTTGGATCGGGGCGCAGGCCTTGCCGAACTGGAGACAGAGTCCCACTATGTTGAGTGCTGGCTTGAGCAAAGTATTGCAGGATGCACGACAGCAAAGTTTCCAGTCCGGGGCGGCTGTCTCAGTTGGCTGCCGTGCCCTGGAAGAAAAGCTGGCTGACCTGTTGGATCATAAAAATGTTTCAGAGATCAGGTTTCAGTGTAACAGTGCTATCAGATCTTCATCAGGCGAGGATGCCATCGTATTCTATCCTGACGGGTCGTCTTCGGGAGGGGGCATCAGCTTCGAATTAGAGCGTCAGCAGCATATAGATGTGGACTGGTTCACTGGCCAAATGAGTTGGGAGTAAGGCGAGATGGGTCTTCACCCTATGGCTCTTCGACAAATGGTCGGCTTCTCTTTGATAGAAGTGCTGGTAGCCCTCGCCATTTCGGTAATGGTTGTGAGTATAGGACTGCCAGCGATATCTGACAGTTTATCGCGACAATCCGATGCACGTTTGCACATGTCAGCCATTGGGCTGGCGCATTCGAAACTTGAGGAGTTTATGGCATTGACAGGACGAGACGACTTGCCTCGAAGTGGAATCATGAATGGTCTGCATTGGCGGGTTTCCGTGAGCGATGGCACACCCGCTGACAAAAATGGGGGCGCTGCCTCTTTAATGATGGAGCGAATAGGGGTCGAGGTTCTACGCGATCCAGGCACTTCTCCCATGATCAGTCTTACCGCATTCCACCTGAAGCGCGTGAGATCACTATGAGCAAACCGGAGCTTGGTTTCAGTTTGATTGAGGTGCTCATTTCGATTGCGGTAGGCGCGCTACTCCTGGCAAGCCTGTCGCAGATTCTCATCACTGTTCGTGAAGGATGGGAACGTTCAACCGCAGCCGATAAAGAGCTTGGTATTGAGACTTTGGCCCATATAGCGATCACACGAACACTCAAGGCGGGTATAGCGGCAGGGCCAAATCAAGCAGAGGGTGGTTTAAGAGGGACTGAAGCAGGAATGGAGATGTTCGTGATGCCGCCGCAATCTGCTTTCGCGCTGGGGCGCATGAGGGCCAAATTGGCAACAGAACGCCAATCTGATGGCTCCTTCAATCTCGTGTTGTCCATCAATCCAATCAACCCGGGATCCGACTCGACGCCCTCACCTTTGCGCGACCGTTGGATACTCCTCCAGGGGTTAGAGAGCCTGCGCTTCGAATATTTTGGCCCGCTGGACGACCAGCCCCAAAGTCACTGGGAGAAAGTAGCGGTAGCGCCGGAACTCGTCGAACTGCATGGGGTGTATACGAGCAGGAAAAAGCCGCCATTCTGGATTGCGGTCCGGCCCCGTAGCATCGTTCCGGGGGAATGTATTCTTGACTGGACCAGCCTGACATGCCGGACATCTTGAAGAATAGCCGTATGTTTTTGGCCCAAGCGAGCGACCTTGCGGTGCAAGCCCTGTCTTGGTGGTTTTCGGAACTCTCTTCAATGTTTCCCTGGTTGGGACGCCTTGATTCGTTTAAGAGCCCTCCGGCTTTGTTACGCGTTGGCAAGCAACAATGTTCGTTGCTATTGCTGGATAGATCAAACAATAAATCATCCGCTGCAAATGTACCGGCCACTGTCGATCTTCCCGGCTTGGATCAATTGGAGTCCTCTGCCTCAAGGCTGAAGACGCTCTGCATAGGACGCTCGCTTCATGTTTCCATGGCGGAAGAAGACATTCTCCCACTGGAATATGAGTTGCCCACAGCGGCCCGTAGCGAACTGAGACAAGCGGTGTCTTACAGGCTACTGACAGAGTCGCCCATCGATCCTTCCCATGTTTTTTTCGCCGTCAGGCCCAGAAAGGATGCTTCATCCCCGGAATATATTCGGCTTAATGTGGTGATCTCTCGCAAGGAGGCTGTGGCGGAGATGGTAACCACCTTTGGCAAATGGGATATATCGGTTAATGAGGTGGGTTATGCATTACCCGGCTCACAAGGTCTCGATTATGTGTTTCATACTTCAGAAAGGGAGAAAGCGGCACAAGCGAAAAAACGCTTGCATCTCTATTTGCTGGTCATGGCGGTGGTTGTTTTCACGGTGTATTTTCCTGTAACGATTCTGACCGCAAAATGGTTGGAACGGGATACGCGCAGTCAGATCTTTACGTTGAATACCCCGGATAAAAAGCACACCGAGCTGGAGGCACGACAATCACACGTTCAAACCGTCCGCCAGGAGTTGGCGGGGCAATTGCCGTCCTTTCGGGTGACCAGCCTTATAAACGAGGCGGCCAGCCATTTACCATCTGATGCGTGGGTGAACAGGCTGGAATATGCGAATGGAAAAGTTTCTCTGGCAGGTCAGGCAATTAATCCGTCAGCGGCTGTACGACAACTCAAGAAAGGCAACTTGCTTGCCAATGCCAAGCTTGATGTAGTCGCGAGTGCTGTTAATCCGGGTGGGCCACCACAATTTGAAATTAGCGCCGTTATTGCTGGAGCGCGAAACTAATGCATGCGCTGAGTCCACGTATCAGACAGTTGGTGGCGCTGGCCTTGCTTATTTTATCCCTATTCATCCTCGGCGGTTTGTTCCAGTCGATGTTTGTGTTGGGACGTGACGCTGTTGAACAACTTTATGACGCCCGTTTCGACCTCGTGCAAGCAAAGCAACGTGAGGCTGCCAGTCGCGGGGTATTAGCGACAGAAGTCGAGGTCGAGGAGAAATCCTTGGCGCCAGTGTTGATGTGGGTCGGTGCGGCTTCGATTGGAGAAGCCCGTTTACAGGAGATCGTCAATCAGACCTTTGTCGAGACCCAATTCAATCTCGATCAAATGCGATCGGCTCCAGTAGCCCAGCTGGGTAGCCTCACAAGAGTTTCCCTGGATGTGACAGGCTCTGGATCGGAGGCGAGCTTCTATACATTACTTACGCAAATTGAACGTTCTGAGCCGATTATTGTGATTGAGCGCTTGGTTGTTCGTTCAGCTGATTCCACGCAGACGGGACAAGACAACCCTGCCGGACCATTGCTCTCCGTGGAAATGCGTTTATCGAGTTTCGGGACGGTCACAGCACAAGCACAACAGATGCAATCAACGCCATGAAACTCGTCTCTCGCACAGTCCTGTTGGTTGTTCTCAATGCGGTGGTGCTATTGGGGGGAGGGCTTGTGTCCTATATGATCCTGTCACACAAGATTGACGTTAATGTTCCGCCGCCTAAGCTTGGAGAAGCGGCACGGCTGACCGTGCCTAGAGTGGCATCTATTGATGATAATGCGATTATGTCCAAACCAATATTCAGGCGTAGCCGGCAAGCGCTTGAGTTTGACAATACAACCTCTGCTACTGGAGCGAAGAATGAGATTGAAGTTCAGCCCATTCCAGCCCCATTATCACCCACCCTGTCTGGTATTCTCAGGGATGAGGATGGTCAAAGTTGGGCATTGCTCGAAAGTAATGGTGGCGCGAGTCGGCAACTATTGGCCAAAGGTGGTAATTTCGAAGGCTGGCGTGTTATTCGCATTGGCGCGAAAGATGCGACCCTACATCATCTGGAGTCTAAAATTGATATACAAATTCACCTGCCTAATGCGAGCGTCGCAACATCGACTATCTTCAAATGATTTTTTACCTCCTCTGATCGTATGAAATCTCTCTCTTATTTATTAATATTGTTTTGCCTGTCTGCATGCAGTTCATCTGGCATACAGCTGTCTCCCCAATCTGGGGCCGGCTGGCGGTCCCATGGAAATACCAATGGCGTTGACGAGTCTACTGCTGACCCAGACAAAGAGGCAGTACCTGAGCAAAAGCCGCGAGTGGAATACCTTGGATCAACTTCAATTGCGAAACGACCAGCATCAGAACAAACCGAATATTTGCCAACTAACGGAGGGGGGGAAGCCGCTGGCGTAACAAAAATTGCTGAAGGGAAAAAATATGATCTGAATTTTCAAGATGCGGAAATAAAAGGAGTGGTCGATGCAGTGATGGGAGACATTCTCAAACTGAATTATATTGTGAAACCGGATATTCAAGGTCGCGTTACGCTTCGTACAGGGAAGCCCGTCGATCAAGATGCATTATTTTCTGCCTTGGAAACAGCACTTAATTCGCTATCGATTGCCATTATTTCTGAAAATGATGTGCACCAGGTGGTTTCAAAAGAGTTAGCATCGACGTTTGTAAAGGGGACTAGTGTGGTTACCCCTACCGGGGTCATTCGTCCCGGTTACGCCATCGAGATTTTTCCCCTGACTTATATTGATGCCACCGAGATGCTGAGAATTTTGGAATCGTTTGTTCCGAAGGAAACCATATTGCAGGCAAATGAGCAGTATCGGCTTCTTGTTGTTACAGGCACTAGTCAGGAACGCGCATCAGTTCGGCAAGCTGTTGATAACTTCGATAAAAACTGGCTTGAAGGCAAGAGCCTCGCAGTTTACCACTTGGAACAGCTCGATGCCGAACAACTGGTGGCGGAGTTAAAACAGGTTTTTCAGCCACCCATGAATTTTATGGACGGGCGTGTGCGACTCATTCCCATCCCACGTATCAAAACGATTCTAGGAGTGGCCGATGATCGAGCAGACCTCGAAAATGCAGAGGACTGGATACGTCGGCTGGATAAAACAAAAGCAACTGGGAAACGACTGTTTGTATACAACGTCCAGCATGGTGTTGCAAAAGATCTCGTGATTGCGCTACGCCAAGTTTTAGAAGGCATCGTGGCTGAAAAAAACACCGCACCAAGAACAGAAATAGAATCACTTCCGGCTTTTCCAGCTGAAGTGGTTTCGTCACTGGCCCCAGCAACTCCTACTGATGCCAGTAGTTTGGTGGCGATAGAGGACACTAACTCTATTATCTTTTACGGAGAAGAAGAAAAATTCAGTGTGATTAAAGATGCCTTGAAGATTATTGATATATTTCCGCGCCAAGTCATGATCGAGGCTATCTTGGCGGAGGTTTCCCTTAATGATAGCCTGCGTTACGGTGTGCAATGGTTCTATGATTCTGGAAAAAACAAGGTCACTCTCAGTTCACAAGACTCAGGAGGAGCAGCTTCCCAGTTTCCAGGATTCTCTTATGCTTACTCTGGGCTCGCTGATGCGCGTTTGGTGTTGAATGCTCTTGCCGAAAAAACGGATGTGCGCGTACTATCTTCGCCAAAATTGTCAGTACTCAATAATCAAAAGGCCAGTCTACAGGTTGGAGATCAGGTGCCGGTGGTTACGCAGATATCTCAGTCAACCAGTACCCCGGGGGCACCCGTGGTAAATTCGATTCAAATGAGAGATACCGGTGTCATTCTCGAAGTGACACCGCGGATAAGTGAAAATGGAAATGTGACCCTATTAATCACACAGGAGGTTAGCGACGTTACCCCAACAAAGTCATCGGGCATTGATTCTCCGACGATCCAACGTCGGCGGATTCAGACAGTGGTTTCCACCAAGGACGGGAACACAGTAGCACTCGGCGGTTTAATAAGAGAAAACGGAAGTAAGGGAACTAGTGGTATCCCATTTCTAAAAGATATTCCGATCATTGGTAATATATTTCGCACCAACACTTCAGATACGCGCAGATCTGAGCTCATCATACTGCTGGTGCCACATGTTATGAAAAACCAAGACGAAACACAGGCGGTAGTCGATGCCCTAGCCGAAGGCATGGATTCAGCCGCTAAAGCCGCGGAACGTGCACGCCCCATTACCCCCAAGCATTAACATTAAGGGCGCTATATTGCTGCATGCCCTGCTGCTGCTGATGGTAGTGGCAGGGCTCGTTGCTATAACACTCTCGACAGCCTGGAGAAATGTCGTGGAGATTGCGGCGCTCGAAGAGAAGGCACTCTTGGAGACTCGGCTTGAGGCAAGTGTCGAGATGATAGTGCTAGATCTCATCAAGCATGGGCGACGCTCACGTTGGCTAAATTCTCCCGGAATCCCCGAAAAACTCACCATAGATGGAGCAGAAGTTGAGGCCAGTGTGACTGACGTGCGCGGATTGGTTGATGTCAACTCAACAGACCCGGTACGGCTCGAACAATTAATAACGAGCCGCCTAGAGGGAGAACCCGCTAGGCATGTCATAGAACGCCTCAGGGAAAGCCGAGCAAGTGCCACTGCTAGGTGGGGGACATATGTAGATATGTCAGTGGCGCTGGAGCTGCCCATTGAGCAGTTTGTTAGCTTGCAACCACATATAACGCTGTTTTCCATTCTGGAGCAGCCTGACTCGCGTTATGCAACGGACGCGCTAAAGGGATTGTTGCGATTAGATGGGCCTGAACAAAAAGACTCTGTGATCAGTGAAGAGGCCACAGTGTATGGACATACCTACAAAATCATTGCATCAACGTCCGGACCGTTGATATTTTCAGTAGATCTTGTCGCTGAACTATTACTTACAGGGAAAACTGACCAACCGTACGTATTGCGCTCGTGGATATGGGTGCCCCATCCCCCTAAGACGCCCGGACGTGTTCCTTAGATTTCCCACTCGGATTCCCAGTCACCCAACAATCCAACTCTACGAAAAACGTCATCAACATCCCTTCCTTTACACATCTTTATCTCAGTGATCCCCTCATTTTTCAATATGCCGCTGATTGCCGTAATTTTTTTCAGCCCATTGATTTCATGCGCGAACATGATCATTCTTGCGCTTCATTTATCGAGAAGGCAAATCATGAAGAAGCGGAGTATTGGGCGAATAGACGATGTTCATTCCTTTCTTGATGATGTTCTTCAAGGCGATCTGCATGCCAAACGTGTGGCGTCATTGGCAAATGCCACGCTGGGGGCATTAAACAGCACCTCATTAGCTGTACAGGCCATCGGCCTCGGCCTGGCTCATGCGCAGGGGTTGGTGACCAAGCATGCCATCAAACAAGTAGATCGTTTGGTAGGCAATGCCGGTGTGGATGTTTGGGCGTGCTTCGCCTATTGGGTGCCCTATATTATCGCGGAACGTCAAACGATTATGGTGGCCATGGATTGGACCGATTTTGATGATGATGGCCACACCATGATCGCACTGAACTTACTGACCAATCACGGCCGCGCAACCCCGCTGGTGTGGAAAACGGTAGAAAAGAGCGCGTTGAAAGCACGCCGCAATGACTACGAAGATGAAGTATTAAGCCGTTTACATGAGATTCTACCGGCAGGGGTAAAAGTCACCGTAATCGCTGATCGTGGATTTGGCGATACACGCCTGTTTGAATTCCTGCGCGACGAGCTAAAGTTCGACTATCTCATCCGTTTAAAAAAGAATATCTGGGTTACCACCAGTGATGGTGAGCGGCGTCAAACGGCTGACTGGGTGACACCGACAGGCCGCCCGAAAACCTTACGCAACGCGAAGATCACTGCCGAGGAGTTTGCAGTACCGACGGTGGTTTGCGTCTGGGCAAAAGAGATGCAAGAAGCGTGGTGTCTAGTGTACTGTAACAAATAGTATGATCATATATAATAGCGCTACTCCTTCCTTATTTTCTGGTGCGCTGACTATGCCTGTCCCCGTTGCTATCTCACTCACAGAAGAAGAACGCCAAGAATTTCATCGCTGTTGTCGTA
>JANOSY010000027.1:0-43945 GCA_031416075.1 Tenderia sp. (SeqCode) | reverse complement strand
ATCTTGGGTTTGAGAGACATCCGCAGGCGTGGGTATTGCCAGGCGATAAGGAGATCCTCTGAAAACTGCTCTGCCTTCTGCCACAACTCTGCCCTAAAATAGGAGCATGAGACTCAGCGATACCACTACCCTCTCCCTTAGCGCGTTGCGCCACTACCGGTTACGTAGTTTTTTGACCATGCTTGGCATTGCCGTGGGTATTGCGGCGGTGGTATTGCTGACCGCCATCGGTGAGGGGATTCACCGTTTTGTGCTGGCGGAGTTTACCCAATTTGGTACCCATCTGATCAGCGTTGTTCCTGGCAAGGCCGCCACAGCGGGAGTGCCGGGGGCGTTGATTGGCAATATACGTCCGCTGTCGCTGGAGGATTCTCAGACGTTGAAACATCTGCCTCAGGTGCTGGAGGTGGTGCCGGTGGTGCAGGGCAATGCGGCGGTTGAGAACGGTACCCACAGCCGCCGTGTGACCGTTTATGGTGTTGGCCACGCTGCGCCGCAGGTCTGGCAGTTTAAGGTGGCCCTGGGGCAGTTTCTGCCCGATGACGATAGCAGTGGCAGCCGTGCCCTAGTGGTGCTGGGCTCCAAGGTACATCATGAGCTGTTTGGCCAGGAGCGTGTGCTGGGCCGTTACGTGCGTGTTGGCAATAGCCGCTTCCGTGTGATTGGGGTGATGGCAAGCAAGGGGCAGATGCTGGGGTTTGATCTGGACGATGCTGTCTATCTGCCAACAGCACAGGCGATGACCCTTTTTAACCGCGATGGCCTGATGGAGATCAACCTGCTTTACGCGGCCGACGCCAGCGCCACTACCCTTACCCAGCGGGTTAAGGAGCTGCTCATGGCCCGCCATGGCGGCGAGGATTTCACCATCACCACCCAGGAACAGATGCTGGAGACCCTTAGCTCCATCCTTAATATATTGACACTGGCTGTTGCTGCCATCGGTGGCATCTCGCTGCTGGTGGGTGGCATCGGTATCACCACTATCATGACCATTGCGGTGAGCGAACGTACCAGTGAGGTGGGCTTATTGCGGGCGCTCGGTGCTGAACAGCAACAGATCCTAATCTTGTTCATAGGAGAGGCCGTTACATTAGGTGCCTTGGGTGGTATTGGTGGTTTGATTCTGGGCGTCGGCAGTGCCCTGCTGCTGCAGACCATGATCCCGTCACTGCCAGTCCACCTCTCCGGCTTTTATATCGTCCTGGCCGAAACGGTGGCTATTACCATCGGCCTGATTGCTGGACTGGTGCCAGCACGCCAAGCGGCGCGGCTGGACCCGGTGGAGGCGTTACGTGCGGAGTAGTGAAGTTGATTTTAATAACGAGACCACACCATGGATAAAATAGCCCTTGAACAGCGGCTGGCAGAGCTTAAAACCAAGCAGTCAATGATCGACAACGCCTGGAAGAAGACCGGCAACCGCGAACTGTTACAGTTTTTTGTTGAGATCCTACCCAAAACCATCAACGCCGAGCGGGTGAGTATCTTTATTCACGATCCGGTTGACTCCCACATCTGGGTCCACTGCGGTACCAATGTTGAAGAGCGCCAGATCAAGGTTCCACAATCGGGTTCTGTGGTGGGGCGTACCATTGCCAATGGCAAGCCCATATTTGAGAACAACATGCAGCAGCAGATGGGGGCCCACGATAACGTTGCCATCAAGACCGGTTACGTTACCTACAATACCCTTTGTGTGCCGGTGCGCGGGGTGACCACCGACAAGATCACAGGCGCCATTCAGGCAATCAATAAAGTGGGGATGAATGAGTTTACCGAAGGCGATCTGAGGATTCTGGAGAAGCTGGCCTTCCATATCCAGATGCATATCGAGAACATCTATCTACGTCAGGAGATGGCCAAGATTTCGTTCCAGATGAGTGATGCCATCACCCAGCTGGAACGTAAGCTCAAAAGTTTATAGTTGTAGCCTCTGATCAACAGCAGTTGAAGTACTCACTGCTGCTTATCAAGCAGTGAGCCTGTATCACGGGGCAGGTGCCACGACACCAGTACTGTGGCAATAATCACAATCCCCCCTAAACAGACCATGGTGACCACCGGCCCTACTCCAGCCCCAGCAATCAACGCATAGAGCCCGGACGCCAGCAGCATTGCCAGATTTTCGAAAAAATTCTGTATCGCTACCGCACCACCGCTGCCGATGGTTTTATGACCGATCTCTTGCAGTGCCGCATTAATAGGCACCACAAACAGGCCGCCGCAGACACCGGCCAGAAACAGCGCCAGACGTGCCGGCCAGAGACCATCAACCATCGCCAGCATAATAATGACGACGCCCATCACATACGCCGCCAAACGTGCCCGACGCAGATAGGCCATGGGGATCAGGCGCGGCACCAGTACCGAGCCTACCGCGATGCCGATCGCCACAAACATCGTCAACAACGCAATCTCGGTGGTGGAGTGAATCAACAGCGCCACCGGTGCCCACGCCACCAGCAATACCCGCAATACCGTTGCCGACGACCAAAACAGGCTGACACCCAACACCGAAAAACGGGCCCGTGGTGTAGCCAGCAGGCCGCGCATCTGCACAAAAAAGTTGCCCACTGCCGAGCCTGAGGCTGGCCCAACCACCACATCGTGGCGAATGGTCCACGCCACCAAGGCAGAGGCGATGTACAACCCGACAATAAAGGTGAGCGCCAACGTGATGGAGTACTCCGCCACTACCGCCCCCACCAACGTGCCACTGAGAATCGCCAGGATGGTTGAACCTTCGATCCAGCCATTGGCCTTCACCAGTGACTGCTCATCCACCAGTTCAGGCAGGATGCCATACTTGGCTGGACTATATGCCGCTGCGCCAAGACCGATAATGGCGTACGCCAGCAGCGGCTCTACCTGAAACAGCAACAGTCCGGCTCCCGCCGCCTTGATCACATTGGCACCCATCAAGATACGCGGCTTGGGGCGGGCATCTGCAAAACGCCCAACCCATGGCGCACAGACAACAAACGCCACCAAAAATGATGCTTGCAAGGCGGGGATGTACCACCCCCCCAGCGCCCCCTGTTTCATGACCAGCGTAATTGCGGTAAAGAGCACGGCGTTGTCGGCAAAGGCGGTGAGGAACTGCGTTGTTAACACCTTATAAAGGTTCTGTTTCATGGTTATGAGACCACCAGTTTGGCCGCTGCCACATAATCTATTTTGCCAGTCCCCAATACCGGCATCTGGGCGATACATTGTACTTGCCGTGGCACACTAATCTCGGCCACACCATCACTCTGTGCCTGACGTAACAGCGCCGAACGGTCAGCCTCTTTCACTGTTGTCAGCAGCACCACCTGCTCGCCTTTGCGCTCATCGGCAATGGCAATGGCTGCATGTAGCGCGTCTGGCCACACCTTGCTGGCCAAGACCTCCACCGAAGTCAGCGAGACCATCTCCCCGGCTATTTTTGCAAACCGTTTTGCACGACCACAGATGCGAACAAAACCTTTCTCATCAATCGTGACAATGTCACCGGTGTCATACCACCCCTCACCCAGCTCGGTAACCGGTGGCACCAGAACGCCTGGGTTGGCATGAAGCAGATAGCCCAACATCACATTGGGTCCGCGCACCTGCAGACGCTGCCCCTCGGTCAATCCCGGCACATGCGTCAAACGATACTCTATGCCGGGCATCAACCGCCCGACCGTGCCGGGGCTGTAGGCCAGTGGTGTATTGCCGGCAATAACCGGGCTTGCCTCTGTGGCCCCGTACCCCTCAAAAATACGCACACCAAACTTATCCAACCAAGTGCGTCGTACCTCTTCCTGCAATTTTTCAGCACCGGCAAAGACATAACGCAGGCTATAAAAATCATACGGGTCCGCAAACCGGGCGTAACCGGCCAGAAAGGTATTGGTACCAAACAGGATCGTGGCGTTAATCTCATACGCAACCTCCGGCACCACTCGGTAATGGAGAGGCGATGGGTAGAAGAAGACACGAACACCGGAGGTGATCGGCATCACCATGCCTGCCGTCAGGCCAAAGGAGTGGAACAGTGGCAACGCATTCAGGGCAACATCCTGGGCACTGAAATCAATACGCGACACCAGCTGCTGAATATTCGACAGCAGATTGCAGTGCGACAGCACAACACCCTTGGGCATGCCCTCGGACCCAGATGTAAACAGAACAACGGCCCGTTCCCTGAAGTCACGCTCTGCAAGCCCTAACAGCTGCATATCAAAACGGCTCTTGACCCACCCTTTGACCTTATCAAACAGACCAATCGTCGCGGCCACCTCTTCGAGATAGATCAACTCAATCTTCTCACCCAATGCGGCAACAGCATCACCCAGTTTTGCCTGGTCGATAAAACGGCGCGATGTTACAACACGACGCAGCTGCGCCGTCTCGCAGGCAGCAATCATGCCCTGCGCCCCTATCGTATAGTTCAACATCGCCGGGACACGGCCGTAAAACTGCAACCCCCAGAATGTGGCCACCGTTGCCAAGGTACTTGGCAACAGTACTCCCACCATCTGGTCGCCCTCACACTGCAACACCAGCTGTTCGCCCAGCACTACGGAACGGGTAATGAGTGTGTTGTAGTTCAATGGTGTACGGTTAACATCCTCTGCAACAACGTGTGAACCACCATGGATACGACGTGCTTCTAGCAGGCGCTCAACCAGGGTCTGCTCCATGTTGGCGGTCTCAAACATCAACTCAGACATTAAATCGGCCAGCACATTCCCTGCTCGCTCACGGCGTACACGCCCCGTAAGCGCCGGATCAATATACAAACAGCGCGGTGGCTGTACGTTCAATGTGATTTTTGGAAACCAGCTTAACCGCACCCTGCCACGCAAACGTGAAAACGGGGTGTACTGAGCACCATCAATACGGATCGGCACAATCGTCGCACGGGAGCGCTCCGCCACCAGCCCCGGCCCGTGGTAAACCTTCATCAATGAACCTGTGACCGTAATACGCCCCTCGGGGAAGATCACTACACAGCCGCCTTTTTCAACACGACGGATCAACGAACGGATCGACAACGGGTTGGCAGGATCCAGCGGAAACAGATCACTAAACAGCGCCCCAACACGTCCCATCCAGTTCTGCGCGATATAGGTATTAATCGCAAACGTTGCCGGCACGGGTAAAAAGGCATAAAACAGCAACGCATCAAGCAGTGATGTATGGTTGGCCACCACCACTGTACGCTCACTAAACTGCTGCAAATACTCCTCGCCCTTGATCTCAACCTTATAGAGCAAACGCAACAACCAGCGCAGAAAGTCTTTAAACATACAGCTCTCCTGAATAACAACTTATTTGAATTTTTGACTCACAATACAGCCAAGCCTACACAGTACCAGTCAGCACCATGGCGGCAATCATCAACGAAAACATGACAGGCAGAAACAGATTTACGCCAAATAGAGCCAGGCTATACCGACGGCATATTTATTCAATACCGGCCCTATGGCTTGACACTACTCTTTTTTCAACGGAAGAAATGGCTGAAACACCTCCATTTCCCACGGACGTAAGGCAAGCATAAAACCGATACTGTGCCGTTTTTCCAGTGGCATACAGGCGTCCTGACGGTGTAGATCGTGGAACTCACGGGCCAATGCCTGGAGTTTATTGATAGCTGTTTGTATTGACACATCAGATAACAGCCCAAACAGAAACAGATTTTGCTCCAGCTCACCCTCAAATCTTGACCTTAAAAACTGACCTTGAACCTGCTTCTCAAAAAAACTCTTAATCGGACCACTGGGTATCCAGCGAAACCCCTCATCGATACGTAATTTAATCCGGTTTTCCGGCAACAGATCTATGATTTTCAGTTTATCCAGCTTCGCCAGTGCCCGGATACACTCGCTTGGAGTGATCTGATAATGGTTCACTATTTCATCAAAGCTGAGCCTGTTACGCACACAGACGGCGACAAACAGCAGTTGTGCGTCACGGACCAGCGCCTCTTCCTGCACCAAGGTCAACTCTGTAATACGTTGACGTGACTCATCATAGAGTTGAAAAAGGTCGCTTAATTCCATCTGCATCAATTGACACACCTCTTCCAGCCGATCCAACGTAAAACGTCGCGAAGAGAACATGCGTTTTACATTGGCCTCGCTCATCTCCAGTCTACTGGCAACATCGGCATAAGTAAGATGATGAATCTTTAATGTCTGTTTTAACGTATCAACCAATGTGGTTATCTGTGTCACCACCCATCTCCATCAAAAAACCAGGGCAAAGTATATCCTTTTTATACCCATGGAGCTCTATTCAAACACATCAAAAACACTGTTTTACTTATCTCCTCGCTCGGACAATACTCATTCCCACATTAAAACCGTGAGATCTGACAACATGAGTTACATAATCCATACAGCCAAAAAAGATGACGGCATTATTCTGCCAAAAACAGAGCTGATCACACTCGCTCAACAGCTGAAGGTGGGGGATATCATTTTTATCGATGTACCGGCACTTCCATTCCAGAAAATATCCATCGCCACTGCATGTTGGTCCAACCATGTTGGCATAGTGACTGGGGTTCGAGATGACGAACCCGTTGTCTCCGAAAGCAGATTCCCTCTCTCTGGGGCAACAACATTAAGCAGCTTCATTTCCCGCTCAAAAGGGAACCGAATCATGGCAAAGAGACTTAACATGCCACTATCATCAGATCATGAAAAGAAGATTTCCGCTGCTGCAAAACAGCGTACAGGAATATTATATGACACGGGATTTAACATGCATTCGAAACGGCAGTTTTGCTCACGTTTTGTCCAAGAAGTGTTACACGATGCAACCGGGACAACACTGGGCACTGTTGAAAGCCTTGAGACCCTATTCAAAAAAAACCCATCAATCAGCCTCATGTTCTGGCGTTTATGGTATTTCAAAGGCATACCCTGGAAGCGACTTACCATCACCCCGGCCAGCTTATTAAACTGCAAAAGCACATCTGTTGTATTCAACGGAACGGCCACAACCCAATAACAGATAAAAACAGCCATTTTATTGTGAAGGGTGCGTGATACTTTTGTGACTATTCATAGCTACGATTTATACTGCCCAGGAATCCATTCCAACCCATTAGGCAAGGCATAAAAACCATCATCATAGTCTAAGGAGAGCCCATGAAAACCCACCATTACGCCTCAAGCATGGCCTGTATTGCCATATTGCTATCAGGAATGATAACGCCTGCTATAGCAGCAGTATATAAAGTAGAACCCCTCGAACCTGTAGCAGGTGACCAGGGATTTACAGTCCCCTCTGACATTAATGTTTATGGTGCAGTGGCAGGTGTCTCAAGCCATGGCGAATACTCTTTACGGTCAGTGTACTGGGACTCAACCGGTCAGCTTTTTAATTTAACACCCGGAGATACCAGGAATACCAATACAGCAGGCATCACCGATGATGGCACAGTTATCTATTCAGAACTTGATCGTTTTTACAGCTCAAATGGTAGTGCCACGATAGACCTTGGTGCAGGCTCTCCAAGCGCCGTCAATGGAAAGGGACAACTGGTTGGCACATTTTCAGGAACATTTGGAATCTGGACCAATGGCACTGTCACGCCCCTACCCACACCATTATCCACCACCAACAGTTACGCCAATGACCTCAACAACAACACGGTTGCCGTAGGGGCGGCTTATTTTCCCGATACCAAATCATATCGCGCCATTATCTGGAAAAACGGTACTGCACAAGAGATAGGCACACTGCCCGGCGACATTGGAAGTATTGCCTATGCAGTTAACGATCTTAATCAGACTGTTGGTTACTCGATAAGCAGCACCGGAAAATGGCGCGCCTTTGTATGGGAAAATGGTGTAATACGCGATCTCGGATTTCCCGCAGACTCAAGATCCTATGCCTATGGGATTCACAACTCCGGACAGATTGTTGGCGGATTTTTTATACCCAACACCCCATATGGTCGTGCCTTCATTTGGGAAAATGGTGTCATCAGAGATTTGGCAGCAGTACTGGGGGCGGGCAATTGTGCCGCGTACGACATTAACAATGCGGGGCAAATGACAGCTGCGTGTACAAATTTTGACTATACCTACCTTAGGCCTTTCCGCTTGACACCTGTCGCAGCGGCAGTCGATTTAAGTACATCATTAAGCGCCACACCATTGCCGGCCATTGTAGGTTTACCTCTGACCTACACAACCATTGTTACTAATCTAGGCAACATCACTGCCAACAATGCCACCCTGATACAAACCTTGCCAGCCACTGGATTTACCAACACCTCACTTATATCAACAAAAGGGAGTTGCAGTGGAACTAGCAACATCACCTGCACCTTTGGCAATCTTGCTGCGGGTGAAAGTGTAGTTATTACCACCACAACTACACCTCTCTCTACGGGAAGCATCACCGCCTATTACAATAGTAGCGCTGTTGTCACCTCTTCAAACAGTGACATCAACCCTGACAACAACACAGCAAAGATCAATTTCACGGTTTTCGAAAACAATGCTGCCATCAGCATTTACTCCATCAATAGCCAGACAACAGCGACACGCGGGGGTACGATCACCTACACTTGGAGCATCTCAAACAGCGGACCATTAAACGCACGTAATGTCACATTAAATGACACCTTACCCAATGGTTTGTCACTGCTATCAGCCAAAACCACTGCTGGCACCTGCTCTGGAACAGTCACAATAACCTGTGCCCTGGGTGATCTACGCGGTAGTGCCACGGTAACTATCACAGCCAAGGCCAATGTACGTGGCACTTTTATCAACACTGCAACCGTCACCAGCGCCACACCTGATAGTTATACGGGTGACAATAGCGCCACAGTCACTACCAAGGTCAAGTAATATACATCCATAAAAGACAACGGCACATGAATGTGCCGTTGTCTTTTGACTATTATTTTTAATAAATAAAAATTACGTTGCTTCCATGAATTTATTACGCCCGCTGTTCTTTGCGCGATAAAGCGCCCTATCGGCGCGTTGATAAACGGCATCGACTGTATCGCCCCGTTGGAACTCAGAAAATCCCCCTGAAATTGTAACGGGAACAGGCTGCCCTTGGTATACAAACTCACTCAACTGCACGCTTTTACGTAGCTTATCGGCCACATTTTTAGCCGCCTCCTGGGTCGTCTCAGCAAGAAGAATGACAAACTCTTCACCGCCAACACGGGCAATAAAATCAGTCTCACGAAGATGGTACTCAATCGTCTTCACAATCGCTATCAGGGCGCGATCCCCAGCCTTATGGCCATACGTATCATTAATCTTCTTGAAGTGATCAACATCACAGATCAGCATGGTTAAAGGATTTTTATACCGTTGCCAACGGGCAAACTCCTGTGCCACACGTCGCTCATACGCCAAACGATTGGGGGCACCTGTTAATGGATCGGTCAACGCCTCAATCCTCTCCTTGGCAAGCCGCTCTTTTAACTGGATACTCTCTTGCTCCATTTTTTGCAGCTTCTGGGTCAACCCTTTTAACTCACTGTCGATACACTCCTGGTTCAGATCCTCATGACTCTTCTGCTCCGCAAGATGTTTACGTATTTTGTCAAGACTAACCTGAATTGCACTCTTCATCTGATGGAGATCGGTTGAGGTCTGGACCGTATTTTCTATATCATTCACTTCGGCCTTCACCACCTCATCCAGTTGTCGTCCACCCACCAATGATGAGAGCCGATGTGAATCCACACCACTCACCATCGCCTCCAATTCTGTTAAACGTTGAGTCAGTTGTTGAAGAAAGGTCTCAAGCTCAGCCTTTTCACGCTCTAGTGCACTGCGCATATCCACAACAAGTGCAACCACGTTCTCTGTCATGCTTTTAACAGAAGCTAAAGTCAAACCTTTAGTTAGCTGCTCTTTTAGTGTCTGTACACGCTCACTAAAATCGGCAGGCAAACCCAATGACTCAAGGATCTCAAGAAAGACATCTTCAACGGATTTATTTGCTGGGGTAGCATCAATGACGGCCTGAAAATCTATATCAGCTGGTGGTGTTAGAGAAGTTGAAGAGTAAGTGGAGGGTGTTTGTTCAGCATCAAGTGCTCCGTTTTTAATTCCGGCCCGCAGCCCTCGGCCATCATCTTTTTTGTCATCCCTGCTAAAAACCCGCTGCAGCCAGCTCTGTCTCTCTGTGGCCTTATTTTCAGGTAACATAATCTCTGTGCCAGACTCAGTTCCATAAAAGGCCAATGCAATCAGACGCGCAAACTCATCAACAAGCGGCTGTATATGGTCCGCTGCACTCCCCTTAACCAAGCGCGCCTTCAACGCAGCTACATCCATTGACACTGATTGCGGGAAATTTATCGCTTCAACCGCCCGCAATAAAATAACAGCCGGATCAGGAAGTTTGCTGCTGACATCACGTTGCTCATCCAATATTTTCATATA
Source organism: Tenderia sp. (SeqCode) (assembly GCA_031416075.1). GTDB lineage: Bacteria > Pseudomonadota > Gammaproteobacteria > Tenderiales > Tenderiaceae > JAKFXL01. The sequence goes on along the minus strand of JANOSY010000027.1, from coordinate 33,533 downwards.
ACTGGATATTTTGTCGACACTTTCACTAATGATATCGACATTGGCCCCATTCTGTAGCGCCTTACGAAGTTTCTTCAGGTGGTTATCGAGGGTAGCATCAACCCCATGGGAGATTAAGGCCATACGGCTTAGACCATGACGCAACAACTGATCCGCCTCGCGCCAGTTCTCCTCTTTTTTTTCAAAATCTTCTAAAGATTCAAGATACTTAAACTTCCACTTATCCTGTTCTGACCGACTATCAGCCATTGTGGCCGCTCCTCATGCATACCGACATGTCATGTATCGACCAGCCTCACCGTTTATAAACCTCTATTTACGCCCCTTTCTAACCTCCTGTAACTGTTCACACATCTGTGCCGCACCCTTCAGGATCCGGGGTGAATGGCGGTTAATAATATCGGGGTGTATCACGTAGATACTGTTGCTCTTCACTGCTGCCAACTGTGGCCAACGCCGCCACTCATCCAGCCAGGCAGGTCTCTCATAACCCATGCCACTGGCAATAATCACCTCTGGATTGGCGAGCAATACCGCCTCAAGACCAACCTGAGGGGCCAGTGTTGGCAAAGTGGCAAACACATTCTCTCCGCCACACAAATCGATCACATGGCCGATCAGATGTTGCCCATTGATGGTCATCAGCGGGCTATTCCAGATCTGGTAAAAGACACTGACCTTCGACTGGCCCTCATAGCGCCGCTGCAATCGCGCCAATTCGTCGCGATAGCTGCGTGCCGCCGTCTGCCCAGCCACAGAATTACCTGTTAACAGGCTAAGCCGCTCCAGGTTTGTGGCCACATCATTCAGTGTCCGTGGCTCGGAGAAGTAGACTTTAAACCCCATCTTTTTTAATTTTTCAACAGTGGCTGTACTATTACCACTGTGCCACGCCACCACCAGGTCGGGCTTCAACATCACCACCTTTTCTAAATCAAAGCCACTATAACCCCCAACACGTGGAATCGATTTTGCCGCCTCCGGGTAGTCACTATACTCAACAGCGCCCACCACTTTACTGCCCGCCCCCACTGCAAACAGCATCTCCGTCACGTGAGGTGCCAGACTGACAATACGTTGCGCGGGCTGTACCAATGTAACCCTAGCACCTGTATCATCAACCACCGCTATCTCCGCATAGGTGGTGGAACAGGATAACAACCATATACAACCCAACACTCTTCGTAACATCATGTATCAATCCCAGCTAAACATATTTCAATTAAGAAGTGTAACGCAGACAACCCTTTGATCACCTGCTATGTCAAAATAGCACCATGAACAAACCAACACTCATGATTCAGGGCTGCACATCTGATGCAGGAAAAAGCACTCTGGTCACCGGACTCTGCCGCCTGTTTCACCGACGTGGCATTCATGTTACCCCCTTCAAACCCCAAAATATGGCACTTAACAGCGCCGTCACCATTGATGGTGGAGAGATTGGTCGCGCACAAGCCTTACAGGCCCAGGCAGCTGGATTGCAGCCACACAGCGACATGAACCCAGTGCTGCTCAAACCTAACAGTGATACCGGCGCACAGGTGATCATTCACGGCCATGCCATTCATGACATGCAGGCCAATGAGTACCACAACTACAAATCCATCGCGATGAGAGCAGTGCTCGAATCTTATAACCGGCTGCAACAACAGTACGATCTCATCCTGGTAGAAGGTGCGGGCAGCCCTGCAGAGATCAATCTGCGCGACCGCGACATTGCCAACATGGGGTTTGCAGAGGCCGTGGATTGTCCGGTCATTCTCATTGCCGATATCGATCGTGGTGGTGTCTTTGCCCATCTACACGGTACATTGGCGCTATTATCCACATCAGAACAGAAGCGGATCAAGGGATTTGTCATCAACCGCTTTCGTGGTGATATAAAGCTCCTCCAATCCGGTCTTGACTGGCTGGAAGACGATACACAAAAGCCGGTCCTTGGTGTTCTTCCCTACTTACACGGCCTCCATCTTGATGCTGAGGATGCCATACAGTCACAACAAATAATCGGTGATGGGAAACAGCTGAAAATAGTCGTACCCGTAGTGCCTCGTATCAGCAACCATACCGACTTTGACCCACTACGTTACCATCCTCAGGTTGATATCCAGTTCATCGGCCCCAATCAAACCATTCCAACCGCCGACCTCATCATACTGCCTGGCAGCAAAAATGTACGCGATGACCTACATTGGTTACATCAACAGGGATGGGCAAGTGCCATTCAACGTCATCTACGCTACGGTGGGAAGCTACTAGGTATCTGTGGCGGACTACAGATGCTTGGCAATGCCATCCATGACCCAGAAGGTGTTGAAGGCACAGCAGGCACCACTCCTGGCCTTGGCCTTCTGAACTTCAGCACCACACTGCAACAGAAGAAACAGCTACGTAATGTCAGTGGCAAACTGCTACTGAACAACGTTGAGATACACGGTTACGAAATCCACGCTGGCATCAGCCACGGCCCTGCACTTAATACCCCGTTAGTTACCCTGAATGGGCAAAATGATGGCGCGATATCTGATGACAAACAGATCATTGCCACTTACCTGCATGGACTGTTTGAGTCCCCCAACGCCTGCCAGTCATTACTAAAATGGGCAGGTCTTCTAAACGCTGAACAGATCGATTATCACGGACTACGCGAAGCGGGCATAAATCGAATAGCAGATGCCATTGAAGACAGTCTCTGCCCTCACTTCATCAACAACATTATCAGATAGAAAATATTATTTTCTGCTCAGACATCACAGTCATATACAACCCCTGGCCACCACTTCATCATGAAAAAAATCGACAGCTTATTAAGATTAGTTAATAAAATTATTGGGCTTTCACTCTGTCAAACCAGCCAATCACTGCTATAGTTTACAGAGTTTGCTTATATTCGCGGAATGGAATATAGGCGGCATGTAGCCCACATCAATTATATGGAGATACCTTTTATGCTGAAAAACAGACAGATCATCATGCTCGGGTTATTAGCTTGCGTTAGCACTGCCACCCTGGCGGACTCCAGCTTTAAGAAATTAAAAAACTCAACCTGTCCTGAAGTTGTCACCACCAGTGCAGACGCACTATTTGGTGTAGGCTCTGGTGATGCAACCTTGTGCATAGCTAAACGTGAAGATTTAAAAATCGTTATCGCAATGAACAATAGCGACTTAAACCCAAGAAATGGGCGGAGCCAACAAACATTAAACGTCAACAACATCTATAACGACTACACCGACAACTACGACATGGTGTCAAGAAAAGATTTTAAAGCTATTATTGTTGGCTATGGTGCAGGTGCCCGCTGGTTGCTTAACGATGCCGCCTATACTGCAACCTACGGTGTTGCCAACCCCAGTGATGACATGATCTCCGCACTGATAGCCAAAGGCATAAAGGTCTATATGTGCCAAAACACCATGCGTGGTAGTGGCTGGGTCAGCAGCAATCTAATCCCGGGTGTAGAGATGGTCCCAGCGGGAGTAACTGCCGTTATCGATTTCCAGAATCGCGACTACACCTACATCGTTCCATAACATATCAACAATAGGCACCCTCTCCACAAACGGAACGTATACCGCTCGTGGAGAGAGTCAAATATCTTCCAATCTAAAAGGCCACAGTTAAAAGAAAAGAGAGACACCAACAGTAGCCATATAGTAATAATAACCATTGGGAACACCCAGGGCGTAATCCCCTCCTTCCAATGAGCCATTAATACTCAACATCTGACTCACACTGTAATTCAGATTCAACGTCAACCCTGCCACATTGTCCAGCTGCTTAAAGTTTTGCATTGATGTTTTCTGGCGTCCGTAAAAAAACTCGCCGGACATATAAACCTGTTCACTTGAGCCATTAAAACCTAATGTTAACTGCCCTAAACTACTTTTATCGGGTGAATAATAATCGCTCTTCTGATATTGAAAACCCTGTTCAAAATATTTATAACCAATCTCAATGCGGGGCTTCAGTAAACGCAATGCATAACGAAAGTGAATACTCCCTTCATAAGAGCGGTTAACATCCGAGTAAGTCGTCGCTTGCAAGTCGCCATTCATCCGGAACCAGTCATTAAACGTATACTGAACGTCCGAGTAAACATACTGGCGTTGAATATTTTTAGCGAGAATAGCAGCACTGCTATCAAAGAGTTCACTGCGTAGTGTCACATTCCAGAGCCAGCGGTTCATCTGCAATAAACTTCCTATCTCAGCATTTAAATGGCTCTCGTTTTGAGTTGTGGCAACAACCCGTCCCAGCTCTCCAGACACCTTCCAACCACTGTTCAGTCGCCAATTTCCGGCCACCTTCATTTCATCCAGTGCCTGCACATCCACAACCCAAGGCGCTGAGGTTTGCTGATGACGAAGAGTGACTGACAAGTTAGAAAAATTGAAGGGGACATTAAACGACAGCCGCTGATTCAAACGTCGACTATCTCCCTGCTCCGCCAGATATTCAGTTTTCCAGGAGATGCTTTCTTTAGACTGGTCAATAAGCGCCTGATTGACATCAAATACTGTATGTTTGTTTGATTTACTACCGGCATATAACCACCAGTGGCTAATTTTAGCCTCATGATAATCGGCAGTCGCCAGCAACGCATAGGTGTAATTCAAACGGGCATCAAAATTCTCTTTTTCACTCAAAACACCCCTGTAGAGCGGCAATGCACTCGCGTAATCACCACGCCAATTAGCAGCGTTTGCCCATACCAGTCGTGCCTCATAATGTTTTGGAGAAGAGGAAAGAATGTTTTTTGCTACAGCCTCTGCCTCTAAAAGATACCCATTCCAGGAGAGCAGCTTGGCCAACAGAAGCTCTGCCTCAACAACCTGTGGCTCACTCTTCAAGAGTCGCTTCAGTTCATCAATGGCCAACAACGGTCTATCACACTCAGCCAATACTTTAATTAGATTAAAGCGCTCCATGGGTAACAAACTGGCCAACCCTTCGTATAACAATTTAATATATATTTTAGACCCTGATGAGTAGTCACCCTTATCACAAAGGTCGGCGGCTTTTTTAACCTCGCTATCAACATCATACGCCTGACCATCTGCCAGAGAGGCATTAGAAATGACCGCAGCGAAAAAAAGCACAGAACAAAACCTATATACCTTCATACATCTCATTTTGATAACAGCCCATTCGCTAAACAGGCCATGTAGAATCCATCCCTTCTTAACACAGCAATCATTACTCTGTATCAGCCATTTTTTGAAGCCACTCTTACATTACCCGTCGCCTCATTAACAGCCATGCTATCAAGATTCACATCAACAACAGAGACATCATTATTTTGCGAGACCCGAATGATCCGTACTGTCGGTGATGATACTTTTAGTCTGGCGGAAAACAGATCCTGGCAGCTCTCTTTATAGCCAATAAATACACGAATACCATACAATAACAGTGTTGCATTTAATGCAGCAAAAATCGCGTGTGCAATATGCCCTTCATAAACATCAAATGCAGCACCCGTAACCCATTGTGCAAAAAGCAGATAAGCAGCGAGAACGTATAGTGGTGCCGCTGCCGTACGTCCTTCAACCTTAGGCGTACGCCCAAAGGGGATCTGTTTTCCGGTAATGCCTTGTTGAATCGATTTCAGGACGCCGCCCAGATTGACGGGAATCATCAATAGATTGAGTGCATACACACGTAATAAATCAGATGCTTTATAACCACATAACACCATATCGCGACCATAAAGAAAGAAGTAGGGCAATGCACTCAGTGGTAGCCAGATACTGTTAATGCTACTGGAAAAGGGGAATGCCAACAGAATAAGCAGCCCAATATTTACAGCCGCTATCGAGATCAGGTAGTGAACTCGCAACAGCCCCTCTGTCATTTTACGATGAGGTGCTTTTGCTAAATAACGCAATAGTTTTGGCAATATAATCAAGCCGCCATTAGCCCAGCGCCGCCGCTGAATAAGCAGCGAACCAAAATCAGGAGGAGTAGCGCTGTATGCCAAGCGCTCTGGATAGTTGTACAACGTCCAACCACGCATGGCCAGATCAACACTGGATTCAGTATCTTCTATTACTGTACGGTCCTGAATAAAACGCTGCACCGGATAACCACGTTCTTCCGTAGTGATCACAATCTCCTGTAGCGCTTCATAACGCAACAACGCGTTAGCACCCACCCAATAGGTTGCGTTGTGGTGGGTAAATCCCTGATGAATAATATACTGCATGTCAGTCGTCGCGCCGGCAATACGCTCAAGCTCAGAAGGAGAGCCGGGGATAGCGCTATACGGTGTTTGTGCCACCGCAATACGTTCATTACCTGGCTGTTCCATAACGTGAATCAGGCGTAACGCATACTCCGGCAATAAAATACTGTCTGCATCCAGCGTAACAAAATAGCGACAAGTGGGAAATGTCAGCTCAGCCTTCTCTTTCACCACCTCGTCAAGAAATAGTGCCTGTTCCGTTTTTCGTTCACTAAAACATCGTCCTACCAACCCTATATAGCTATTGAGATTCATCGCTTTATTCGGTTCGTGTGATAAATTTTCATAGCGCTTACGCTCAAAACTGCTTACTTCGCAATCAAATAGTGCGACCAGCTTGTAATAATGGCTGGCAATAACCGCTTCTGATAGAGGATGGCTATTGTCAAAACTCTCCCGCAGATGTTGCGCCTGCCGCCTGTGGCTGACAGCACGCCCTTTCAACACTTTGTCTACATACAAAAAATCCGTATGGTCATTGATGGCATATTCACGTGCCTGCACTTCAAACCACTCAGCGGCCTGACACCATAGCTGTACTAGGACTGTCACCTCTGCTGAAAAATTCAGGGGACCATCCCCTTTACGCGCCAAAAAGTCAACCAGCGCTGTTTGATAACACGCCCCTGCTTTTTTCAACATGGCAGTGATCTGCTGCGGCAGTGCCCGTGCTTCAGCCAATAACGCAACATCAACCATATCTTTGGGCATGGGTGGGTTATCAATCAACAATACAACTCGACGATTGGGATACTCCTGAAGTGCTGCCGACATTAATGTTTGAAAAATAATACGGCGCTCTTCCTTATATGAAGGCACCAGGAGGGCCAGCGGCTCAACACTGTTACGCTCCATAAAAGTGGAGTTGAGCAGATCATCGTGAACGGGGCGGTGCTGCTGACGACGTTTCAGATACCCCAAACGGGTCACCTGATAAACCAGGCTGCCATATATCAACGCAACAACAATCAGCGCAAATGACAGATGCATCACTACATCCCCCCAGCGCGCACTATCAATCTGCTGATTAATTAGGACAGACTGCTCCCAAACAACCACAGTACTGGCAATAAGAGTAAAAACCATGCCGCACCAGCCAAGAAAAATCTCCCGTTCTGGTTTCCAGTGGGTTTCATTAATGGTGGCAGGCGCAACAGCAGTAGGGGTACTAACAACAGACTTAACAACTTCAATCATTCTGATAGGACTCACATCACAAAACAGGGCTTGTCACTTAGCCAAACAAGAAACAATGCTTACATCCCTGACTGAGCATTCTGAATTTTTTAGGGCTGCTATTATACTTATAAACAGCTAATTATGTTAATAAATGTAACAAACCGGCCCTCTCCACATCTGAAATCCATTAACTATCATGGGCAAAGGAGAGTCACTCAAGCAGAAACACACCTTTAGCTCTGCCATCTGAAACGACGGAATATACACATGATTTATTACCATCATATGTCTTCTCCGCTAAAAATGGGCTTGATGAAATTGTAAAAAGACTCTCCAATACATAACACCACACTAACCACAAATACGTTAACGCTCCATCCTGATCAGCCATATACCACTGACAATAATCACCACTGCACCTATGGCCGTCCAAAAATCGATCACCTCTCCAAAAATAAAGTAACCTAATCCCACACCCCAAAGCATCTGCACGTAGTGAAACGAGGCCGCTGTCGCGGTATTGGCATAAGCAAAGGCTCGGGCCAGACAGATTCCACCCAGCGCCGAAACAGCCCCCATGAGCAGTAAATACCCAACATCTGCCTGACGCAGCCACTGCAGCTCTGCATTAAAAATCAGTAACGATATGGCAATAATGACCAGATGAGGATAAAACGACCACGACATTAACGTATGAGTACTACTACGCATGTGGCGCGCAGTAATGTTAACCAATGAGAAAAACAGTGCCGATAGCAGTGCCGCAATAGAAGCCAGCTCCATAGGTATAATGCCCGGACGCAAAACAGTAAGCACACCCAGAAAACCTACCCCCATACCTATCACATGGTGCCAGCTAAGACGGTCCCTTAACAACGGAATCGCCAGCAATGCAGAAAATAGTGGCGCAACAAATGCGATGGCATACGCCTTAGCCAAGGGTAGATGGCTAAAGCTGTAAACAATCAGCGACAGTTGCACAAAGACCAACGCACCACGCAACAAGTGCCACGTGATACGGCTATCTTTCAGCGTGTTTTTGATACCCCCCAACCACGGCGACAACAGTAACAGCACCAGCAACCCAAACAGGGAGTTATAGAGCACCAGCGAATAGGTGGTGTAGTAACTGCTTAGATACTTAATAGTGGCATCGCCAAAGGAGAGCAAGCTGAAACCTAGCAGGGAGAGAATAATGCCTTTATGGCTATCGACCATTGCATGCCTTTGCCCACTGACAATTGGGCAGATCTGCCAATATCAAAATACTGTCTCCTGATCCACAAACAGATCAGCCGAGCGTAATGCCGGTAACAGCGTAGTATCCGCATAATCAGCCCCTGTTTCGCGCGGATCGATTTGCTCCTCCTTATTGCTCTGCAGCGCAGTGTGGCCATGCCCTTCGTGCAGCTGTTGCAACATCGGTTCATAGCCCGGCTGCCACGCCGCTATCGTTTCAAAACGTTGTCGTAGTGCCTTGAGAATGGCCATGCCGCTATAGTCGAGATCGCCCCAGAAGTAGAGTGGATAGCTGCTAGGTACATCACCAAACCACCACTCCTCAAATTCAGACTGGCGACTGCATTCACCTTGATAGTGAAAACTAACCCCTTCACGACTGCGGATGCGTTGTGCACTGCCACGAAAACCGGCACAGTAGACCAGCGCCAAATTAGCCGCTGTCGCTGGTCTACCATCGATGGCACTACAATAACTGTCCTGATTTTCAATCATCAGAACACCATCGATCCGCGCAGGCAGATAGACATTGATGATAATCTGACGCGGTGTAAGCTGAATATCGGGATAGAGCGCCGTGATCAAATCTTCTCTGCCATCAAGAAATTTTGATTGCCCCCAGAAACAGCGGGCGCTCAGCTGTGTCAGCGTCAATCGTTGTGATTGATAGTGCGAGATAGCCACAAACCCTTCAAGGATCTCCACCTCCGAACGGCCGGAAACCATAATAGGGCGTATCTGCAACAGCAACACCTCACCAGGGAAGTGATGGGCGCGTTGTATCACAGTCTCCTGCCATTCACGCTGCAATGATGGTTTGTGTGGCCGCTGCAACCACTCCCGCAGCGTCTCTTCAAAATCAAGATTGAACAGCAGGCGTGCATCTTTGTATTCAGGATCAAACGGGGCTCGTCTGGGTTTGGTGATGATCAACAAGCAGCCAAGCGGATCAAGTTGTTTAAGCAATATCCAACTTCTATCCGCTGCCTCATCCTGCCTGAACAGCTTTGGACAGAGCAGCGCCGTTAGTTTTAACTCCGGCACCTCTTTCCAGCGCTCAGCAGGCGTTCTATCGAGCTTATCGATAAATGCATGCAACAGCGCTGCAATCTCTGGCTCATCATCCAGCCAGCGTGGTTTTTCAATCACTGTTTACACCATATCCATAAAATCAAGTTCGGCCTGTTGATAAACCATGCGCCGATGGTTGGCCCAAAGGGTTTTTATCTTCTCTTCGTTACATTTTTTGCGATCGACAAAGACACGTGTCAGCAGCTGACCGCGTGGTTTTTCACTCGGGCATTTAGCAAAGATAAACTCATTGCTTATAAGGTCCATAAAGGGACCACATTTACTGGTTGGCATAATAAAGAGCAGCTGTAGGCCAAGGCTATTGGTGAGGTAGTGAATCACCTCCCGTGAGCGGGTCTCGTCCATTTTAGAAAAGGCCTCATCCACCAGCACCATACGCAGATGGCTGCTGCCTTCAGAAAATCTAAAGGCCGAGGTGATCGCTGCCGAACGAATGATATAGGCCGGAGTTTCGAGCTGCCCGCCTGAGCCTGTCCCATATTCACTCAATGCAATGGGCGGTTTACCTTCAACCTCTTTATAGATTTCGTAGAGACGGTAGTTACGGTAATCGGCAATACGTTCAAGATCGGCAAAGGCCTTGATCTCATCCTCTGCCAGCAGCATGGTCATCACCTGGCCGCGTACTGTTTTTGATTTTGCTGACAGCTCTGCATCAAACAGACTGACATCATCACCCAGCGCTGGGAACTTCACTACCTCTTCAAAGAAGCGGGCGTAGTCGCGATACTCCGGTATCCAATCACTGGCAAAACGGAAGGTCTCACGATCTGCACCAAATTTGTGATGTTGCAGCTCTTTGTTGAGCAGATCGACCTGACGTTTACCATCGTTGATCGCCTGATGAATGGAGTGACAGAGGTTGGTGACAAAGGCACTGTTAAAGCTATCCTTCAACAACATCAACTGTTCGTGCTTCTCCACCAGGATGTTGTTCTTGAGGATGTTATAGACACGATCGATATCAAGTTGCAGGCCACAGATCGTCTTGAAGAGTCGGCTGTCGTAATTACCGTCAAAGCCGTAGTAGATAACCGAGTCACCGGGACGACATTGCTGATTGTGTGTCTGCAACGCATCACCCATGCGCCGTTCGCTGCTATGAAGTTGACTCTCAATCTCTTTGCGCTGCTGTGCGGCAAATTCAAGATTCAACTCACGCGCCTCGTAGTCAGCGTGATTGAGTCGGATATCAACCTCAAAATCGGGCCAGACCGCCGCAAGTGTGCGTAACGTATTTTCCCACTCATCCACCGCAGCGCGATTTTTCTCCTGTTTTTCACTCAGATCATGACAACGTCTGTCGGTATCGCTCAATTTTTCTGTGAATTGCCCCATGGATAAAATCAGCTCGTGCTCACGATTGCGCCACTTTTTCTCGTCATCACGCAGCTGTGTGAGTCGCTCTTCAAGGGCCTCAAATTCGGTAAGATCAAGCTGCTCCAAAAGCGCTTCAAGGGTTTGCAGCTCACGCCGTGTTGCTAGCAGTGTGGTGATAACATCGGCATAACGTAATGGTACCAGGCCATCTACCGCCTTAATCAATACAGCACCACGCTGCATCCGTTCACTGGCGCTATTACGTTTGACCTGAATAGTCTCCAGCTCCTGCAGTTTTGCCTTGAGCGCCCGTTCACGGGCGGCAATACCAAACACCAACTCGCTGTCGGGCAGATCACAGCGCCACATGCTGTAGTTACCAGAGGCCATGCCGTCAGCTATCAACCCACGGCGGGTATGGCGTAACTGCTCAGCATCCTTCACCCGCAAGACAGTGCCGTAACTGGCCATCACATAGTGACGGGCAACGGCATGGCTGAACTCCAATACATGAAGGATAGAGTCACTATCAACACTCATGCGCTCGGCATCTTGCCGCGCCTTTTCACCCTGGATGATACGTGCTTTATTATCGCGCCCTGGCATCCGCCTGACGATGCGAATCGCCTCAGCCTCATGGGCCGCTTCGACAAGAATAGAGAAACGTGCGCCTCCCAGATAACCTTCGATGGCCGACTGCCACTGTGCATCTTTCACTTCGATATGATCACAGAGCACACGTGGATCAGCCTGAGGGCAGTGGCGTCTGATCTCAGCAATAGCGCGCTCGACATACCCCGGATAACTGACCTGATGAGACTCAAGCCGTTCGATCTCGCGGCGTTTACTGCGGTACTGTTCATCAAGGTCACTGTAGCTGCGCTCACGGCTGTGCGCCAGGCGCGCCAGCTGATCACGCAGTGTCACACCGCCCTGTAAATCAGCGCTGTGCCAGTGGTCATGCCACTGGTTGTGCAGCTGCTGAATGGTACGGGCTTGATCGAGATGGAGCTCCAGCGCGGCAAGGTCGTTGGTCATATCACGCTGCAACATCGACTGAAAGTTGATCTCGCCACGTTTACCCTGCTCCAGCAGCTGTTTGCAGAGTGATGCCGTTTTAAGGTCGGCAACTTGTGGCAGATCTTCGATCAAGTCAGCGGCGAGCAGATCACTTTTAATCTGACTGCTAAACTGAATATTATTTTGTAATGTGTTGTCTTGAATCAGCAATAATTTGGCCTGTTCGACCAGCACCCCTTCCTCTTTCCGCAGCCGTGTCTCCAGCTCATCCTTCTGCTGCAATGCCGGCACGCCGATACGTTGCGCCTCCAGCGTCACCAGCTGATCGTGTACCTGTTCACTACGCTGTTTGCTGAGGGCCAGCTCCTCATCGCTATCCTTGAGATTGCGACGCAACTCCTCCTGCAATTTTTTGGCACTCAGATACTCCTGCTGGCGCTGCTGATAGCCGTGTTGCGCCAAGGTATAGTCGAGGGTATTGAGATCGATCCACTGCTCGATGTAGCGCTGACCCTGCTGCCGCGCCTGTTCAAGAACGGTGATTGAATCTTTCAGCTTCGCCGCATCGCGCTCCATGGCGTGAATGGTTTTAAGCTGACTGGAGATGGAGCGAATGGCCTCACCCAGATCTTTACGTTCCAGAATCTCTTCAGAGACAAACTTGTTAATACTCTGCACCGGCTTGTAGGCCATGAAGCGTGAAAAGGCCCGTGCTGCTGCCATCGCCTCCTGCTCCGCCACCGCATCGCGCAAGCCGCGCAAGGCTCCATAAAGACGACGCAGATAGGCGCGTTTGGTATCGTATTTTTCAACGGCGCGTTTGCCAAACTCTGCGATCAACAGCGTTTGTAGCTCATCAAGTGGCGTTACATATTTACCCACTTTGTCTTCACGCACAAAATGTTTCAGCGACAGCTGTTCACCGGGCAGAATAAAAAAGATTGCATCGTCTTGACGCGCCACGCTGTTACTACCGGAGAGATCGAGCCAGGCACGTACGGCAATAATGGCAGTGAAAGGATCAGCCGTCTCATCTTCAGTAGGATGAAATACCGCCACCAGATAACCATCCGTAGGATCAAGCCGCGCATAGCTGCCGTCGTCACAACCCAGTACGTATGAAGAGAGTGTACGTACCCGTTTACCACCACGACCGCGCTGCGTTGTCTCATCTTGCCCGGGGTTGTACTGGAACAGATTTTCGTGCGCTGCGGTCATGATGGTCTGAATCGCATCGGCCGCCGTGGTCTTGCCTGAACCGTTACCACCAGAGAAAAGATTTACCGGACCAAATTCAAACTCGAGGCTGGGGATGTTACCCCAGTTGACGAAGACAAAACTTTTAAGAAACATTATAAAATCCTGTCAAAATCAGTAAGGGCCGAGAAACCGTTCACCGTTAAAGTGAATGAGATGAGAGGGTGCATCAGCAACCCACACTTCACTCTCCCAGGCAATCTCCGGAAGATAACGAGCCATCGCCGCACGATCAATAAAGGCAGTGACATAAACAAGGCCTGCCGTAGCCTTGGCAAAGAGACGCGCCAACTCATGATGTCGCTTACCATCCACAGGCCCGTGACTGGTAACCGCCTCCACCAGCAACAGCCAATTACGCTCGGGGTAATAGAGCACAACATCTGGCATCTTGCCGTGGGCGTCGACAACAACCCCCAACTCATCCCGCAACATGGCATCATCGAAGTAACCCCATTTATTACCGGTATCGCCGACGTACACTAACGTGCCGCCTGGCACAAAGCATGGCGCAAATTTTTCAATAATATTTCTAATCAAAACACTATGTTCGCCAGAACTAAGACAAAGTTTCTTGCCCGGCGCAATCTGTACTGGGACGCGATTATGTTCACGCTCACGGGCGTAACGCTCGGTGAGTGATTGGTGTGTAGCAAGGTAGACCGCCAACTGGCTCTTCCATGCTCTTGTTCTATAGGCTTTTAGCAATACTAAAGTTTCCGTCTCAATCTGATAAACAGTTTTTGGACTATTCACGGGCCTATCTGGGTCATCGGGATTACGGAGAGCAATGCCTGTATCTACAAATTGATGAATGGTCTGTCGGCGCACTGTCTCCCGAGTATTCGGAGCGTAGTCTTTATTATAATGATCACGCGCCCAATCCATGATTGGAGTAATACCGATGAGGGGGGCCTCCGCCTGACGCCATTTTTTCTCAGGCGTAAGATTTATCAGCGCCAATAAACAGAGTGCTGAACGTTCGTTCTGCTGTGCACGAGGCAAGCCCACCTGCACGAGGATCTGGATGGCATCGGCAATTATTTCATCATTTTTCATGCGATACTCCCCACCTTTTCGTCAATCTGTTGTTGTGTCAGCTCTCCACGCTCCTTTGCCCAACAACCAAGTTCAGCAAGCGTCTTACGCTTTGGATATTTCATAAGCCGCAAGTCCGTTGCGTTAACTTGAGTGTGTCCGCTAAAGCGCCGGAAGTGATCATCTACTGTTGTACTGTTCAAATAGACCATCAGCCCACAGGCAAGATCTTCTGACAGCCCATGTTTTGAATAATGAAACACGTTCAGGTGATTTTCAAAACCTATATGCGTGGTATCGCATAACGCAGGACTCACAAGGCTTGCGACGATGCGCCGTTTCTCTTCCTTGGATGAAAACCGTCTGACCACAACATAGAAACCATTAGGATAGAGCCATTTCTCTGTCTCTGAGTTATGGACCATGGCATTGGGTTTTTTTATACCCTCCTTAGGCCATTCAACTCTTTGACCCGTAAAGTGTGCTGGGTAAAGCAGTGGAACAGTGCCAGACTCGGGACTCATTCTCAAAAATTCTTTCAACCTGAAATCTACAACCGGTCCCGTTGAAACATTCATGCCTATATCTGCCAGTGAGCAAACAAAGGCTGATGACAGCTCCATCGCGCTATGTTCGGGCGTTGTGGGCACATGGATGAAAGACTCAATATCACCTGGGAAGACAACACGATCAAATGGATGGTCATGTTCCATGTAGTCAGCAAAGCTGTCATCTGTTGATGTAGATATCTTCACGGCTCCCTGCTCGGCGTCCCGCTCCAGCATCAGAATGATATTTTCCTGTAGCACATCATCATCTTTGAACGCTTTGTTTCTGGAGGCGAAGAGATGAATATGATGGATAGCCACCTGCCTCATCAAAAACTCACGGAATGGACGATAATAGGGGCCATTACAAAAACTACGCGGGATAATTGCAACCAACTGGCCTCCAGGGGTCAGCAGGGAGATAGCCAATGCCACAAAAGCCGTGTAGAGATTGACCGTCTCTATCCCTGCCTGCCGCAACAACAAACGGTGATGAGAACGACTGGAAATTTTTTTATATGGAGGATTTAGGATCGCATGAGTAAAACTCATACCCCTTTGAAACTGAAGCTGATTAACCGCACTCTCGACAAAATCATCACCTGAAATAGCAACAGATAATTTAAGCCGATCAACATAATTTTTCAGAGTCTGTGTTAAATGCCCTCTCAAACTATCGTCAACCTCATAAGCAGTCGCAGAGACAGATCGGAATTTAAATTCGCCATCGCTCCAACGCTCCAGAAAAGCTGCGCTGAGAGAACCCACTCCTGCACCTGCATCCAGAAGACGCGCATCTTCCATGTTGTTGTCGAAATTACCAGGACGAAAGAGTGTCGCCATAAATCTGGCTATGTTTGATGGCGTAAGGAACTGTCCAAGCTCGGAGCGCTGCCGCCGATCCATTTTCGCGGTTGCCTCTAGCCTTACCCTATCAAGCATCATATAAGCCCCCAATTTCTAATACCCGTATTAACATCCAGACTAGGACAGTGAAATGACAAGACGATATTTCCATTCATGAGAATTGAGCCTCTTCATCATCACCCTTGCCAGATGCGGCTACTGCACCACCCTGCTCTAGCGCCAGCAGTGCCTCATCATCCACAAAACTAACAATCATAGGGTGAATCCTCAGCCACCCTTCGCCACTCTCCAGTGTCTCATCCTGATTGTATTGCACAAGACGCAACTGACGCAGACGCTGAAAGAGACGACGACGTTCCATAATTTTGTCGGGCAGGGTACGACCCAGCAGATTTTTTAGCGCAATGCTGATCGACTCCATCGACTCAGCGACATAGCCATGTTCATCAACCTTGCCTTCACGCAGCGCCTTATCGTACTGGCTGCGCAGCATCAGGATCAGCGCCACTTCGTTTTGACTGAGACGGGCGCGCAGGCTGCCACTGAAGGCGTTATCACCCGCCTCGTCCATACCGGGTATACGGCTGCTCGGCGGATAGAGACGAATATATTCAAAACGACGATCGTGATGAATACGGATGCCGAGCAGGCTGAGATACTCATCCACCCATTCGGCACTACGCAGATAACGGTCATACAGCTGCTGTTCGGTCTGACTCTCCTGACGACTCAAAACGCCGTAATTCATCAGGCGAATCAGTAACTCCTGAAACTCTTCAAGCGTTATGTTTTCGCGCGCCAGTCTGTCGCGCAGCGCTTCACTCAGCATGGTTATCCTGCTCTTGTTCTTTAAGTTCGATGACAAACTCGTCGCACGTCTCAAAATAGTCGGTGCTCACCAACTGCCCGGTCGCCTCAATTTGAAAACGGTATTCACTGGAGTTGCCGGCAGCACCCAGCTCAATCACATGGGCACTCATCAACAACTCTTTAGCATTATGCACCGGTAGATTTTGGCTACGCAGGCGGTGGCCGCCACTCAATGCCGCCACCACGTACTCGCGCTGCGCCTGGCTATTCACAGCAAAGGCACTCTCCACCGCCTGGTGCAGGAAGAGATTTTTGCGCGACTCGCGATCCACTTCACCGTGGACCTCAACAGTGGTATTGACTACGCGCCGCACGCGGCCAGTGTGTATACGCAGTGCGCCAGGATCGACCATCGCAACATTCAGCGATGACAATGCCTCACCAGCGGCGGCAAGTCGCTGTGCCTGCTCCTCTACGGGCAGCTCGCAGAGCTGCTGGCAGATCTCCAACAATCTGTTCTGATGACCTGCGGTGGAATAACTGAGCTGGCGAATAATAATGTCAGCACGACGGGTGAAGCTGTTGAGCGCGTGACGCAGTGCCGGCAACATAGTCTCAGCAGCGCTGTGCATACGACTCTCAATACCATCAAGCACAGTGAGGTATAGCGAGCGTTTGGGATCGCCAATCAGCTCCGGTGCAACCTTACGCAACTCACGCTCGGCATCGGCCTTAAACTCCTTGCGCTTGCGGCGGGCATTATTGATGAGCGTTTGAATCTCGTCGCGATACTTTTCGACACTGTCGGCAGAGAGGCGCACCGCCAGGTCGGGCATGAAGCGCTTCTCCATAAAGTCGAAGAACTCATCGCTGGCGCGCTGCACGATCTGCTGCGCCTCCACCTCCTGTACCAGCTGCCGTTTGCGTTCGTCGAGTTCGGCGATGACGTCGCTGAAGTCGCTGAAGTCGCTGATGATGCGCTCTGAATATTCAAAGGCGTCGAGCAAGTCGTAGACCTCGCCCTTGTCGAGAAACGATTGCAGCGCGTTGCGGGTGTTACGGGTGTTGCGATGACGGGTGCGGAAGCGGCCACCGGCGGTCTCGACCATCGGCTGGGTGAAGAGGCGGCCAACGCGGGTAAAGGCATAACTGCTTTGCAAGGTCGCCTCATCAACAAGACGTTCGAGCCAACCGTAATCAAGCAGCTGGTTGAGTATCCAGTTGGCCTGTTCGCGCTCACTGCGTGCTGGGGCCGTATGTTCGTTAGCAACATCTTCGTCGAGCAGCGGCGCGCGCACCAACGCCTCCTGGAAGATTTCAACCAGCTGTTCACGGTTTAAGGCACGGCGATAATCGGCCACCGAACTATAGAGACGGGCGTAAAGCTCTCGCAGACACTCCACGATCTGTTCGCGGTATTTGCTGTTGAGGGGGCGAAAAAAATGTTTACGGTCGTCACTAAAAAACATTCGGGGATTTTAACCGGATTTCCCCCCAGTGTCGCTGGCTGTTAACCCCTAAAACAGAACCGGGCCACTTGGGGCCCGGTTCCTGACTGACAGAATTAACCACTATCAGGCAACAAATGCCGCCTTCAGCTTTTTAATGGCGTTACCCTCAAGCTGGCGGACCCGCTCAGCAGAGACCCCATACTTATCCGCCAACTCATGCAATGTTGCCTTATCATCCGCCAGCCAGCGACTATGCAGGATATCGAGGCTGCGCTCATCGAGCTGCGCCATCGCGTTTTTAAGCTGCGCCTCATTCTGCTCTGCCCACTGCTCTTCCTCAAGCTCCATGGCAGGATCGAGACGCTGATCGGTAAGATAGCCAGCAGGGGCACCAAAATGGTCATCATCACCCTCCCCCACATAAGGATCAAACGAGGCGTCGTGAGAGTTGAGGCGCGCCTCCATCTCCATCACATTTTCAGTTGTCACCCCTAAATCATTGGCAACCGCCTCAATCTCCTCCTGCGTCATCCAGCCGAGGCGTGAACGGGCTTTACGCAGATTGAAAAAGAGCTTGCGCTGGGCTTTAGTGGTCGCCACCTTGACGATGCGCCAGTTCCTCAACACATATTCGTGGATCTCTGCCTTAATCCAATGCACAGCAAACGAGGCCAGACGCACGTTCATAGTCGAGTCAAACCGTTTAACCGCCTTCATCAGGCCAATACTGCCCTCCTGAATCAAGTCCGCCTCCGGCAGGCCATAACCACGGTAACCGCGGGCAATATAGGCGACAAAACGGAGGTGAGAGAGGACCAGCCGACGGGCTGCGTCCAGATCATTATCACGGTGTAACCGGGTGGCGAGTTCCAGCTCCTCCTCGGCGCTCAGCACCGCAATACGGGAGACGGCGGCCTGATAGGCTTCCAGGCTGCCCGTTGGGAGAACCAGTTCCAAATCCATACCTTTACTCATTGTCAGCGTACCCTTCTATTCCCGAAAGTATTTTTAGGTGTAGACGTTCAAGTATTTTCTCAACCCCGGCGTCGCTCTTAACGGCAGCGGACGGGTTCTTTTAACAGTACTTTACTACATAACATATTAGCACTCAGCTTCTAGGAGTGCGAATCTGGGGCAAAAGTTCAGCACATCCTGACAAAAACGGTCCATCTCAGACAGGCTCAATCGTCCGTATGCGCCGCCCAGCCACCAGCCAGGCCCCCATTAAACCCAACAGAGGTCCGGCCAGCAACAACAACAATGTGGTATCCAAACCAATCAACCCAAGGGCAAAATCGCTGCCATACAGGGCCGCCAGCTGCTGCACCGGGCCATCCAGCAGCAGCAACAATACATTCACCAGCAACCACGCGACCAATCCGCCAAACAGGCCGTACCAGATACCACTATAAAGGAATGGGCGACGCACAAAGGCGTTGCTCCCCCCTATCAGCTTGATCACTTCAATCTCATCACGACGGTTCTGGATCGCCATGCGAATGGTATTGCCAATCACAAACAGCACCGCCAGTGCCAGCAGCAGGCCAAATACCAGCACCGCACGGTTAGCCAGATCGATCAGCCCATGCAGCCGCTGTACCCACTCCAGATCAAGCTGGGCCTGCTCCACTTCTGGGCGGGCGCGCAGCTTGCTCAGCAGCACCTCGGTATCCAGCGTTGTGCTCTGATCAAGTTTGGGGTAGACCACCAATACCGCAGGCAAGGGGTTTTTATCCAGCATATGAATCACATCGCCCAGGCCTGAGCCCTGACGAAACTCTTCCAGCGCCTGCTCAGCGCTAATATATTTAACGCTGCTGATCTCAGGCCAGCCCTTCACCTCTGACTGCAGTGCCAACGCGCCATTTTCTGAGAGGGTATCGCGTAGAAACAGGGAGATCTGGGCTGACTCCTGCCACGCCGCCCCTAGGCTCTGTACCTTACTGAGCGATACGTGGAGCATGGCGGGCAACGCCAGAGCGACACCTATCACCATCACTGCCATAAACGTTGAGAGCGGCATCCGCCCCAACAGCCCAAGACTGCTGGTCAAGACATGGAAATGGAGGGCGAGATAGTTCTGTAGCCGCGCCTTGAGGCTTGGACGGTTACGCCGCACACTGGGCGGACGGCGTTCACTGCTGCTCATAAAGACTCCTCCGCCTGAAACTCCACCAACTGCCCATGGTCCAGCGCCAAAATCCGCTTGTTCATACGACCAATCAACCCAAGGTCGTGAGAGGCGATCAACACCGTCACCCCCACCTGCTGAAACTGTTCAAAAAGTGTCATGATCTCTTGCGACAGTGCTGGATCAAGATTCCCCGTAGGTTCGTCGGCAATCAGCACCTTGGGGCGATTCACCACCGCCCGGGCGATGCCCACCCGCTGGCGCTCTCCGCCGGAGAGCGCCAGCGTTGACTCCTGTTCGCGCTCCAGCAATCCCACCTTATCCAGTGCTGCCCGCACTCGCCGCCCGATTTCACGCGGATGGTGGTCACCCGAAAGCAGCAGTGGCAGCGCCACGTTATCAAAGACATTCCGGTCATTCAGCAACTTACTGTCCTGGAAGATAATGCCGATATCACGACGCAACGCCGGAATATGGCGTCGTTTGATGCCGCTCAACTCCTTGTTATCAATAACAATCTGCCCCTCACTCTGGCGCTCCAGCAGCGGGATCATCTTCAATACTGTGCTCTTGCCCGCCCCCGAATGGCCGGTGAGAAATACCATCTCGCCGCGCTCGACTTGGAAACTAACGTTGTTCAGCGCCACAAACCCATTGGTGTAGCGCTTGCTGACTTTGGTAAATTGAATCATGTGCGAAGTGTACTGCCCTGAAAATTACTGCTCTGGTCTTGCCAACAGTGCGTCGACAAACTCTTCTGGATTAAAATCACGTAGATCATCAATCCCCTCCCCAACACCGATAAAACGGATCGGCAGCCCCAGTTTTTTGGCAATGGCAAAGATCACGCCACCTTTGGCGGTACCATCCAGCTTGGTCAGCACCAGCCCCGTCACACCTACCGCCTGATAGAACTGCTCAGCCTGAACCACAGCATTTTGGCCAATCCCGCCATCCAGAACCAGTAACACCTCATGGGGGGCATGGGGATCAACCTTGCCCATCACCCGTTTGATCTTTTTCAGCTCTTCCATCAGGTTAGACTGGGTATGGAGACGCCCGGCGGTATCGGCAATCAAAACATCAATACCCCGCGCCCTGGCGGCCTGCACCGCATCAAACATCACTGCGGCAGGATCGGCCGCGCGCTGCTGAGCAATAACGTGCACCCCATTGCGCTCACCCCAGACCTGCAACTGCTCAACCGCAGCAGCACGAAAAGTATCACCCGCCGCCAACATCACCGCCCTGTTCTCACCCTGGAAACGTTTGGCCAACTTGCCGATGGTGGTGGTCTTACCCGCGCCGTTAATGCCCACCATCAAGATCACAAAAGGCCCCCCCTCCACCGTCGCCTGCAATGGTCGGCTCACCGGCCTGAGGATCTGCAACATACTCTCGCGTAACGCCGCAAACAGGGCATCAACATCGCTAAGCTGTTTACGCTGCATACGCGCTGTCAGATCAGCAATGATCGTCTGTGTTGCCTCCACCCCCACATCGGAGGTGAGTAGCTGGGTCTCCAGCGCCTCAAGCACTTCGGCGTCAATCGCCTTTTTACCCAATACCAGTGCCGCCACCCCATCGGTGATGTTATTACTGGTACGGCTTAAACGCTCCTTCAGGCGACCAAAAAACCCCGCCTTATCCACAGGGGGTTCACTCTGAGGCAAGACAACAGGCGTCTCAGACGTCGTCTGATCAAGCTTTTCAGGCGTCGCGCCCGCGTCTTTTTTCTTTAAAAAGCCGAACATAATCTTGTGACCGCTATGTGGTTATAAAAATTGAATTTTCCGTTGATGATACAGTCGAACCGTCGACCATAATCGGGTAGGCTATGCTACCACATTCAGGCATTAATCCTCAGCCAGGGAATCATCCATGAAGCAGAGAAACACCCTTGTCGCCCTTTTTGGCGCACTATTAATAGTACAACCTGTCATCGCCAGCGAAGTTCACGAATACAGTCTCGATAATGGGATGAAAATTTTTGTCAAAGAGGACCACCGCGCACCAGTTGTCGCCTCCATGGTCTGGTACAAGGTAGGCAGCAGCTACGAACAGAACGGCACCACCGGCATCGCCCATGTCCTTGAGCATATGATGTTCAAGGGGACCGACAAACACGCCCCCGGGGAGTTTTCACGCATTATCGCTGCCAACGGCGGCCAGGATAACGCCTTCACCAGCCGCGACTACACCGCCTACTTCCAGCGCCTGCATAAAGATCGTCTGCCGATCAGCTTGGAGCTGGAGTCTGACCGGATGCGCAACATGAAGGTACTGGACGAGGAGTTTGCCAAAGAGGTGCAGGTAGTGATGGAGGAGCGTCGGATGCGTACCGACGACGATCCCGAAGCGCTCACCAGCGAGGCGTTCAATGCCGTTGCCTTCGTCAACAGCCCCTACCGCTGGCCCGTGATCGGCTGGATGAATGACCTGGAGAATATGACCGCCAACGACATTCGCGCCTGGTACAAAACCTGGTATGCCCCCAATAACGCCACGCTGGTGGTGGTAGGTGACGTCAAGCCCGAGGAGGTCTTTGAGTTGGCAAAGAGGTACTTTGGCCCACTCCAGCCCGATACCATCACCCCGCCTAAACCGGTTAAAGAGGTCACACAGATGGGTGAGCGCCGCATTACGGTCAAGGCACCAGCGGAACTCCCCTATCTCTTAATGGGCTACAAAACACCCGTTGCCAAAGGCAACAATGATGAGTGGGAACCGTATGCCCTGGCGGTACTCTCCTCCATTCTTGATGATGGCAACAGCGCCCGTTTTGCCAAACGGCTGATCCGCGACCAACAGATTGCCACCAGTGCCGGCGCGGGTTACAGCCCGTTTGCCCGGCTTGACGGCCTGTTTATGTTTGATGGCCAGCCCGCCAAAGGACACACCATTGCCGAGCTGGAAAAGGCGATTCGCGCCGAGATTAAAATTGTAAAAGAGGAGCTGGTCAGCAGTGACGAACTGGCGCGCATCAAGGCCCAGGTGATCGCCTCTGAAGTGTACGAAAAAGATTCCGTCTTCTATCAAGCGATGCAGATTGGCTCACTGGAGACCATGGGGCTCAGCTGGCGTGTCGGCCAACAATATGCCGACAAGATCCGACAGGTAACGGCGCAGCAGATACGTGACGTAGCACGTAAATACCTGATCGATGACCGCCTGACCGTCGCAGTGCTCGAACCACTGCCGCTGGATCAAAAAAAGCCGCGCCTCCCCAGCAGCGGCATAAAGCATTAATAATTGATATATAACCAGAAACAGGACTATATACAGATGAATAATTGGATTAAATACAGCGCTCAGTGGCTACTGGCCACCTGCCTGATCATGGCCAACCCACTGGCAAATGCCACCCCTGACATCCAGCAGTGGCAGACCAGCAACGGTGCCCGTGTCTATTTTGTCAACGCCCCAGAGCTGCCGATGGTCGATCTGCGGATCATTTTTGACGCCGCCGGGGCGCGGGACGGCAAGCTGCCTGGGCTGGCGCTGTTGACCAACGGTCTGCTGGAAGAGGGGGCGGGCAAACTCAACGCTGACCAGATCGCCGACCGCTTTGCCGCCGTCGGGGCCAACTTCGGGGCCAGTTCACACCGCGACATGTCGGTCATCAGCGTGCGCAGCCTGACACAAACAGAGCTACTGGAGCGCGCCACCAGCACACTCGCCACTGTTGTCACCCAGCCCACCTTCCCGCAAAAGGCGCTGGACCGGGAGCGCAACCGTCTGCTGATCGCCCTTCAATCCAAAAAACAGTCCCCTGACGCACTCACCAGCGACGCCTTTTTCCAGTCCGTTTATGGCAACCACCCCTATGCCAACGACGCCTCCGGCAACGAAACCTCCGTCAAACAGATTAAACGTCAGGATCTGCTCAACCACTACAAACGCTATTACGTCGGCAAAAACGCCATCATCGCCATCGTAGGTGCCGTGGATCGCCCACAGGCCGAGGCACTGGCCGAACGTGTGATAGGCAAACTGCCTGCCGGTGAAGCTGCCCCCACCATTCCGGAGGTGGCCGCACTGACAAAACCACAGTTAGTGAAACAGCCGTTCCCCTCCAGCCAGACCCACATCCAGGTTGGACAGCCTGCCCTGAGCCGCAACGATCCAGACTACTTTGCGCTCCATGTTGGCAACTACATCCTGGGTGGCGGTGGCTTTGTCTCACGACTGACCGCTGAGATCCGCGAAAAACGCGGACTCTCTTACAGCACCTTCAGCTACTTTGCACCGATGCGCCAAAGTGGCCCGTTTATCATGGGGTTACAGACGCGTAACGACCAGGCCGATGAAGCACTCAAGCTGCTCAACGAAACCCTTAAAGAGTTCATCAACAACGGTCCAACAGCAGATGAGTTGAAAGCCGCCACGCAGAACATCACTGGTGGCTTTGCACTGGGGCTCGACAGCAACGCCAAGATCATCGACAACATTGCTGCCATCGGCTTCTACCAACTGCCACTCGACTACCTCGACAGCTACACCAGCAAGGTAGACGCAGTCACCATCGAGCAGATCCGCGACGCCTTCAAACGCCGTCTACAACCTGACAACATGGTCACCATTATGGTGGGCGGCTCAAGCGATACGGCGGCACAGCAGGAGTGAAGCCTTTCGTCAACAACCCGCCCCAAACCGGGCAGCTCCGTATCATCGGCGGTGAATGGCGTGGCCGAAAACTGCTATTCCCCGCCGTTGCCGACCTGCGCCCAACCCCCGACCGGGTGCGGGAAACACTCTTTAACTGGCTACAGATGCAGATTGCCGACAGCCGCTGCCTCGACCTCTTTGCCGGCAGCGGCGCGTTGGGGCTGGAAGCACTCTCACGCGGTGCCCGCGAAGTGGTTATGGTGGAACAGGAACGTAGCGCCGCTGCCCAGATCCGCCAACACCTGCAAACCTTAAACTGCACCAATGGCCGGGTAGAAAGCAGCGACGTCCTCCGCTTCCTGCAATCGGCGGGGACACCACACAACGTGGTATTTATCGACCCCCCCTACCGCCTCAACCTGCTGGCCTCCTGTTGCCAACTGCTGGAACAGAACGGCTGGCTGGCAGAACACGCCTATATCTATCTCGAGGATAACGCCAAAAACGGCACTCCTGAACTACCCGACCACTGGCAACTGGTCCGCAGCAAAAAAGCCGGGGATGTGGGCTACCATCTTGCCCAACGTCAAACTGTCGCAACAGCGTAAAATAGGGCTTCGTGGTATGATGCGCGCCAGCTTTTGTTTTTTGACATTAGAGAGAGGAGGTGACGGTGAAAGGGGTTGCAATCTATCCTGGCACCTTTGATCCCATCACCAGCGGCCACACCGATCTGGTTCAGCGAGCCCGGCCACTCTTCGACAAGGTGATTGTCGCCATCGCCGCCAGCAGTGGCAAAGCGCCGCTTTTTTCGCTGGCAGAGCGGATTGGACTGGCCAAAGCAGCCCTGGCGGGCATGGATAATGTTGAGATCTGCGGCTTCGACATACTGCTGGTCAAGTTTGCTCAACAATGCAATGCCAGTGTCATTTTGCGCGGACTGCGGGCCGTCTCCGACTTTGAGTATGAGTTCCAGCTGACCGGCATGAACCGCAAACTGGCCCCCGGCATTGAGACCCTGTTCCTGATGCCCGCTGAACAGTACGGCTACATCTCCTCCAGCCTCGTTAAAGAGGTGGCGCGCCTCGGCGGAGACGTCAAAGACTCGGTACACCCACAGGTTTATCACGCCCTACAGCAGAAATTTGCGTTAAAATAGCACCCCCTTTGTCACTTATTTAGGAAAGGTAACAAGCAATGTCACTACTTATTACTGACGAATGCATCAACTGCGACGTCTGCGAACCTGAGTGCCCCAACAGCGCCATCTCCCAAGGCGATGAGATCTATGAGATCGACCCCAATCTTTGCACCGAGTGTGTCGGCCACTACGACACCCCTCAGTGTGTTGAGGTCTGCCCGGTAGACTGCATTCCTAAAGATGACGATAACGTCGAAACAAAAGAGCAGCTGCTGGAGAAGTATAAAAAGCTAACGGCACAGGCATGAGTGTCCCAGCAGCACGTCTGACCAACACGGGCGCGGGCATTATCAAACAGTTACTGCCTCGAGTAACCGCGCCATGGATGCTGCTGCTACTGTTCACCACGCCATCACTGGCAGCGGCGCAAACACCCCCCGCCTCTGCCATCGCCACCGCCCACCCAATCGCCACCGCCGCCGGCCACGAAATTCTCGCTGCAGGTGGCAACGCCTTTGATGCCGCGGTGGCCGTCAGTGCCACACTAGCGGTTGTCGAACCGATGGGGTCTGGATTGGGCGGTGGTGGTTTTTGGCTGCTGCACCGCGCCAGCGATGGCTTTGAGACCATGGTGGATGGCCGCGAGCGGGCACCCCTGGCCGCCACACGTGACATGTATCTGGATGAAAAAGGTGAAGTCGTCGCCGGTTTATCCATGGATGGTCCACTCGCCGCCGCCATCCCCGGCCAGCCTGCTGCACTGGTCCACATTGCCGAACGTTATGGCCGCCTGCCACTGAAAAAAAGCCTGGCCCCCGCCATTCGCGCCGCACTAAATGGCTTCCAGGTAACCGAACACTACCGTGATCAAGCACGCTTTCGTCTGGAGGCGATGCGCCGCAATCCCGAAACAGCACGCCTGTTCCTGCACAATAACGACGTGCCACCCGTAGGCCACACCATCAAACAGCCTGCATTGGCCGCCACCCTCAAGGCTATCGCAAAAGATGGTCGTGACGGCTTTTACCGTGGCGCAGTCGCCAAAAAGCTACTCACCAGTGCAACCAAAGCGGGCGGTATCTGGAGTCAGCGGGATTTTGACAGCTATCAGGTTATAGAGCGTCCCCCCCTTCATGGCGAGTACAAAGGGATTCGCATCACCTCCGCCGCACCGCCCTCCTCTGGTGGTATCACCTTGGTCACCATGCTCAACATCCTCTCCGGCTATGAGCTGGAAAAAATGGATGAGCCCGACCGCATTCACACCATCGTTGAAGCGATGCGCCGCGCCTACCGTGATCGCGCTGAGTATCTGGGAGACCCCGACTTTGTCCTGATCCCGATCGCGCAGCTCACACATCCCGACTACGCCAGCGAATTACGCGACACCATCCAGCCTGACCGGGCAACCCCCAGTCAGACGCTGAAAGGCAAATCACTCGAACAGGGAGGTGTCGATACTACACACTTCTCCATCCTCGACGAGGAAGGCAATCGTGTTGCTGCCACACTCAGCATCAACTATCCGTTTGGTGCCGCCTTTGTTGCGCCGGACACCGGGGTACTGCTCAACGATGAGATGGATGATTTCTCCGCCAAACCCGGCACACCCAACGCCTACGGCTTGGTGGGGGCCGAGGCCAATGCCATCGCCCCTGGCAAACGCCCACTCTCTAGCATGAGTCCCACTTTCCTTGAGAGCCACGACCGTACCGCCATCCTTGGCACACCTGGCGGCAGCCGCATCATCACTATGGTGCTACTTGGTACTCTGGAGTTTGCTGCTGGCAACGAACCACAGGCGTGGGTAAACCGCCCCCGCTTCCATCACCAGTTTCTTCCCGACCTGATCCAGCTTGAACCCAACGCCATCAGCGATGCCACCCAACAGTACCTGTCCAAGCGTGGCCACACACTAAAAATCTTAGAAAATGGCTACGGCAACATGCAAACACTCCTGTGGAACCGCAGCACCAACAGGGTTACCGCCGCCAGTGATCCTCGCGGTGGTGGCGAGGCTTTAATCAAACGGCATCAACCACCAAAATAGCCGTAAGTTTTGTATAGACTCGAGCAACCAAATTTGTTAGTTTATTACTGCTATTTTGCAGTAACCTTTTAGGGGAGGGAAAACAATGGGTATCTTAGTTCCAATAGGGATCTTTTTTGGCATAACTGTTCTTTTCGGTTTGGTTTTAGCCGGTTCTGCCATCAAAAACATCGAACACAGACGTCAACCTGACTAACCCCAGGCAAACGTCCAGACAATGAAAAAAGCCCGGTCCTGCCGGGCTTTTTTCATGTAAAATAACCACACTATAATCAGCACTGTAAGATGTAGCAGCAGTAGGAATGACCCATGCCAGAACAAAGCAACAGACATCTCATCAAATTTCTCGCCGCCTCGCTCCTCTTCTTTTTTGCTGGCAGCATGCATGGTGTCGTACAACTCATCCCCTCCGTACGTGCCTGGCTCGACTCCATAGGCAGCCCCTACGGTGGCCCTGGCCATCTCATCGACCCACTTGCACATGCGCATATCAACCTGATTGGCGGAGTCATGTTTTTGGTTATGGCAGTATCCTATTACCTGATCCCCATCCTGACGGGTAAAGAGATCTGGTCAAAAAAACTAATGACCTTCTCTTTTTGGGGTACCACTACCGGTGTTATCTGTTTCTATTCAACGCTTATGATTTTTGGTACGTGGATGGGGGAGCTGCTACTTGCTAGCGACCCTAAGATCGATGAGGTCAAGGCGATATATGGGCCAACGGTAGCTGTTGCGGCCACCATTATGGGGTTAGGACTCTGGTCCTTCCTGCTGAATGGTCTGATGTCGCTGAAGCAGGCCTGCTGCAAGTCATGACACTGCCCTGCGGCTGCCCCGAGCAGCTCCCACCATGGGATGGTAAAGATGTTGAGTTGGGCGGTGAACCGATGTTCAACTTCTCCATCGCCACCTTCATGCACATGCCTATGGGCTATGAGGTCTACTTGGGGCGAGTTCGCCACCTGATCACGCAGCTGGAACTCAATACACCCTGGCCCGGGTTTTACCTTACGCGGACAGGCTGGATGCGCGGTCAGATTCTCGCCCCACTCCAGCAAGGGGACTCGCCATCACGCCATGTCATTCATCTACCCAGCCCTTTCAAGCTGCGAGTCAAATTACATAAAGGCGACATTGGCAGCATCAAAAACAGCATACGAGAGATGCAGTCCTCGCTTCTCGATGCTGGGCACATGCCAAAAGAACTTTATCTCAGCTACCTTACTTGCACAAACTGCGCTGAAAAACAGGGCGGGGCCAAGATCATGTTACTGCGGCGCTGGGAAGAGAGTTCACGACTAAAAAAACGTATGAAAACAGAATCTTAGAACACAATTGCTAACACCGCGTGTGAAACGACAAACAACCACAAAAGACTCTGCGGTACCAACCACCACTTAACAAAATAGCAGCGTTACTGGAGAGCTGGCCGCCCTGAAAAAAGCGGAAAATAGAGCGCGCGCTCATTGTCCTCTCCCTTCCTGCGCAACTGAACCTGCAGCGTATCAACACCTGGGGGGACAACAACCGCCTTGCGATAGACACCACTATGCCCATCCTGAATTGCCTGCTGCCACGACTGTTCGTCACCGGCACGCAAAGAGATGATCAAGTCATGTACTGGTTTGCCACGCTCCAAGGTCGCCAGCACCAAAAACTCATTCATACCAACAGTCACTACAGTCGGGCGACTCTGGACCTGTACAACCACATCCTCCCACTTCTGAGCGGGGATCTGGTATTCATTGTCCGGAGCACCACATGCGCACAACAGTAACAACGATAGCAATAAAACAATAAGAGGTCTCATCTCAACCTTTAGCGTGACGCTGCAAGTAGTCCAGCAACGGTTCAAGCTCTTCAGGCGCAATCAATGTATAACCCGTCATGCGACGATGCTCCTGCATTCGATAGATAACATTTGGCCACTCTTCGGCGGTATGAACCCCCGGGCTGGGGGCCGCGTGGCAGCTAGAACAGCTCTCCTTCATCACCAACGCTCCGCGCGACTCAGGCTCCGGCAGCAGCACCTTGCCAACACCGCCGGAAGAGATGTCACACCCTGTAAACAATACCAATAGTGCAACCGAACTAACCACATTACGGTTTAGCATCAACATCCTTATCTTTATCGTAATCACTTTTATCCAGATCAAGCTGGCCACCAAGTTTTGATCCATAAAGCCGAACCATAAACCAGACAAAGGTAGATGCCACCGCCAGATAAAGTATCGCTATGCCAAAGCCCCAGTCGATCCATTGTCGCTCATAACCTGGCCGGTCGCCCCAAAAAGGAAAACTCAAGCCAATAGCGACCAACAACACCATCAACACCACGCCAATAAACCATTTTGGTACGCCATTCTGGGAGTCAGGAATCGCCTCCAGCATCTCCCAATCTTCCATGCCCCGTTTAGCCAAACGCTCCTCAGCAGATGCGTAACCAAAATGGTCATTGGGCGTCTCACCCCAGTGGCTGTCAATGGATGTCAATTTATCTTTGGGTAACGGCTTACTACGTTCGTCGCTCATATCGTACCTGCTGAAAAATGTTGTAGACGGAAACTATCTTGCCAACCATCTTCGGAGGTTACCCGCACCAGCACTGGATACAACCCCTTTGCCAAGCCGGGACTAATCTTCAACTCAACATTAATCCGCCCGGCCGTCTGAAAGTCTACCTCTTTTGTCGCCAACGCATACTGTTCATCACTTAACCCCTCCACCTCAACGTGCAAGCGGGTGGGTTCATAAAGCTTATTCGCCAGAGAGATGCGATAGTCAAGAATCTGCCCCCCCTGTGCGATGTCAGCACGGTAAGCACTCATATGGTAGCGCTCATAGCTCCAAAGCCCCCATACAAACATACCTAGGCCAAATAATAAAATGGGGAACGACCAAGTAACCCGAGAGAAAAGATCACTCATATTGGTTTTAAATTCTACCGCCCCTGCACTCTTACGCTCGCCCATGGCAAAACGCAACAGACTATCACCTTCTCCCTTCCGGGCATGCAGATTGTCACATGCTGTGACACATTCACCACAGTTAATGCAGGTGTCGTAGAGATCCGTTTTACGTGGGTCGATCGCAAGAAAACAGGAGGTAACACAGTAGTTACACTTCTCACACTCGCTGGCACGGCTCTCATCGTATGCAATATGCAAAGTCTGCTTAGTCTTAAAGGTATGCTGCCACACCTTGTAAACACACATAAAACGGCACATAAAGTGACGAATCATGGTGATATCTACCAGAATCACCAGAAAAAATATCGTATAAATCCAGTGTAATGAAGGTGCCAACCCTGAATCATGCTGGAAGGTAACAAACTTCCATATTAAAAACGGCTCGTAAAAATAGAACAGCGGAATTAACGCCACCGCTGCTGCAACTCCGGCACTAAGGGCAATCAAAACCAGCCAATTCAAAGGCCTGTTTTTAATCTGGGAGAGCTGCATTGGCGAGCCATCCAAACTCACCTCCGCACGTTTACCCAATAGCTTAAAGGTCAAGTTATTAGCCCATTCCGACAGGGTATTCTGGGGGCAGGCCCAACCACAAAAGACAGTCCCCATCAACGAATATAACATCGCTAACAGGCAAGCCATGATGGCCCAAAAGCCAAAGACAATACTGAAGTCAGAAAACCAGATCTGCCGGCCCAAGACAACAAAAGCGCCCTGAATGGGGTCGATACGAAATAATCCGGTGACAGGAACCAACACCAGCAGCAGCAGCACCCCATACTGAAAGGCACGCCGCTGCCAGTGGAGTTTTTGACTCGGTTTACGCCCCTCAACAACAACGGGGATACCACCCAAAGAGTTCTGAATGCTCATTACGCTAATTTACCACATCAACATAAACAGGCACAGTACGTTCCAGACCGTTTCATATAAAGCAGACAGGATCACCAGTCGTCACTGGCTCACTCCAGACTGGGGAGTCTGTGTGGACACTCCCTCTAATCATCCTGCCTTTCCTAAGAAACACACTCCACAACCGAGGTGTCATGCGGTTGTAGTATTAATCCGAACTGCGCCGCGCGGCGATGGAGCTGCTTCAGGACGCGTTCGCGGTATTGTTGTTCATAATGGTCTGCGCCGGGGTCTTGGTAATCCATGCCGAAGCGCATGGCATTGTAGAAGAGTACGGCAATCTTACGCGCTGTCGCGGTCACTGCCTTGGCGTTGCCGATCCGGGCTGCCAGTCGCCGGTAGAACGCGCCGAGGGCAGTATTGGTGCGGCCTACCGTGACGGCGGCCAGGCGTAAAGCTGCCGTCACCCGATTGCTGGTCTTGCGTGTATGGGCGGAGAGTACCTTGCCACCGCTGATTTTACAGCCCGGCGATAGCGTCAACCATGAGGTGAAATGTTTGGCAGTGCGCCAGCGGGATAGATCGGTGCCGCATTCAGCTACCAGGCGCAATGCGAGGAACGGGCCAATGCCGTGAATTTGGGTCAGATCAGTGCCAACCAATGGGTACATGGCAGTGCGCACATCGAAGTTTACATCATTGGGCTGCTTGGTACGGTGGCGTGGCTTGGGCAGCGGCGCTGCGGGTTTTTGCCGCTCCGCATTAAGGACTGCAACCACCTGTTCAATCTGCGCATCGCATTCTGCCACACAGCGCTGATAGAAGTCATAGAGCGCAAGTGCTTGCTTCAAAGCGAACAGATGTTCTGGTTGATAGTTACCTTCGAGGGCGGCACGTACTGTCTCGACACTAGCCTTACAACGTGCGTCACGCAGCGCCGCCAAAATACCGGGATCGCGTTCACCCGCGATGATGGCGCGAATAATCTTCATGCCCGTCGCACCGGTAATGTCGCTGATGACATGGTGCAGCTGCAGATTCATGAAGGTCAGCGCCTTTTGCATGTGCTGGATGTGTGCCGCAGCATAGTCGAGATGACGTTCACGTGAACGTAAGTAGACTCGCAGCGCTGCAATGTCACGTCCGGGGCGAAAGCTGGCGCGCAGCAATCCGCAGGCGTGGGGCCTTTGCAGCCACTGGGCATCATTGACATCACTCTTTCTACCAGGGACAGCTCGTGCCTCACGTGCATTGGCTAAAATGACATCAATCCCACGCGATTCGAGAACCTCGTAGGCCGCGACCCAGTACACCCCTGTCGATTCCATCGCCACGGTCTTGATACCGGTCGCGATCAGCCAATCAGCCATGCGTTGCAAATCACTCGTGAAGGCTTGAAACGTTCGCACCGGTTCATCGCTAAGATCGGGGCTGACGGCGACAACATGAAATCGAGAACCAATGTCGATGCCTGCGGCACGCTCATGAATGATGGACAACCCCGTGGGCTTGGACTTTGCTTTATTTCCGGACATGATCCACCTCCTCAAGATTAACAGTGCGGGACGGGGGGCTCGGATTTAATCAATTTCCTAAACGGGGTCACCCGAAGGTGCCGCCACAGATGGGTCCGCAGTTCCCCCTGGGCCAGGTTTTTTGACGGGGTTGAACCTCCAAGAAGCAGACGGCCACTGTCCACGCGTTAGAT
>JANOSY010000026.1:0-44693 GCA_031416075.1 Tenderia sp. (SeqCode) | reverse complement strand
ATGCCGGTGCGGATCAAAATGTTGCACTGGGTGGCATGGTGCAATTGAACGGTTCTGCCTCGTCCGACCCCGAAGGCGCACCCTTAAGCTATTTGTGGTCCTTTGTATCGCGTCCTGTCGGCAGTAACGCAGTCCTCTCTGCAAACAACATCGCCAATCCGGTATTTGTTGTAGATCGTATTGGTACCAATATTCTCCAGCTTATCGTCAACGATGGCGCTCTCAACAGTGTCGCAGACACAGTGATCATCACCACCTTCAATACTGCGCCAGTAGCCAATGCCGGTCAGGATCAAAGTATGACTGTCGGCACAATCGTCACACTCAATGGCCGTGCGTCTACGGATGCAGATGGCAACACACTATCTTATAGATGGACGTTCACCTCTGTACCAACAGGCGGCAGTGTACCTGTACTCACTAATCCCACCTCGTCCCAACCCTCATTCACCGCGACCAAAGCCGGAGATTACATCCTCCAGCTCATCGTCAATGACGGCGCGGCGGACAGTCCGCCCGACACCGTGGTGGTTAGCGCAACACCCGTACCCAACAAAGTGCCTGTCGCCAACCCCGACACATACAACATGAGCGAAGATGGAACACTCATCGGTACCAGTGTGCTCACAAACGATACCGATGCCGATGGTGATCCACTCACCGCACAACTGGCAACCAACGTTTCAACAGGGTTATTGTCACTCAATACCAACGGGACATTCACCTACACCCCTCCCGCCAACTTCAACGGCAACGCAACCTTCAGCTACCGCGCCAATGATGGCAAGGACAACAGTAATGCCACCACCGTCACCATCCATGTTGCCGCCTTAAATGACGCACCCACGGCCAATGCCGGCACCGACCGAACAGGCACTGTCGGCACAGCCGTCGCGCTCAATGGCTCCGCATCTAAAGATCTGGATGGCGATACGATCACCTACCAGTGGAGTTTCGCCTCACGCCCGGCGGGCAGCACAGCAACGTTAACCAATGCAACGGCGGTCAATCCTGCCTTCACACCGGACGTTGCTGGCACCTACACCGTCCGGCTGATTGTTAACGACAGCAAGCTCAACAGCGCACCAGACACCGTGGCAATCACCGTGGCCGCACCGGTGCCTGTTATTGCAATCACCACCTCTGACGCCAACGCTTCAGAGGCAGGCCCAAACAGTGGCACCTTCACCCTCACCCGTAGCGGAGGCACACTCAATCAACCGTTGAATGTACGTGTCACCATCAGCGGCAGCGCCACCAATGGCGTCGACTACACCAACATCGGCACCACCGTCACTATTCCCGCCAACCAGTCCAGCGTCGCGGTAACAATCACCCCGCTGGCCGACAACCTCGTCGAAGGCAGTGAAACCGTGGTGCTCACCCTCGCTGCCAATGCCGCCTACACCATTGGCACGCCCAGCAGCACCACGGTGACCATTGCCGACAATGTGATTGCCACCTACACCGTCGGCGGCACCATTAGCGGCCTCTCTGGAACGCTGGTACTGCAAAATAACGGCAGCAACAGCCTTACACGTACCACAAGCGGCAGCTTCACTTTCGCCACAGCGCTAACCAACGGTACTGCCTACGCCGTTGCGGTCGCCACGCAACCCACCGGACAGACCTGCACTGTTACTAACGGATCTGGCACACTCAGTGGCGCCAATGTCACAAACGTAGCGGTCAACTGCGTGACCAACCTGCCGCCTGGCACGGGCCTGCCGCCCAATCCTGAAACTGTCGCCCCGCCGGTAGACCGCACCGTGGCCGCCGACATCCTCGCCACCACCGCCTTCCTCTATACCGGCGCCAATCCGATTCAAACCGGCGTTGCGCCCGGCACCCTTGAACTCAAACGCGTCGCTGTGCTGCGCGGCAAAGTGACGGGCCGTAACGGCAGCGCACTAAGCGCAGTCAAAATCACTGTGCTCGGCCATCCCGAGTTCGGCCAAACCCTCACCCGCGCGGATGGCCTGTTCGACCTCGCCGTCAACGGCGGCGGCCAACTCACCGTGCGTTATGAAAAAGAGGGCTTGCTCGCCGTTCAGCGCAATGTCATTGCCCCGTGGCGCGACTACGCCTGGCTGCCTGAAATCGTGATGATCCCGCTTGACACTGCCGTCACCACAGTCAACCTCGCGGCCTCCACATCGATACAAGTCGCGCGCGGCAATCCAGTGAGCGATGCCGACGGCGCGCGCCGCGCCACCATCCTCTTTCCAGCGGGCACAACCGCTACCATGGTACTGCCCAACGGCACCACCCAGTCGTTGACCACGCTCAACGTACGCGCCACCGAATACACCGTCGGCGATGCCGGCCCCAAGGCCATGCCCGCGCCGTTACCGCCCAGCAGCGGCTACACCTACGCGGCTGAATTCAGCGTCGACGAAGCCATCGCCGCCGGTGCGACGGAAGTGCGCTTCAGTCAAGCTTTGCCCGTATACGTTGAAAACTTCCTCGGCTTCCCCGTCGGCGGTGCGGTACCCACCGGTTACTACGATCGACAGAAGGGGCAGTGGATTGCCTCAAAGAATGGTCGCGTCATCAAGGTGCTCAGCATCACCAGCGGCATGGCCGATCTTGACATCACCGGCAGCGGCATCGCCGCCAATGCCGCCGCCCTTACCGCGCTGGGTGTCACGAATGAAGAACGCTCGCGCCTCGCACTGCTTTACACGGCCGGTCAAACGCTATGGCGTGTGCCGATGACACACTTTACACCGTGGGATTGCAACTGGCCCTACGGCCCGCCGACGGATGCGATCCCTCCATTTTGGGAGCAAATTTGGGAATGGCTCAAGAATTTGCTAGGCGGGGCGAGCAAAATATGCGGTTCAGTCATCGGCTGCGAAGATCAGACGCTGGGTGAATCGGTGCCGGTCAATGGCACGCCGTGGCGACTGCACTACCAGAGCGAACGCACGCCCGGCCGCAAGGTGGCCAACACCATGAGTTTTAAAGTGAGTGATGCGACACCACTACCAGCGACCCTGAAAGCGATCCGCGTCGAGGTCAGTCTTGCCGGGCGCTTGTATCAACAGACTTTCACGCCCGCACAGAATCTCAGCTACACCGTAGCGTGGGATGGTAAGGATGCCTACGGTCGCGGGCTGCAAGGCACGCAAACCGCGAGCGTGCGCGTGCATTATGACTATGTGCCGCAGTACTACGCCGTGCCTAGCGATTTTGAGAACAGCTTCGCGCGGGCTGAAGCGGCCGGGGTGGCGGTCACGGCTTCGCGTGGGGCGAGCACCATCGCACTCTCCAGAAATTGGACCGAGTCGGTGGCTGCACCGGACGCCCGCGCTTACGGGCTGGGGGGCTGGAGTCTGGGCATTCAACATGCCTACGACCCTGTGTCGCGCATACTATTGCTCGGCGAAGGTGGACAGCGCCGTGCCGAAGCTATGACAGCGAACACCATTACCAACGTGGCGGGTAACGGTGTGGCTGGTTTCAGCGGCGACGGCGGATCGGCAACCGCAGCGCAATTGAATTCGCCTCATCGTGTCGCAGTGGGATCGGACGGTAGCCTGTTTATCGCTGACCATGGCAATCACCGCATTCGTCGTGTTGGGCCAGATGGCATCATTACCACCGTGGCAGGTACGGGTGTGCCTGGTTTCAGCGGCGACGGCGGACCGGCAATCACAGCGCGACTGAATGCCCCTACGGCTGTTGCCGTGGGGCCGGATGGCAGTCTGTTTATCGCCGACTATGGCAATTACCGCATCCGTCGCGTTGGGCCGGATGGCATAATCACCACCGTGGTGGGTACCGGTGTCCCTGGTTTCAGAGGCGATGGTGGCCCGGCAACCGCAGCGCAACTCAATCTCTTTTTTGGCATTGCCGTGGGGCCAGACGGCAGCCTGTTTATCGCCGACTTGTACAATCACCGCATTCGTCGCGTCGGGCCGGATGGCATCATCACCACCGTGGTGGGTTCCGGTGCGCCTGGGTTCAGCGGTGACGGTGGATCGGCAACGGTAGCGCAACTATATTTCCCCATTGATGTTGCCGTGGGATCGGATGGTGCGCTGTTCATCGCCGAATATCTCTCTAACCGCATCCGTCGTGTCGGACCGGATGGCGTCATCACCACCGTGGCGGGCACCGGTGCACCTGGCTTCAACGGTGACGGCGGCCCGGCAACGGCAGCGCAACTGTTTTACCCTTGGGGTGTTGCCGTGGGGTCGAACGGTAGTCTATTTATCGCTGAATATGGCAATCATCGCATCCGTCACGTCAGCCCGGAAGGCATCACCACCACTGTGGCGGGCACTGGAGTAGCTGGCTTCAGCGGTGTCGGCGGCCCGGCAACGGCAGCGCAACTCCATTACCCCTGGAGTATTGCCGTGGGATTGGACGGCAGCCTGTTTATCTCGGGCCAAGGCAACCACCGCGTCCACCGCGTGCAATCCGTTCTGCCGGGCATTTCTGCTTCAGACAGCCTGCTCCCCTCCGAAGACGGCAGCGAACTCTACCTCTTCACCGGCAGTGGCCGCCACCTGAAAACCCTCGACGCCCTCACCGGAGCGTTAATTTACCAATTTGGCTACAGCAGCGACGGTTACCTGATCTCCGTCACCGATGCCAGCGGCAACGTCACTACCGTCGAACGTAGCGGTGCAATCGCCACCGCCATCGTCGCCCCCGGCGGTCAGCGCACCACGCTGAATGTCGGCGCTGACGGTTGGTTACTAAGCGCAACCAATCCTGCCAGCGAAGCTCACACCATGAGTTATTCGCCCGACGGCTTGTTGCAAACCTTCACCGGCCCGCGCGGCGATATTCACACCTTTACCTATGATGCGTTGGGTCGTTTGCTCAAAGATGAAGATCCGGTCGGCGGCAGCACCACGCTCGTTCGCACGCAGCAAAGCAACGGCTACAGCGTCACCACCACTTCGGCGCTGGGCCGCAGCCATATCTACCAAGTGGAGCAATTGCCCACCGGCGCGCAACGCCGCACCATCACTGGCGCGAGCGGCGTCAAAACCGTCACGCTGCACAACAGCGACGGCAGCAAGCAGACCACCTATGCCGACGGTAGCAGCACCACCGTCACCTACGGCCCCGATCCGCGCTTCGGCATGTTGGCGCCCATCGCCAGCAAGGTGATCGTCAAAACTCCTGCGGGGCTCACGCGCACCGTCACCACCACGCGCACGGTTACACTTGCCGACCCCACTAACGCGTTGAGCCTGACCAAACTCACCGACACCGTCACCGACAACGGCGTGGTGAGCACCCGCGTGTATAACAATGCCGCCACGCGCACACTCACCACCACCACGGCCGTCGGCCGCAGCAGCACCGTAACGCTGGATGCGCTGGGGCGCACCACCCAGGCGCAAGCATTGGGGCTCGAGCCGGTCAGTTACTCTTACGACAGTCGTGGCTTGCTCAGCACCATTACCGAAGGCAGCGATGCGACCAGCCGCACCACCAGCCTCGCCTACAACGCGGCGTTTGAACTCACCGGCCTCACCGATCCGCTGGCCCGTACGCTGGGCCTGGCCTACGACAGCGCCGGACGTTTAGTCACCCAGACCCTGCCGGACGGCCGCACGGTAAAATTCGCTTACGATGCCGCAGGCAACACCACGGCGATCACGCCGCCCGGTCGCACCGCGCATAGTTTTGGCTACACGCCGATAGACCAGACCGCGAGCTACACGCCGCCCGATGTCGGCAGCGGCAGCACCGCCACGCAATACAGCTACAACACCGACCGCGCACTGACGCGCCAGACCCGCCCCGATGGCCAGCGCATCGACGTCAGCTACGACACTGCCGGGCGCGCGACTTCACTTACCATCGCCCGTGCCCCAATCAATTCCAGCATCAATTTCAGCTACGACGCGACCACCAGCAAATTAACCGGCATCGCCGCGCCGGGCGGACTCGGCTTGAGTTACAGCTACGATGGCGATCTGCTCAAAGGCATCACCTGGAGCGGCGCGGTGGCAGGCAGCACCGCCTACACTTATAACAACGACCTGCGCGTGACCGCAGAAACCGTTAACGCAGCCAATTCTCCATCCAGCGTGAGCTACAGCTACGACGCCGATGGCCTGCTGAAAACAGCAGGTAGTCTCGCCCTGACCCACAACACGCAGAACGGCCTGCGTACCGGCAGTACTCTGGGGAGTCTCACCGACAGCCTGACCTACAACACACTGGCTGAATTGACCCACTACAGCGCGAACTACACATCCACCGGCATCTACAGCACCGCCTACAGCCAGGACAAACTCGGCCGCATCACGCAAAAAGTCGAAACCCTCGGCGGCACCACCACCACCTACGGCTACAGCTACGACAGCGCCAGCCGCCTGAGCGCCGTCACCAAAAACGGCAGCCCTCTCAGCAGCTACAGCTACGACAGCAACGGTAACCGCACCGCCCGCACCGGGCCGAGTGTGAGCGCCAGTTACGACGCCCAAGACCGCCTCAGCAGTTACGGTGCCAACACCTACAGCTACACCGCCAACGGCGAGTTGCTCAGCAAAACCAACGGTGCCGGAACCACGAGCTACCAATACGACGCCCTCGGTAATCTGCTGAAGGTCACATTGCCCAGCGGCACCGTCATCGACTACCTGATCGACGGAACCAATCGCCGTATCGGCAAAAAGGTCAACGGCACCTTGGTGCAAGGTTTGCTGTATCAAGGCTCACTGCGCCCGGTCGCTGAGCTTGACGGTAGCAACGCCGTCGTCAGCCGCTTCGTCTACGCCACGCATATCAACGTGCCCGATTACATGATCAAGGGCGGCGTCACCTACCGCCTCATTACCGATCAACTTGGCAGCCCGAGATTGGTGATAAATGTCGCGACCGGCACCATCGCCCAACGCATCGACTACGACGAGTTCGGGCAGGTGTTGAGCGATAGCAATCCGGGATTCCAGCCGTTTGGTTTTGCGGGTGGGTTATATGACCGGGATACCCAACTCGTGCGATTTGGTGCGAGGGATTATGACGCGGAGACCGGAAGGTGGATCGCGAAGGATCCGATTGGGTTTGAGGGTGGGGATGGGAATCACTACACCTATGTTGCCAATGATCCGTTGAGACGCATTGACCCGTATGGGTTGGCACCAGGCGATTGGTGGGACCCAATAGTCCATCCGGTGGACTTTTATTCTTGGTCGAAGAAACTACGTTCGTGGGGACACGCGACCTACCCGGACGAAAAGAATTCGATCCAACGGCATTATGAATCAAGCTATTTGCTGGCCCGAAAGTACGGCCCGACGTGGGCACGACGGGCCGGCATAGTTAACGAGATACAAGGAATTTGGATCGACTTATGGAACCTTCCGTCGAGAATAAGAGGCGATAGTCCCTGGGCTTTTCAATTACAGGACTTACTCGCGAATGAGTTTGGAATAATGAAGGCCGAACACGAACTGAATAGCTCGTGTCCAGTCCCTTTCGACCCAACAAGCGAAGCGCTTTAAAACCGAAGAAATCAAATCAAGGCAAATCAAGCGGCAAATCAAGGGGTCAGACTCGTTGATTTTCAATCCAAACCCTGTTAACTTGACCTCATTATTCATGAGAATCAAGGGGTCAGACTCGAATGGCACTTACTTAAGACCAAGGAGCGGGCTACCTTGCCCACGACTGCTTCATTAAAAGCTGAAGTCCGCAAAAGATCAAGGGGTCACAAAAGATCACAAAAGATCACAAAAGATCAAGGGGTCAGACTCGTTGATCTTCAATCCAAACCCTGTTAACTTGACCTCATTATTCATGTAAAAAGACAGCACCTATGGCCCGATTACCCCGCTTTGCCATCCCCGGACAGCCGCAACACGTTATCCAGCGCGGCAATAATCGACAGGCGATATTTCGTGCCGAAGTGGATTATCCATTTTTTCTTGAAAAACTGGCAGAAGCCGCAAACAAACATCAGTGCGCTATTCATGCCTACGTATTGATGACCAATCATGTGCATTTACTGGTAACACCCCATACCGAAAACGGCATCGGGAAGATGATGCAAATGCTTGGGCGTTACTATGTTCAATACTTTAATTATTCTTACAAACGAACCGGTACACTGTAAAGAAATGGAAAGAAATGGGGTCAGACACGATTGTTTCATACTATGATTCGGCCTCGAACATTATTTTGGATGAACGCTCATGGCCCGTCTTCCTCGCTACGTTATCCCTGGCCAGCCGCAGCACATCATCCAGCGGGGTAACAACCGGCAAGCCATCTTTGCCGCCGAAGCGGATTATTGACCAGAAATGGGTCATGACCAGAAATGGGGTCACAGAAATGGGGTCAGACACGATTGTTTAATGCTATGCTTCGGCCTCGAACATCATTTTGGATGAACGCTCATGGCCCGTCTTCCTCGCTACGTTATCCCTGGCCAGCCGCAGCACATCATCCAGCGTGGCAACAACCGGCAAGCGATCTTTGCCGCCGAAGCGGATTATCAGTTCTTCCGTGATGCGCTGGTTGATGCTGCGCTTAAGCAAGGCCTGGCCATTCACGCCTATGTCTGGATGACCAACCACATTCATCTGCTGGCCACCCCTGAATTCGACGACAGCATCAGCAAGGTCTTCCAGTCTGCGGGAAGAAAATACGTGCAGTACTTCAACTACACCTACAAGCGCAGCGGCACCTTGTGGGAAGGGCGCTACCGCGCGACGGTGGTGGATAGCGAGCAGTACCTGCTGACCTTGATGCGCTATATCGAACTCAACCCCGCGCGGGCAGGCATGGTGACGCACCCGAGAGACTATTCCTGGTCAAGTTACGCCTTCA
This sequence comes from Tenderia sp. (SeqCode), assembly GCA_031416075.1. GTDB lineage: Bacteria > Pseudomonadota > Gammaproteobacteria > Tenderiales > Tenderiaceae > JAKFXL01. Next base: position 35,888 of record JANOSY010000026.1, on the reverse strand, counting down.
ATGCGCAGGGCGAAACCGGGCCGAACGCGGATTGGCTGACGCCCCACAAGGAGTATCAGCGCCTGGGTCGGAGCGCGGCGGACCGACAAAGCGCCTATCGGCAATTGTTCAGGGCGGCTGTTTCAAACGACGCGTTGAAAGAAATTCGGGAATGTACGCACAAGGGCTGGGCGCTGGGTAGTGAACGGTTCAAGGAACAGATCGAGCGCCTGTCCCAACGACGCACTATATCGAAAGGGGTGGGTAGGCCGAGGAAAGCGTCTTGTGGTGATTGAACTGTACTGGACAATCATCCTCACTAATCAGAATGTGAATGTCCGCAATCAGTATTGGTGCAGCCGTTCACGGCTCTTGTCCTGATGGGCAGCTCCTGGCCGATGGCTGTCTCGACCCATTGCCAGCTTCAGCCTAGCCGCTGGGAATGGTATCTGTGCAGCGGGAGCGGACTAAACAATACCAAAACATGGTTGGAATCCATCGCTTAAGTGGATGCGACCGGTTGGCCATCCAGATAGATTTTTAGGTCAATCACATGTGATTGCTCACCGCACTACAAATCACGGCTGAATTGATCCGACGGACTTAATTTTTACTACGATGCTCGCCTCTCGCATGGGCTGCTCTGCGACGGACATTCACTCTGTGAGTGGGTTCTGATAAATCAATGGGTTATCATATACATTATCGACGAACTTTATTTGTCGGGGTCAATAGCTACCTATCGCGGAGTCATAACAAAAGCCACCGCTACATTTGTGGCGGTCACTATGTTTCGAAAAATATCGCTTGTCCGCAACTACGTTAAAAACATCGCATTGGTTCTATTGGATACGAAAATAGGTGTCGGCAATCGCCTTGTGCAACTGGCCAACGCCTACCTGGAACTGGTCGATGAATTTATGCAATCCGCTACGTTTAAGCTGTTTGGTGTTGACTGCCTCCAGCTCCTTAAGCAGTTTATTGAGATGGGTATACGGCACCTCTGGATTTTGAATCGCCGCAAAACAGCTACCAACCTCCTCCAGACAGTGACCCATGGAGCGGGGGAAATCTCGTTTATGCAGCAGATAGTCGAGCACATTGGCGCCATTGACACCAAGAAACCCCTGCTGCCGATAGGCCTGGAAGGCATTCAGTGATTTAAGCACGCTGATCCAGCGCACCGTGGCAAAGGCCGGGTTGAAATCCTCCTCCTCCGACAGCAGCCTGGCCGCCGCCATATCGATAATGCGGCTGCTCATATCGGCCCGCTCCAGGTTACGACCGATGCGCAGAAACTGGTAGGCATCGTCATGGGGCAGTGTGCCCATCATGATGCCGGTCATAGTCTGACAGCCGCGGATCACACCGCTCATAAAGTCGCTGCGCTTGCGGCGGCTGACCGACGCCTTGGCGTGCTCCGACGAATAGAGAAACAACTCGTTGGCCTGCTCCCACACTTCATTGGGCACGATGTCACGGCTGACACGGGCATTTTCGCGCATGGCGTTGATGCAGGTGACGATGGCGCCGGGGTTGCGCGTATCGCAAATAAGAAAACGCATCACCGTGCGCTCGTCAGTTTTATCCGGATAGTGTTCGTTGTAGAGTTTTTCAGCACCGACCACATTGAGCAGCTCGTACCAGCCAATCTCCACATCATTAGGCATGTCGAGCAACAAGTTGGACATGCTATTGATCAGCCGCGCGGTATCTTCAGCCCGCTCCAGATAACGCGCCATCCAATATACGTTTTCAGCTACCCGCGACAACATTATTTATCTCCCACATCTACAACCCAGGTATCTTTACTGCCACCCCCTTGCGACGAATTGACCACCAGCGACCCTTCCGGCAGTGCAACACGACTCAGGCCACCGGTGGTGACATAAATCTTTTTGCCTTGCAGTGTGAAGGGACGCAGGTCAACATGGCGTGGCGCCACGCCACCATCCACCAGAGTTGGCACAGTGGAGAGATCAAGTGTCGGCTGGGCGATATAGTTGCGTGGATCATGTTTGATCAGGGCGGCAAACTCTTTAAGCTCCTTTTTGGTGGCATGCGGCCCAATCAGCAGGCCATAACCACCCGATTCGTTGGCCGGTTTTACCACCAGCTCGGCAAGATGATCGAGCACATAGTTACGATCCTCCTCCTTCATGCAGAGATAGGTGGGCACGTTGGGGATGATCGGCTCTTCACCCAGGTAGTAACGAATCATCTCCGGCACAAAGGCGTAGACCACCTTGTCATCCGCCACGCCCGCGCCGGGTGCGTTGGCGATTGCCACGTTGCCCTTGCGCCAGGCGCGCATCAGCCCCTTTACGCCAAGGGCTGAATCTTTACGAAACGCCTCTGGATCGAGAAAGTCATCATCGATACGACGGTAGATCACATCGACCCGTTTCATGCCATAGATAGTGCGCATGTAGACACAATCATCACTATCCACCACCAGGTCGCTGCCCTGCACCAGTCCGGCGCCCATCTGTTGGGCCAGATAGCTGTGTTCAAAATAGGCGGAGTTGTAGATGCCCGGCGTTAGTACCACCACCTCCGGCACTTCGCCCTGACGTGGCGAGATGGCCGCCAGCATCTCGTATAGCTGGGTGGTGTAATCATCCACCGGCAGTATATTTATATCTTCAAAAAGCTCCGGGAAGACCCGCTTCATAACGTGGCGATTCTCCAGCATGTAGGAGACACCGGAAGGGACACGCAGGTTATCCTCCAGCACATACTGAGTACCATCACCACCACGCACCAAATCAGCGCCACAAATATGGGCCCAGACACCAAAAGGGGGCGAGACCCCTTCGCACTGTTTGCGATAGTTACGTGCGCCCGCCAGTACCTCTGGCGGAAATACACCATCCTTCACAATCCGCTGTTTGTGATAGAGATCATCAATAAACAGATTGAGGGCCATCAATCGCTGTTTGAGGCCGCGATCGGTCTTCTGCCACTCCTTGCTGCTGATCATGCGTGGAATCAGATCCAGCGGCCATGAACGATCAATATTATTCCCTTCGCTATACACCGTAAAAGAGATGCCCAGCGCCTTGATGGCCAGATCCACCGCTTGTTTCAGCTCGGTGACCTCGGCATCGTTCAACTTGGAAAAATAGCGACACAACACTTGCGCCACGCGCCGCGGATTACCCTTACTGGAGATCAGTTCGTCGTAGCACTTGCCAGAATCATAATTTTTAAAATCAATCGACATACGCGGTCCTATAAATAACTTCCATATTCATTCTTAGCAAGATGCGTGCTCAAATAAAGGCAGGTCACTAACAAACCACAAACTAAATAGATGTGTCGTTAACTATACTGGGTAGAGCGGATATACCACCGTCAACCAGATAAAGTAATTATCTGCACTTCATACAAGCAGATTCACTTGCACATTCACCCGCAGTGTCGGCGTTGTCACATCCGGCCCGACAAAGCTGCCCGAGACGGGCGGCACCGCTTCTGGGTCACGTGCAACCGCAACGGCGATATGTCGATTGCCGGTCACCACACCAGACGTCGGATCAAACCCTTTCCAACCGGTGCCGGGTAGATAAACCTCCACCCAAGCGTGGGTGGTGGCATTACCAGCTTCTGTTGCTGGCGCGTGTAAATAACCACTAACAAAACGGCTAGCCAAACCCAGACAGCGGCAAGCTTCAATAAAAAGCGTGGCGTAATCGCGGCAAGAACCACTGCGCTGTACTAGCGTCTGTGTCGGCGATTGAACCCCCGCCTCCTCTCTTACCTGATATAAAAACTGACTGTTGATGGTCTGATTCAATTTCAACAACAGGCCAAAGGTCTGCATGCCATACAGCCCCAATGGCAACAACCACTCGTTGATAATGTACCGATCATTGGGAAAGATCAGCTGCTGATACGCCGCCAAATCAGCCTGTTCATCCAGCGCATAGTTAAAAGGAAAATTAACTGCATAGTCGTCAACCAGAAAATCGTAAGGTGCATGGTCAAAGTGCTGGATAACCACCTCACTGGCTATGGTTAACTGCCTTGAGTGGCCCTGAAAATTGACCAGTGCCAGGGAGTTATCAAATACATCACGCTGCCATTTAATATTGTACGCGGGTGTAATATCCAGCTTTGACGATTCAATACGTACATCATGTCCCTCGCGTGGGCGTAATAACAATCGATGCTGCTTGAGCACCACAGGAGTAGAGAAAACATATTCCGTCAGATGTTTAATACGCAATCGCTGCATCATAATTAATCAGGTGCCTCATCCAGCATCGCCACATGGACGGACATCGTCCGTGGATATAACACAGGGCCAAACTGGTTGAAGATGGCCACATCCGCAGCATCACGCCCGTAGGCTACCGTGATACGACCACCACAAGAGTGAGGCTGAGTTGCATCAAAGGTATACCAGCGGCCACCCACATATGCCTCAAACCAAGCATGAAAATCCATCGGTACCAAATTATGCAGATATCCCACCACCATACGTGCAGGGATACAGAGACCACGACAGAGCGCTATGGCTATGTGCGCAAGATCACGACACACCCCTTCACGCTGCCGATTGACCTCTACCGCAGACAGCTGAAAATGAGGGGAGTCTGGATTAAAACGAATATTATTACGTATCCAGTTCTCTATAGCGGCCACTTGATCGTAACCTGGCAAGGCCCCGGCAACAATCTCCTGACCCAAATCGATAAACCTGTCCGCCTCACAATACCGTGAAGGCAGAAGATAGGTAAGCACCGCGTCGGGTAATGTCTGCACATCCTCAAAGGGAGCACCTGGATTGGTGATGATACCGTCGGCAATTAATATATCCGCCGAGGTATGTATGGAAAAAGTACCCGGCGGTGCAACCAGCCGCTGGCAAAGATTCCCATAAGTATCGGTGAACTCAACCGCCAGTACGCTGGGCTTCAAGGTGTAGGACTCGCGCGCCACCCATTGATTATGTCCACTGCGTGGACGCAACATCAGGATAAACGGCGTATCAACGCTGACGTCAAAGGTAATATCACATCCAGTACGAAACCACACAACACGCTTCCTTTTGTTTGCCCACGGCAATCAGTATCGCCAAACAATACCGTTTAACATGGCGGATTACACCAGAACAGCTCCACAGTAAACATACCGAAGCAGCCATTCCTGACTATACAGTCAATACTGCTACTGCCAGGGCACCAGCAGAACACCAACACCTAACACTGTCTGCGAATGGTTGTAGTCAATCAGGCTCTCACCATAACCACTAAATAGCTGTACGTATCCCTTTAATGCACCAGAGATAGGAAAGGCCCAATCCAACTGCAAGGCACCACGTCGGCCACTCATACTGTAACGACCGAGTATTGAATAGACATTGCCGTCATCCACGTAGGTCAAACGTGTATCACTTGACCCCAGATAATAACGAATATCGGAATTGTCATCTTTTTTACTTTTTTCGGGCACTCTTAACCACGGTCGCACATTCAGGGTAAGCCGACCTCTTTCCAATCCAAACTCTCCGTATAATCTATTCCAGCTGCGCGACAACGGTAGCTCCCGTCCATTCGATTGATGCAAAAATCCAATATTCAACATACGCCAGTGCCAGCCCAATAGAGATCTATCTGTTCTTAACGTGAGGATCACTTCTGGTTCATAGTTGGTTTCACGAAATGCGGCAGAGACAATATCGGTTCCATTATAAAGCTGCCAATTTGATTGCTGTGTATAACCAAACCAGAGGTCGCCATTGTTTTTAAACAACGTCTCCCATACCTTGAATTTAACACTGAACTGAAATTTTGCCTCCGTCACATTCAATGGCAGGTCATTAATTATTGAATGATCATCTGCTGGGCTGTTGGGTTTCAGATTCATCCGGTTGCTATATCTAACCGGCAAAAAATAGTTGGCGCGATATGGCTGAAGGTGAAAAGTACCCCGATTATGTTCGTCATTCAGCTCCCATATGCTGGTGAGCGACGGTTTTATCATTGGCTTGTTTTCTGTTTGAGAAGCAGCACTATGATTGTCACTGCTGCTATTTTTTCTGAAACAGTCAAGCTGATCGACATTGTTATCCATCAACAGACACGGGGATGCTACATCAGCAGCACTGACATATGATTGACCACTGAATAATAAAAATAGAGTGGTGGCCACCAGCACTACGACACGAGAAGTCACGCTAATCAAACTGCATTGAGATTACGATCAAACATCTCGATCCAGTGTGTGATCGGCGTATCCGTTCCACCCTGCAAGTGGCTAAGGCAACCGATATTGGCCGTAGCGATTATTACCGGTTTGCCCGCCTCTAATGCAGCGAGTTTGTTACTGCGTAACTGCCGCGACAACGTCGGCTGTGTCAACGAATAGGTGCCAGCAGATCCACAGCAGAGGTGAGCGTCCGCCACCTCCGTCAATTGATAACCACACTCCCGTAGCAGAGACTCCACCCGCCCCGGCAGCTTCTGCCCGTGCTGAAGGGTGCAAGGGGAGTGAAAGGCAACGGCAACCGGCTGGGCCAGACGAAATCGGGCCACCACCGCCTCACGCTCTGCCAGCAATACCTCCACCGGATCACGTGCCAGCTCAGCCACCCGCGCCGCCTTGGCGGCATAGTCGGGATCATCCCGCAGCAGGTAGCCATACTCTTTCACCACCACACCACAGCCACTGGCGGTGACAATAATCGCCTCAGCCCCCGCTTCAATCGCCGGCCACCAGGCGTCGATATTACGCCGGGCAAACGCCAGGGTACGCGCCTCGGCGCTAAGATGGTGGCTCACTGCACCACAACAGCCTGAATCAGGGGTCTGCAGCAGGGAGATGCCGATGCCATCAAGCACCCGCGCCAGTGCCGCATCAATATTGGGGGCCAGCGCCGGTTGCACACAGCCACCCAGCGCCACCATTCGCCGGGAGTGACGTACCGCCGGCCATATCGGTGGCGCTGTCGCGATGGGAATAGCGCGGCGCAACTTCATTGGCAGCAGTGGCCGCACTGCCTGTCCAATACGTAACAACAGACCAAACCGAGTTTTATACGGGATCACCGCCATCAACAACCGACGGGCCAGACGTTGGCTCAGCGGACGCACCACCCGCCGCTCCGTCTCAGCGCGGCCAATATCCACCAAACGGCCATACTCCACCCCAGATGGGCAGGTTGTTTCACAGGCGCGACAGGTGAGGCAGCGATCAAGATGGCCCTGAGTCTTCCGGCTCACCTCGTTCCCTTCCAACATCTGTTTGATCAGATAGATCCTGCCCCGCGGCCCATCCAGCTCATCCCCCAGCAACTGATAGGTAGGACAGGTAGCGGTGCAAAAACCACAATGTACACAGCTACGAATAATACGCTCAGCCTCGCTGCCGGCAGCGGTGGCACCAAACTGTTCAGAGAGTTGCGTCTGCATCAAAAGTCTCTATATAGAAGGCCAGGATTAAAGATGCCGCCAGGATCAAACGCAGTCTTAATACGCCCCTGCATCTGCATCATCGCCGCCGCAGGCGGTTGCTGAGGTTCGGCGTCACGATCACCGCCGCGAAACAGGGTGGCGTGGCCACCCACACTCGCCGCCGCCTGACGGACCTGCTCGACCGGGGCGTCGCTTCGCAACCAGCGCTGCGCCCCGCCCCACTCGATCAACGACTCACCGGGCAACGCCAACAACGGTGTGGCGGGCGGCAGGGAGAGTCGCCACAGCGGCCCATGCCCACCAAAAAAGGGGTGGCTCTGATCCCGATGCTGATTCCAAAAACGGTCTGCCGCCTCTACCACCTCGCCCCCGAGCACGGTCTGTGCCGCGCGCAGCGCCGATGCTGCACCGGAGAGTCGCAGATAGAGCTGCCCCTCCCCATAGAGCATGGCCGAGAGTGGCAACGGCTGGTTTGAGAGGCGGACCATCTCCGCCACCACCGCCTGCGGCTCCACGGCAAAGACCAGTGTCAACGACTGCTCTGGGCGTGGCAACACCTTCAGCGACACCTCCAGCAACAGACCAAGGGTGCCAAAGGCACCGGCCATCAGCCGCGCCACATCAAAACCGGCGACATTTTTCATCACCTCACCGCCAAAACGGAGGGTCTCGCCCTGACCGTTGACCATACGACAGCCAAGCACAAAATCACGCGCCGAACCGACATAAGGGCGACGCGGCCCCGAAAAGCCAGAGGCAATCGCCCCGCCAATGGTCCCCATACCACCAAAGCGGGGAGGTTCAAAAGCAAGCATCTGACCATGTTCAGCCAACAGCGCCTCAATCTCCACCAGCGGCGTTCCCGCTCGGGCGGTGATCACCAGCTCAGTTGGCTCATAACTGACCACGCCCCGATGGCCCGTCAGCGCCAGTGGCATCGCCGCCACACGGCGACCATAAAAACCTTTACTGCCACTGCCCACAATGTGGAGTGGTCGCCCCTGCTCATAGGCAGCACGAACCTGCTGCTGCAATACCTGACCCAGATCCTGATCCAAATCCTGCTCCATCAAAACCGCTCCAGCTCAGGAAAGGGTAACTTACCACCGTGGACGTGCATCCCCCCCAGCTCGGCACAACGGTGCAGCGTTGGCACCGCCTTACCGGGGTTGAGCAGACCGTCAGGGTCAAAGGCGTGTTTAAGGGCGTGAAATTGCGCCAGTTCAGGCGGGTTAAACTGGTGGCACATCTGGTCGATCTTCTCCATGCCCACCCCATGTTCCCCGGTAATCGTACCGCCCACGGCGATACATAACTCAAGAATCCGCCCGCCAAACGCCTCCGTACGGGCCAACTCACCCGGTTTGTTGGCATCGTACAGGATCAGCGGATGCAGGTTGCCGTCACCGGCATGAAAGACATTGGCCACCACCAACCCATACTCACGGGACATCTCGCTGATCCGGACCAGCACCTCCGCCAGCCGCCGCCGGGGAATGGTGCCATCCATGCAGTAGTAGTCAGGGGCCATCCGCCCCACCGCCGGAAAGGCCGCCTTACGCCCGGCCCAGAGCTGGAGCCGCTCGGCCTCATCGCGGGAGCTACGCACATCAATCGCCCCCGCTTTCAGCAACAGCTGACGGACGCAGCTGATCTGCTCCGAGACCTCCTCATTACCCCCATCCAGCTCGCACAGAATAATCGCCGCCGCATCCACCGGGTAACCGGCATGGCTATAGGCCTCGGCGGCACGGATGGCCAGGTTATCCATCATCTCCAGCCCGGCGGGCAAAATACCGGCGGCGATAATGCCACCCACCGCCTCACCGGCACGACCAATATCGTCAAACGCCGCCAGCACTACCTGGGCGCGCTCCGGCTTGACCAGGAGTTTGACGGTGACCTCCACAATCACCCCCATCAACCCTTCCGAGCCATTAATCACTGCCAGCAGATCATACCCAGGGGCATCAAGGGTCGCACCGCCGATCACCAGCAGCTCACCGGCCATCGTCAGCAGTTTGATACCCAGCACGTTATGCACCGTCAGCCCATACTTCAAGCAGTGCACCCCACCCGAATTCTCCGCCACATTGCCACCGATGGTGCAGGCGATCTGTGATGAGGGGTCCGGCGCGTAATAGAGCCCATGGCAGGCCACCGCCTGGGAGATGGCCAGATTACGCACACCGGGCTGGAGCCGGGCGATGCGGTTATCCGGATCAATCTCCAGAATAGAGGTAAATTTGGCCAGGCTCAGCACCACACAACCGGGGCTTGGCAGCGCCCCTCCCGACAGTCCGGTACCGGCCCCCCGGGCCACAACCGGCACCCGCCGCGCATAACAGAGCTGCAGGATCTGCTGCACCTGCTCCACCGTCTCCGGCAGACAGACCGCCAGTGGCAGGGCACGGTAGACCGACAGCCCATCACACTCGTACGGATGCAAATCCTCTTCATCACAGAGCAGCGCGCCGCGTGGCAACAGCAGCCGCAACGCCTCCAGCAGTGCGGTCTGTGACGACATGGTCAGGAGAACCGCTGGCAGACCCGCGCCAGCGCCTCATCATCACCTACATTGCCGGGAAAAATCACCACCGGCAACAAGGGAAAGCGGGGGTGATCATCAGGACACCGCACCACCGAGACCCCCGCCTCCACCTGACCCAGCAGGCGGGCAGCGCTCAGCGCCAACCCCTCACTCAGCACATCGTTAGAGGTGATCCCCCCCTTACTGATCAAAAATCCCAACGCCCGTGGCAACCCCCGCACCAGCGCCATCAGCAGCGCCGATATCGACTCGCCAAAGGCAAGCCGCCGCTGCGCATCGGGAAACACTACCTCACCACGCCGGGTATAGATCACCGCCGTACGCCCCGCCGCAAACGCCGCCTCAACCTCCGCCAGCGCGCTGCGCAGCAACTCATTATGGTCTGCCGGCAGGCGGCTGACGTCGATCTCGATGCCCGTCACCCCCGGTTCCTGTAGCAGCCGCGCCAATTGGCGGCTGGATTTCTCCACATGGGAACCCACCAGCACCGCGCCAGCCCGACCGCCACGGTTGAATTGGCCCATCGCCTCGGCCGCCACCGGCTGCACCGGCAGATCGGCCAGCGCCTTGACCAGGCTGGCGGCACTGCGAAACAGGAACCGTTTGCCCTCACTGGCAGCGGCGCGTACAGCAGCAGTAAACCGGTTCAGATCGTCGTAACCCTGGGCATCCACAACACAACACTGGTTATTAGCCAGCGCCAGCAGTCGTGGCAATACCCCTTCTTTAATTGCATCAAGCGTCAGATGCACCACATCAGCCGCCACAATGCGGCCATGGGTCTTCTCCTCTACATAGTCGGGCAGGTAACTGTGTTGATAACCAAACAGAGAATCACGGGCAAACTCCGTCTCATGCACCGGGGTATCAACACCATCCACCCGCAGGTAGTGGGTACCGTCACGGGTGGTGCGCCCCCCCTCAAAAAAGGCTGGCACCAGAAAATGGGCGTCAAACGGGCCAAGCAGCTCCGCCATCACATCGGTCTCCACCGGATAGTGGCCACGCAAGGTGGAGTCAGAACGGCTCACCAGCACCGGATTGATGCCGCTGCCCAGCAGCGCCTGTTGCAGATTGCAGCAGACCTCCCGCGTCACGGCGGCAGCCCGTTCAGGACTCATGGCACGGGTATTGGTCAGGATAAAAAAGAGCGGCGCACTGTCCGCCAGCCCGGCACGTAACGTCTCCGTATCCCAGCGGGTCAACAGCAGGCAACCATGCACCGCCTGTGAACCGGTAGGGTCGTCATCAAGGACGATGATCTTGTTTTTTGTCATGTATACCCCATCGCTACCCATACAGGGTGACCCCACCGCCACTGGCAGTTAGTCTCCCCTCCCCCTAAATCGCCAAGGCCCGCGCCACCAATGCATCCGCCGTCAGGCCGTTAAGCGCCATAAGCTCCGCCGCTGAGGCCGTGGTCTCGCCCCGCTTCCAGGCAAACTGATCACGCCGCGCGGCACGGCTACGTAGCATAACCGGCTCCAGCGTGGCACTGGGGCCACCACTCACCCCGATCAGCAGGTCGCCATCAAACAGCGCATTAAAACCGCTATCGTCAAGAAACAGACTGTCAGGCTCTGCACAGTCCTGCCAGGCAACATCACTGGCACGGTAGAGGCGGCGTGGATTAACCACCGCTACCACCCGTACCCCACACCCCTGGGCCACCAGCTGCTCAGCCGCTGCCAGTACTGGTAACAGCACCATATCCCCCACCACGGCAAAGACTACACTTCGATTACCGGGACGATCAACGAGCGTAATGGCACCATCGTGCAGCGCCTGGCGCCCCTGCTCCAGCGTGGTGCGAATCGGCAGGGGACTCTTGGAGGCGGTGATCACCACCCCCTTATTATAAGTATCCAGCGCCCAGGCATAGGCGACCTGGACCATGTTGGCATCCACCGGAAACAGCGGGAATATATTGCCGTTACGCATCATCGCCGCAAAGTAGGCCTCAATCTCCGGGCGCTGATGGGTCCAACCGTTGCGCCCCTGTTCCAATGCGCCAGCGGTAAAGAGCGTGACCGTTGAAGGGGTCTTACGACGCAGCTCCGCCATCGCCTGGGTCACAGTCTGCCAGATCGGCAGGCCATTGATGGCAAAACTTTCATAGGAGCACCAGAGTGTCCGGCTCCCCAGTAGTGCCAGCCCGGCGGCCAGACCGGCACAGGCATCTTCGTTCAGCGGCTCATAGACCTGGCCCGTTGGCCCCTGGTGATAGAGCGCATCCACCGTCGGGTGACGAATCTGTAGTGCTTCGTTGATGTTGCCAATACCCGAGGCCTCGTTGCCATCGGCGTTGGTCACCACAAAGCGGCGATCCTGACGCCCCACCTCTGCCACCAATACCCCCATGGCAGTGGTCGGGGCTTTGCTCTCACCCACGGCAAAATCTGTCAGCGTCAGAGGGTCAATCGGGGTCAGTGACAATACCGACTCGGTGACCGCCGTACGGGATGATGGCCCACCCCCGGCGCGGCTGAAGTTGTCACGCACAATCTGCCACCCCTGGGGCGAGAGCGCACGACGCTTCAGCCCCTCAACCACCGCCTCGTTTTCCAATGTATGTTGTGGATAGAGGTTGTGGGATTTAGCCCCCAGGGCGTGTACGCCCGCCCCTTTCAGCTGTTTGATGATAAAGACGGTCAACCTGCCCGCCAGCGCCGATTGTGCCGCCTGATCCATCCCCTCCAGCACCGCCGCCGTAAACGCCAGCCGCTGTGGCAGTGAAAAGCGGCTGCTATCTACAAACGCCCCGCTCTGGCCCGCATCATCAAACGGCTTGGCATCCACCAAATAAACCTGCTCAAAACCGTGTCCCCTCCAGTAATTGATCAACGCCTCTTCGCTCAGGGTCGCCACCATGGAGTGGTGCTCCTGGCTATAACCATTCCAGATCAGCACCGGCAGAAAGTTGGTCACCGTGGGGTAGGCAATATGAAAGTGCATCATGGCATTCAACACATACGGCTCCCCCATGCCACCGTCACCGATGGTGAAGGGGAAGAGTGTGCCAGGATGCAACAGCGCCCCGGCCATAGCAAAGTGCTGCCCCTGCCCCAGCGGCCCCGCCGGGGCCAGAATGCCAGGGATGGCCCCTGAGAGATGGCCCAGCAGCCCATGTTTTTCACGGTAACGGTCACGCAGCTGCTGAACCGTGCCGATCCCCATCGCCTCCAGCGAGGTATCCAGAAACATCGAGCTGTAAAACCCAGGGGCGTGGTGTCCCACCTCGGTCAGGATGTTGGTATGGCCAAGCATAATCAGCGCCGCATGTGCCTCGGCACTGCTGGCAAACCCTCCGGGGTGACCAGAGGCCTTGGCCGCCGTCATCTGCAAAGTGAGGTAACGCAGGGCATCGGCCCCCAGCAAGGTCTGGTACGCCGCACTGGCGCTACGTGGGTCGGCAACCGCCGACGCCCCTTTGCCAATCACCGCCTCTGCCGCATATTGGGCGTGGTCCGCCCAAGGTTCGCCAAAATATTGAATGCCGTCACAAAACGCTGGGGGCTGAATCGCCATAACCAAATCTCCTTACATTGATGATTTTGAACTTGCATCGATGCTATTCCAGGGAATACTATTCCGCAATACACAACACGTTTCATAATATGAAATGCACAATATGAAATGCTCAAGATGAAATGAAAGCGCCAACCACTACCTCCATACAGGTGATCGATCGACTTGTTAGGCTACTCGACGCCCTTGGCCAACAGGAGGCCCCACTAAGCCTCAAAATAGTCGCTGCCGAGACCGGGTTACACCCCTCCACCGCCCACCGCATCCTGGCATCACTCACCCAGCACCAACTGGTGGAGCGTAGCGAAGGGGGACTATACCGACTCGGCCCCCACCTGCTGACACTGGCCGCCCGCACCCAACGCCCGTTTGACCCGCGCCGGGAGGCACTGCCGGTGATGGAGTGGCTGCGAAGCGAAATTGGTGAAACCGTCAACCTCACCATCCGCGAAGGTGACGTACTGGTATATATAGAGCGGGCCTTGAGCCAGAAGGCGATGCGGGTCGAACAGATGATCGGCAGCCGCGCACCCCTGCACGTCACCGCCGCCGGCAAACTGTTTCTGGCCGACGAAGGGGCAATGGCCTGCGCCCGCTACGCCCAGCACCACGGACTGGAATCCTATACCACCAATACCATCACCGACCTTGCCCAACTTATTGCCTGCGTCGAAGAGGCACGCCAACGCGGTTACGCCTTTGATGACGAAGAGGCAGAACCCGGCGTGGGCTGCATCGCCGTACCCATCCGTGATACCTCTGGACAAATGGTGGCTGGGCTATCGGTATCGGCCCCCATCCAGCGCCGCCGTCAGGAGTGGTTGCCACGGGTGATAGAGGCCGGGGTAAAACTCTCCGCCCGGCTCGGCTATCAACCAAAAAGCGGCTAAAAGGACCCCCAGGGCCACCCAGCCGCTACTGGGCAACCGCTATTGCTGCACGCTAATTTATTGATCATAATAGCCCTTTATCGATTTCAGACGCAGGCTGATCACCCCCTCCCTGAAATCGGCGGCTCACGCTCATACCAACCAGGCAACACTCCTATGCCACTATTCCGCCTGCTCATCATCACCCTGGTCATTGGGGTTGGTTTCTATCTCTACCGCCGCCTCACCATGAAGCCGCCACCCAAACCACCCCAGGCAAACTCGACCCAAACAAACTCAACCCACGCCGTCAAATGTGCGCTCTGCGGCCTGCATGTGCCTGATGATGAGGCGATCCGCCGTAACAACCAGACCTACTGCTGCCAGGACCACGCCGACAAGTCACAGCCCTGACGGACTATAGTGCTGCCCATCACCACCGATAACTAAGGAACCTCTGAATAATTCCTCCGTTCGTGGTGAGCTTGTCGAACCATGACTAGAGGACAGTTAACAATCAATAGGTTACGTTGCCAGCCCTTCGACAGGCTCAGGGCGAACGGGGTTATTCAGAGGTTCCCTAACCATATTTCAATTTTTGCCTTAAGGAAAAAGCAGAACCTTGATGGTCATAGAGACAGACAGACAGACGCACACCAACCCGGCCCATACGTGGCGACCATTGCGCCTCTTCAACCTCTATCGCCTGCTACTCTCTGGCCTGTTTGTGATACTGGTTTTTTCCGACGTCAGTATCAAACCGATTGGCGAATACAACCCACCCTTGTTTAACAGCGTCACCATCCTCTACCTGCTCTTTGCCATCACCACCTGTTTTACCATTGGCAAGCGAACCCCCCAATTCACCACCCAAGTCCATATCCAGACCATCACCGACATCATCGCCATCACACTATTGATGCACGCCAGCGGCGGCACCGCCTCCGGACTCGGCATGTTGCTCATCATCGCCATCGCCGCCAGCGCCATGCTGCTAGAGGGGCGCGCCGCACTCAGCCTCGCCGCCACCGCCACCTTGTTTATGCTCGGCGAACACGCCTACTTTCAGCTCAGCAACCCAGGGCTCTCTGCCGCCTACACCCATGCTGGACTACTGGGAGCCACCTTTTTTGTCACCGCACTTTTAACACGGGTACTGGCCCTGCGGATTCGCGAAAGCGAAGCACTGGCCACCAGACGGGGAATCGACCTGGCCAACATGGAGCAGCTGGCCGAATATGTCATCCAACGCATGCAGACCGGCGTTGTGGTAATCGACAACCGTGCCCAGATCTGGCAGATCAACGACTCCGCCCGCCAGCTACTGGGCATCACCCAGCTGCCCGAGAGGCCCTCACTCACCGCCCTCTGCCCGGCCCTGGCGGAGCAGTACCAGCGCTGGCAACACCAAGACGAACGGCCACAACGGTTCCACAGCGACGTTGCCGAACTGCTACCACGCTTTGCGGCGCTGGGTGATGAGGCCAGCACACTGATCTTTCTTGAAGATACCAGCGCCCTGTCCCAGCAGGCCCAACAGCTCAAACTTGCGTCACTGGGGCGACTCTCTGCCAGCATTGCCCACGAAATCCGCAACCCACTGGGTGCCATCAGCCACGCCGGCCAGCTGCTGGCCGAGTCACCCCAGCTCGACAAACATGACCTGCGCCTTACCGACATCATCCGCAACAACAGCCAGCGCATGAACAACATCATTGAAAACGTGCTCCAGCTCGGGCGACGCAGTCAAGCCAAACCTGAAACCGTTCCACTCAAACCCTGGCTGGAAAACTTTGTCGCCGAGCTATCCCGCGATCAGCACCTCGCCCCAGACCAGATACAACTCACCGTGGAACCAGAGGCCCTGACCGCCGAATTTGATACCAGCCAGCTCCACCAGATCCTCTGGAACCTCTGCCAAAATGGCATCCGCCACGGCAAGGAACAGAGCGGCCGCGCCCGGCTCACACTCATTGCCAAGGCGGCAAACAACACCACACCACATCTGGATATCAGTGACAACGGCCCCGGCATCAGCCCCAGCGCACAGCAACAGATCTTTGAACCTTTTTTCACCACCGCCGCACAAGGCAGTGGACTGGGGCTTTACATCGCCAGAGAACTGAGCGAATGTAACCATGCCCATTTAAACTACCTGCCCGCCAGTGACGGTGGCAGCTGTTTTCGCCTGACCTTTGGCGATCCACGCAGACGAAGGACTCATTAAATGCTTAGACGACCACTCGCACTCATCGTCGACGACGAACCCGACATCCGCGAACTCCTCACCCTCACATTGGAGCGCATGGCCATCGACTGCCACAGCGCCCCTGACCTGATGCAGGCGCGCAAACTGCTGGCCAGCCGCCATTACGACTTCTGCCTCACCGATATGCGCCTGCCCGACGGTGACGGCATCGAACTGGTCCGGGATATACAACGTCACCACCCCGACACCCCCGTCGCCATGATCACCGCCCACGGCAACATGGAGGCCGCCGTCACCGCACTCAAGGCCGGGGCCTTTGACTTTGTATCCAAACCCGTCGACCTGCACGTCCTGCGCAACCTCGTCAGCACCGCACTCAAACTCCATAAAGGGGAAGACACCCCCCAGGAGCGTCGCAGCCGTGACTCACTGCTGGGTGAATCGGAAGCGATGCGCCAGATCCGCCACAAAATTGCCAAGGTGGCACGCAGCCAGGCCCCCATCTATATAAGTGGCGAATCGGGCAGTGGCAAAGAGCTGGTCGCCCGCCTCATCCATGAAAAGGGGCCACGCGCCGCACTGCCCTTTGTCCCGGTCAACTGCGGGGCTATTCCTGAAGCGTTAATGGAGAGTGAATTTTTTGGCCACAAAAAAGGGAGCTTCACCGGTGCCCACAGCAACAAAGATGGCCTCTTCCAGGCTGCCGACGGTGGCACACTGTTTCTGGATGAGGTGGCCGACCTGCCCCTGCAGATGCAGGTCAAACTACTGCGCGCCATCCAGGAAAAATCGATTCGCCCCATCGGCACCCAGCAAGAGTTTTCCATTGACGTACGTCTGCTCAGCGCCACCCACAAAAACCTTGCTGAATTAGTGGCAGCAGGCACCTTCCGCCAGGACCTCTTTTACCGCATCAACGTCATCGAACTGCACGTGCCCAGCCTGCGTCAACGCCGTGACGACATCCCCATGCTGGCAGAACACTGCCTGAAAAAAATCAGCCGCAGCATGGCACTGGACAAACCCACCCTCTCACCCGCAGCACTTGCCGCACTCCATACCTACCACTTTCCCGGCAACGTACGTGAACTGGAAAACATCCTCGAACGCGCCCTGACACTCTGCGAAAAAAACACCATCCAACCAGAAGATCTGCACCTGCCACACACAGCCGAGAACAGAGAGCATGACCTGGAAAGCCAGCCCCTCGACACCTATCTCGATCACCAGGCCCGCGACGTCATTGAAAAGGCATTGATAGAAACCAAATACAACAAAACCGCCTCCGCCAAACTGCTCGGCATCAGCTTCAGACAGCTACGTTATCGCCTGAAAAAACTGGGAATAGATTAAAAACAGACAGCTCGCGTCACAATGTGACCACCATCGTCACTGAGCGACGACACATTCAACATCAGCCCCCACCGTTAATAAACTTTTACACCAAACACACCGCTCAGGCCGCTGTTCTTCTATTTTTTTTGTGACATAATCGACACAAGCCATAGACGGACAGATACAAAACCGTATCTAACCACTCAATGGCACAGGAAGTGCACTACTCACACCAAGGCCAAAACGTAAATCACCGTTAAAGTCTGTAGCAACAGAACCGATAACGCATAACGAAGCACGTTTTTAAGCCAGGGTTAAAGTTATCACAGTAATGGATTCACACTTACACACATTAGGAGAAACACAAATGAAGACGATGCAAAAAGGTTTTACCTTAATAGAGCTGATGATCGTTGTAGCGATCATCGGTATTTTGGCAGCTGTAGCGATTCCACAGTATCAAGATTATGTAACCCGTGCAAAATGGTCCGACAACATCACCCAAGTTGCATCTTTAAAGAACGCAATAGCAGAATGCACTCAGAATAGTAATGGAGTTATTACTGCGTGTGATACTCTGGCTAAGCTTACAACAGTTGTCGGATACGCCACATTGCCTGTGCCTACCAACGCAACGGTGACACTCACAGCTACCACTGCTGCCATCGTCGCCACTGGAACTGCCGCTGTTGGTAGCTGCGTAGTAACATTCACACCCACAGTAAGCAGCAACGCAATCACTTGGGACGGCGTCACCTCTGGTACTGGCT
This sequence comes from Tenderia sp. (SeqCode), assembly GCA_031416075.1. Lineage (GTDB taxonomy): Bacteria > Pseudomonadota > Gammaproteobacteria > Tenderiales > Tenderiaceae > JAKFXL01. The sequence goes on along the minus strand of JANOSY010000026.1, from coordinate 17,226 downwards.
GCACAAAGAGCAAGACTGGTATCTAACTGTCGTCCCGCGTAGCATGTGCTGCACGCAAAATAAAAAACGGAGTGAGCCGCTGGCTCACTCCCCCCCTCACTGAAGCACAAGCACTTATTAAGACCGTAGGGCCGTAGGGCAATAACCAACGGGCATTGCGCCGAATGACAGCCAGCACAACTCAAGCAAGCTGATTATTTCTCTCTTCTCAATCGACAAACAAACGCCACGCTCAACGCCACAATGAAACGTTAAACCAAGCCAACACTCAACGTATTACATCCATCAAACCCTGCGGCACAAGAGCCTCCCCGTGAGCTGCCCCGCGAAGCGTTTTGGGCAAGCGCTTTGGGCATATCCGCCTGCCCCATGAACGTAGCGAATGTTTTGGGCATTGCACCCTACGATCCTGGTCGTGGTGCGCACCTCCGTTCATGGTTCGACAAGCTCACCACGAACGGAGGAGTTATTCAGCGGTTTCTTAAAGTATCCGCCCCAACGGTCGAAAACCCTGAGAACACAACACAGGTAGAGAGCTGATACTACGATGAACGGCCTTGCACTTACCGGACTGGCATTGCGCCTTGTCAATGACGGCTTGATCAGCAGCGAAACCGCACAAAAGGCGGCTGCCGATGCGGCACAGGAGAAGATCCCGTTTGTGCGCCACCTGGTCCATAAAAAACTGGCCAACGCCAAAGAGATTGCCAACGCCGCCGCCAACGAATTTGGGGTGCCGCTGTTTGACCTGGACGCCATGGATATGGAGCAGGCCAATACCACACTGGTCAATGAAAAACTGATCAAAAAACATAACGCGCTGCCACTTACAAAACGTGGCAACCGCCTCTACATTGCCATCTCTGACCCCACCAACATCCTGGCACTGGATGAGTTTAAATTTGCCAGCGGCACCAATACCGAGGCCGTTCTGGTGGAGGAGGACAAACTCTCCAAGCTGGTGGAGAAGGTCCTTGAGGCGATGGATAAAACCATGGAGGGGTTGGACGACGCAACACTGGATGACCTGGACATAACCGGCGGCGATGAGGAGCCACAGGGTGACAATGTTACTGAACAGGATACTGAAGATGCACCGGTGGTCCGTTTTGTAAACAAGGTACTGCTGGACGCCATTAATAAAGGGGCTTCCGATATTCACTTCGAACCTTACGAGGCCCTCTATCGTGTGCGCTTCCGCCAGGATGGCATGTTGCACGAGGTGACCAATCCCCCTATTGCACTGGCGGGCAAACTGGCGGCACGTATAAAAGTAATGTCACGCCTCGACATCTCTGAAAAACGTGTGCCTCAGGATGGGCGCATCAAGCTGAAAATTTCCAAGAGCCGTGCAATCGACTTTCGTGTCAGCACCTGCCCGACCCTGTTTGGTGAAAAGATCGTCATGCGTATCCTTGATCCCAGCAGCGCCAAGCTCGGCATCGATGCCTTGGGGTATGAACCGGCACAGAAAAAGCTCTTCATGGATGCGCTCAACATGCCCTACGGCATGATCCTGGTGACCGGCCCTACCGGCAGTGGTAAAACCGTATCGCTTTATACCGGGCTGAATATTCTCAACACCTCGGATCGCAATATCTCAACGGCGGAAGACCCGGCTGAAATCAATCTGCCCGGGGTGAATCAGGTCAACGTCAATCCCAAGGTGGGGCTGACCTTTGCGGCGGCACTTAAGGCATTCCTGCGCCAGGACCCGGATGTGATCATGGTGGGGGAGATTCGTGACCTTGAGACAGCGGAGATCGCCATCAAGGCCGCGCAAACCGGCCATATGGTACTATCCACCCTGCATACTAATGACGCACCACAAACATTGTCACGCCTGATGAATATGGGGGTCGCCCCGTTCAACATTGCATCAGCCGTTTCATTGATCATTGCACAGCGGCTGGCACGGCGACTCTGCTCACACTGCAAGACCACCCATGACATTCCACGCCAGGCGCTGCTTGATGCCGGGTTTCGTGAAGAGGAGGTTGATACCCTGAAAATCAACCGCGCCGTTGGCTGTGACCAGTGCGGCGAAGGATATAAGGGGCGTGTCGGTATATATCAGGTAATGCCTATATCGGAAGAAATGGGTAGAATCATCATGGCGGGGGGGAATGCCATCAATCTGGCCGATCAAGCCAAAAAAGAGGGTATCCCTGACCTGCGTGAATCGGGGCTAAACAAGATACGACAAGGAGTCACCAGCCTGGAGGAACTTAACCGGGTTGTTACGGAGTAACCATGGCTGAAAAAGCGGTAGCAAAAAAAGCAAAAAATCAGGACACCTATCTCTGGGAAGGGAGTGACAAACGGGGCAACCGCGCCAAGGGCGAGGTGCGTGGCCTGACGGTGACACTGGTGAAGGCGGAGCTGCGCCGCCAGGGCATCACCCCACTTAAGGTAAAAAAGAAGTCTAAACCGCTTTTTGGCGCAAAAGGGCGCAAAAAGATCACCGCCAAGGATATTGCCATCTTCAGTCGGCAGATGGCCACCATGATGAGCTCCGGTGTGCCCCTGGTACAGTCGTTTGAGATTGTCGGCCGTGGCCATGAGAACCCGGCCATGCAGGAGCTATTAATGAAGATCAAGAGTGATATCGAAGGCGGTAACTCTTTGGCCGAGGCGCTCTCAAAATTCCCGGATCAGTTTGACGCCCTCTACTGCAATTTGGTGAATGCCGGTGAACAGGCCGGTATCCTTGAAGGGCTGCTGCATAAAATCGCCCTCTACAAAGAGAAGATTGAGGCGATCAAGGGCAAGATCAAAAAGGCCCTCTTCTACCCCGCCGCCATTATTGTTGCCGCCGCCATCGTCACCACCATCCTGCTGGTCTTTGTCATCCCGCAGTTTTCAGCCCTGTTTGAAGGGTTTGGTGCCGATCTGCCGGCCATGACCCAGATGGTGATCGACATGTCGGACTTTCTGATTGAGTGGTGGTACGTCTTATTTGGTGTGATCATTGCTGTTGTTTATGCCCTGATGCAGGCCAAACGCAAATCACAGGCCTTTCGGGACTTTATCGACAAAACCATGCTCAAGCTGCCGATCTTTGGTGACATCTTTCAGAAGGCGACCATCGCCCGTTTTGCCCGCACCCTCTCAACCATGTTTGCCGCCGGTGTGCCCCTGGTTGAAGCGATGACCACCGTGGCAGGGGCAGCGGGCAACGTAGTCTACTCCAACGCCATTTTGCGGATGCGTGATGAGATTGCCACCGGTATCTCCCTGCAGCTCTCCATGCGCCAGACCGGGCTATTCCCCAACATGGTCTGCCAGCTCATCGCCATCGGTGAGGAGGCCGGCTCTCTGGATGCCATGCTGGCCAAGGTGGCGGACTTTTATGAGGAGGAGGTCGATAACGCCGTCGATGGTCTGAGTAGTCTGATGGAGCCGGTCATCATGGGGGTATTGGGTGTCCTGATTGGCGGCATGGTCATCGCCATGTACCTGCCCATATTCAAAATGGGACAAGTGGTATAAAACATCCATGACACTTGCCGGTTACTTTGAACAGAGCCCCACCTTTTTTATCACCTGCATCACACTGCTGGGGGCGCTGGTAGGCAGCTTTCTCAACGTGGTGATTCACCGCCTGCCGATCATGATGGAGCGGCAGTGGCGACAACAGTGTATCGAGATCAGCCCCCCAACCCTGGCAACAGAACCGGGCGGGGGAACACCCTACAACCTCGCCAAGCCCGGCTCCAGCTGTCCCCACTGTGGCCATAAGATCCGTCCATGGGAGAATATCCCCGTCATCAGTTACCTGATGCTGCGGGGCAAATGTTCCGGCTGTGGCGTACATATTTCACTCCGCTACCCCATCATCGAGACGGTCACTGCGCTCCTCTCTGGATTTGCGGCATGGCACTTTGGGTTTGGCTGGGAGAGCGCCGCCGCTATAGTGCTCACCTGGGTGCTGATCTCGCTGACAGTCATCGATCTGGACCACCAGCTACTGCCCGACAGCATTACCCTCCCTTTTCTATGGGTGGGACTGGCACTCAACCTGTCTGGCACCGTTACCGACATCAACAGCGCCGTGGTCGGCGCTATTGCTGGCTACCTTGCACTCTGGTCGGTCTATTGGGGCTTTAAGCTGGTCACCGGCAAGGAGGGGATGGGGTATGGCGATTTCAAACTGCTGGCCCTGCTGGGGGCCTGGATGGGGTGGCAGATGTTACCACTTGTTATCCTGCTCTCCTCCCTGGTCGGCGCGGTAATTGGTATTAGCCTGATCCTGCTGCGTGGCCGTGACCACAACATCCCCATCCCCTTTGGCCCCTATCTCGCAATTGCCGGCCTGATTGCGCTCTACTGGGGCGAGACCATCACCGCCGCCTATCTGAGCGTGAGTGGTTTGTGATCTATTAAATGCTCATCGTTGGCCTTACCGGCGGCATCGGTAGTGGCAAAAGTGCGGCGGCAGAGCACTTTGCCAGACTTGGCGTGCCGATTATCGATACCGACCTCATCGCCCGCCAGATGGTGGAGCCGGGCCAACCAGCGCTGACTGAGATCGTCCAAACCTTTGGCGCTGAGATAGTGACTGATGCTGGCCAGCTTGATCGCCCCGCCCTGCGCCAGCTGATCTTTGCCGACAGCAGCAAACGCCACGCACTGGAGGCCATTCTCCATCCACGCATCCGAGCCGAGATGTTACGCCAAGCCACGCTACTCAATACCCCCTACACTATCTTTGTCATTCCACTGCTAGTAGAAACAGGGCAGCAGGCGTTGGTGAACCATATTCTCGTTATCGATTGTGATGATGAGATTCGCCGTCAGCGACTCAAACAGCGCGACCAGATGAACGATGCTGACATCACCAACGCCTTTGCCGCCCAGGCGAGTCGCGAACAGCGCCTGGCTAACGCCGATGAGGTCATCAACAACAGTGGTGACATCCACCAGCTCCTGCACCGGGTTGAGCAACTTCACCACCATTACACCCAATTAGCGCCGCAATATCAGAAATAATTCCGCCAAACTCATCTGACAACCTTTGTTGCATCACAATGATGGCGTACACTAACTCCTGCTTTTATTTAAGCGTCGTGATGTGGGCAAAAACAGTGCCACACCCGGCCATTGCAAACCGCCGCTGCACAACCAGATACCACCGGGGAGACAGAACATTACAGTGCCAGATCAAATCTGCTACGAACAACCGCTCAACGAACGCATTCGAACCCTGCTACGACTAGAGTTTCTGTTCGATCAGGCCTTTGCCCACAGCCACCGCGACTCCCTGTGGGACAGCCGTGCGGCAGTCAACAGCCTGTTTGATATTGCCGAAGTCTTCACCCGTACCGACCTCAAAAACGAAATCCTGAAAGAGATGGAGCGTCAGGCTTCACTGCTGGAACGGCTATCTGAAAATCCACACGTGGATAAAAAACGGCTGGAGCAGATCCTGAATGAGATGGACATCCTGATCGACCGCCTCTACAGCCTCAAAAATCAAGAGATGGATATCCGCACCAACGACTTTCTCAGCAGTATCAAACAGCGCACCAACATCGCCGGTGGCTGTTGCGATTTTGACCTGCCCGCCTTCCACTACTGGCTCTCGCAACCCCCAGCCCAACGTACCCTCGCCCTGCAGCAGTGGCTAACTCCTTTTGATGCCATCAATCAATCGGTACGGTTAACCCTGCGGCTAATTCGCGACAGTGGCCAGACCACTCAAGAGCTTGCTGAGGATGGCTTTTTTCAGAAGTCCCTGGACGCCAGCAGCGGTTGCCAGTTAGTGCGGGTCATCCTCGCTGCCGAGATCCCCTGCTTTGCCGAAATCAGCGGCAGCAAACACCGCTTCGCTATCCGCCTGCTGGAGCCAAGCCTTTATGACCGCCCCACGCAGGTGACAGAGACCATCCCCTTCCAACTGACCTGCTGCATGTTATGAACAATACACCACTCACCGTCACCTGCCCCACCTGTGGCAACAGCGTTGCCTGGGGACCACAATCCCCCTTTCGCCCCTTCTGCAACGACCGCTGCCGTCTGATTGATCTGGGGGAGTGGGTGGAGGGCAGCAACCGCGCCATCCCATGTGAAGAGCCGCCCTTCAGCAGTGATCTGGACCCCACCCCGTAGACTCAGTGGGCCGCAGGCCATAGCCCGCGAATGGCGGCAATGCCCTGTCCACCGTGGCTAAAAACAGTCTCCAGATCACCCCGTTCCATCCCCCCCAAGGCATAGACAGGGATGGGAACGTCGGCCATCAGCGCCTGCATCTGCGCCAGCCCCAGCGCCGCTACACCCGGATGGGAGCGGGTCGGTTTCACCGGCGACAGCACCACAAAATCAACCCCTATCTGTACCGCATGTTGCAGCTCCACAGCGTTGTGACAAGAGGCCGCCAGCCACCGCCCTGACGACGGCTCGTAACCGGCGGGCCGCGCCTGTAACGCCAGCAGTCGCTGGCTGCTGAGATGGACGCCAGCCGCACCCACCTCAACCGCCCACTCCGGTGTAGCATTCAACAACAGACGGGCACTGTAACGATGACAAAGGGCCTGCGCGGCCACGGCCAGTGAACGATAATCATGCCCCGCCAACCCCTTGGCACGCAGCTGCACCAGGCGGATCCCCGCCTCTAACGCCTCGGTTAGCTGCTGCAAAAACTGATCCTGCTGTGTCGGTTCTGGGGTGATCAGATAACATTCCGGCAGCTGTGCTGCTGTCACAATCGGCTGGTTGGCCGCCGGAAAGGGGCGGAGCGGCAACTGCTCTGGTACCACCCACTCCACCACCTGCCCTTCACGTCCATGGGCTGTCCCCTCAAACCCATCCACACGCCACACGTCTAACATCACCGACTTATCGGGGTAACAGTGCCGTACCTGGATCAATGGCCGCGCCTGAGTCACATTAATACCTAGTTCCTCATACAGTTCACGCTTGAGCGCTGCCAGTGCCGCCTCCCCCGGCTCTACCTTGCCGCCGGGGAACTCCCATAGACCGCCCTGATGTTTATCCTTGGGGCGCAGTGCCAGAAGCACCTCACCCGCCGGGTTAACAATCACGGCGGCAACCACATGTATATATCTCATAAGGGGATCAATAACGCCTGCAGTTGCTCCGCCGTCAAGCGGTGGCTACTGCCAAAACCCTCTACATAACGGGCAGTTTGTGGCGTTAGTTTGAAAAGCGAAAAGTCTTTAAAACCAAACAGCATCTCTGCGTCTGGCAGACGTGCCAGGTAACATTGCCGCGCGGCATGATAGGCCTCGTCGTCACCAGCCAGCGGCTCCACCACGCCGTCAAGGGTGATACGCGCCAGGGTTTGTGGGTCGCAGCCCCCCTCATCCCACTCAGTCAGTGCCAGCGAAACCCGCCCATCCACCAACAGATTACGGGTATGTCTGGCCAAGCGACTCAAGTGCAGTAACAACGCCCCCTGCCCGTCTAGTGCATAGGCCACCCACGACAGCGCTGGATGGCCACCATCCAGCGTACCGAGACATCCCCAGCGCTGCCCCTGTAGCAGGCGCTGTAAACGCACCTCGTCAAGGGGGTTCATTCTGTTGTTTTGGCTCATCAGACGTAGATATCCACCAGATGGGGCGGCCCCACCTTGGCAAAGCCATCCAGAAGGGCCGTACTTTGATAGTGACGAATAGCGGGATTGTTACTCAGGGGATTTGGCGGCGGTGGCGGCGCGCCCTGCTGACGCAGTACCGACTCATCCACAGAATCCTTTTGAGAGTGGGCCTGCTGGCGCTGCTCGTTGAGCAGCTCCCCCTCCAGCACCTGTTCACTGAGGGGCTGGGGGCGTGGGGGAGATTGAAGTTGCTGGGCAGCCCGTTGTGACTGCTGCGCCGCCTGACGATCCAGGGCGAGCGCAGCATTACCAACATAGTAGGCTGCTACTGAAGAACCCGGAACTTTCATCGCTGCGGCCCAGCACCCTCAATTTATGCCATTAAAATGACATCTTCAGACCGATGTGCGCGCCCTTATCCATGTCGATATCAAACTTGTTGATCTCCATGCGCGCGCCGACATCACGGTACCCTAGATAGACAATCGCTGCTGGCAACACCTCAAACTCAACACGGGCATTAAAGTCCCACAAGCGGTCAGCATCACCCACGGTGGTGATATTCGGGGCGTAGTTCAAAGAACCCACCAGACCCACACGATTCAACCCTGGCAATACATAGCGGAGCATTCCGCCAATCGTTACAGCACCGATATCGGCACCATTGTCCATAGATAAACCATAAAATTTAAAACCAACCCCACCGTCCAGCCCTGGCACCTGGCTGCCTGCTTCGCCGCTCATGGCAATACCGGCCATAATCATCAGGTCATTGTCCTCTGTATAGAGCACACCAAAATCAGCATCGGTACGACCAGCCGGGCTATAGCTGATGGGCATGGTGTAGCTGAGCAGGGCGGTATCATTGCTCATGCTCAGGTCGATCTGCTGCGCTGAGGCGGCCATGCTTGATACACACATCACCGCAGCCACTGCTGTCATCTGCAATTTCATCATTGATACTCTCCAATATTGTCTATTCGATTCAGGCGGCATATCCACCTGCTGGGGCGCTATATTAACACGAGGCCGATTGCCCCAGAGTATCCAGCGCCGTAACTAAGTTTCTACTGCTAAAACCAGCGCTGGCGTTTAAAGACCCACACCTGCAGGATCACCAGCGCCACCACCAACCCAATCACCCAGACAAAACCGAGTGTGTTCTCAGCCCCAGGAATGCCACCCACATTTACCCCCAGCAGTCCGGTGAGAAACCCCAGCGGTAAAAACACCGCTGTCACCATGGATAACATATACATCCGTTTGTTCAACTGTTCAGAGAGACGACTGGCCAACTCCTCCTGCACAACTGCCGCACGATCACGCACGGCATCAAGATCCTCAACATAACGAATAATACGGTCACTCACCTCGCGCAGATGGACCTGGTCCACATCACTCAGCCACGGACTCCTCTCCTGGCTCAGCCTCACCATCGCTTCACGTTGTGGGGAGAGATAACGGCGCAGCGCAATCACCTGGGTACGCAGGTCCGCCAGTTCATGGCGCAGGCGCGGGTTTTCCGACTCCACCACATCGCTCTCAAGCCGGTCGACATGTTCGTCAATCTCATCAATCACCACCGCCATTCGCTCAACCAGGCAGTCTGACAGTGTCACCAGCAGCTCACCGGGGCTCATGGGACCATCATTTTTATCGATGGAATCACTGACATCCATAATCGACAGCAGGCGGCGTCTGCGAGTGGTCACCACCCGCCTATCCTCCACCCAGATACGCAGTGCCACCATATCCTCGGGGTCGGCACCAGGATTGGTATTCACACCCCGCAGCATGACCAACAGGCCATTTTTCATAAACGAGCTGCGTGGCCGTGTCTCGTCCGCCAGCAGCGCCTCCGCCACCACCTCATCCAGGCCACTCTCGCTACCGACCCAGCGCTGGGCAACCGGGTCCGTAAGGTCCAGATGGACCCAGAGAAACCCTTCGTCACCCCGCCACGAACGCACCTCATCCCAACCAAGGGCCGTGCCACCCCCTTCGCCATTGAGCGCATAGGCCACCACAAGACCACTATCAGAACCCATCTGCTTCTCCATAATTATCAATCAATGATACAGATTTCAACGGAATGCTGGCGTCGTTAGCGCCCATAACATTCATTTGTACACTTTTTAATCCATATGAAAATAATTGAAATAACCACTCATCGCGACCACATCGACACCATCAAAGCAGTCGGCAAACAGCATGGTGCCATCGACCCGTGGGTGATCAGCTCGCCAGAAGGGGAGGATCGTCAGGTGATACGTCTGCTCGTCGACGACCCCCATAGACAGGCAGTGATGGATGGCTTGCAAAACGGCATGGGCATGGATACAAACACCCGCGTTGTCATTCTGCCCATTGAGGCCACACTGCAAAAAACTGACATCGAGGATAAAAACAGAGAAAAACAGTGTTGGTGGTGCCACCCGTGAAGAGCTGTACCACAGCGTCTCAAAAAATACCGAGCTGAACAGCAACTTCCTGCTGCGGGTCTTTTTGTCCACCATCGTTGCCGCCATTGGCCTGATCGAAAATAACGTCGCCGTGGTCGTTGGGGCCATGGTCATTGCGCCACTGCTGTGGCCCAACATCGCCCTCGCCCTGGCGGCGGCTCTGGGGGGCAAACCGCTGATGTGGGAGGCGTTAAAAACCAACTTAGTGTGACTGGGGCTGGCGCTGCTGCTCTCCATCATCATCGGTGTGATCCTGCCTATCAACTTCGAAAGTCAGGAGCTGATGTCACGCACCTCGGTAGGCATCAGCTCCGTAGTGCTGGCGCTGGCATCAGGTGCCGCGGCCGTACTCTCACTCACCACCGTATATGGTCTTCTGGGTTATCTCACTGCTGATACTGCTGATTGCCATCTATTTGCGCAACTAACCACAGACAGGTTACTTGCCACCTGCCCGTACCAGCCCCCCCAGTCCGGCGGCGATCAGCACCTCGTCCAGATAACTGCGGATCTCTTTGGCCGTCTCCAGCAACAGCACATCGGCCAGCAGCGCCTGCGCCTTGCTGCGCTCAACATTACGGATCACCCATTTAATCCGCGACAGGCTGGAGGGACTCATACTCAAACTATCCACCCCCAGGCCGAGCAGCAGCAGCGCGGCCCGTGGGTCACCCGCCATCTCACCACAAACACTGACCGGACGCTGGTGGCGCGCCGCCCCTTCCACCACCAGTTTGATCGCCTGGATCACCGCCGGGCTCAAACTGTCATAGAGGCTGGCCACACTGCTGTTATTACGATCCACCGCCAGCAGATATTGGGTCAGATCGTTAGTGCCCACGGAGAGAAAATCGACCCGCTGCGCGACGGCATCAATCTGGTAGACCAGGGATGGCACTTCGATCATCACACCAATACACGGTTTAGTGACCTGTTCACACTCCTCCCGCAACTCACGGTAGGCCTGGTGGATCAGAAACAGCGCCTCATCCAGCTCCGAGATATTGCAGATCATCGGCAACAAGATGCTGGCATTTCCATACCCGGCCCCAGCGCGCAACATGGCACGCACCTGTACCAGAAAAAGCTCCGGATGGTCCAGGGTGATACGAATGCCACGCCAGCCAAGGAACGGGTTGTCTTCAACAATCGGGAAATAACTCAACGCCTTATCTCCCCCTACATCGAGGGTACGCAATACCACCGGGCGCGGCGCAAACTCCTCCACCAGCTTGCGGTAGATGCGGTACTGCTCATCCTCGCTGGGGAAGCGGTCACGGATCATAAAAGGAAACTCGGTGCGATAGAGCCCCACCCCCTCGGCACCGCTCCGCAACGACGGGGGGATATCCGAGAGCAGTCCGGTGTTGGCGTACAGCGGCATGCGGTAACCGTCAGGGGTCTCCGCCGGCAGATCGCGCAGCTCCTCCAGCTCTGCCATCAGCTCCGCCTCGTCACGGGCCAGTCGCTCATATTCGCGGCGGATCTGTTCCGAAGGGGCCACATAGACCAGACCGTTATACCCGTCAGCAATCAGCTCACGGCCATCCATCCGTGAAACCGGAATATCCTGCACCCCCACCACCGCTGGAATGCCCAGCGCCCGTGCCAGAATGGCCACATGGGAAGAGGAGGAGCCTTTGGCTGAGATCACCCCCACCAGACGCTCTACCGGTGCCTCAGCCAGCATGGTGGCGGTAATCTCATTACCCACCAGGATCGTCCGTTCTGGGTAGGGCGGCGGATTATGGCGACCCTTTTGAATACACATCAATATCCGGCGGCCCAGATCCTTCACATCCACCGCCCGTTCACGCATGTAGGGGTCATCCATGTTCTCAAAGACCCGGACATGGTTGGCGATGGTGTCACGCAGTGCGCTGGAGGCCCAACCACCGTTGCGGATACGTTCGATCACATCATCCACAATGCTGGCGCTGCCAAGCATCTGCAGATAGGCGTCAAAAAGCGCTTGGTCCTCACTGCTCAAGACCGTTTTCAACCGCGTCTGGAGTGTACGGATGTCCGACTGCGCCTGATCCACCGCATCCCGAAAACAGCTCACCTCCAGCTCCAGATCAGCAGGCGGGGCTTGACGGTCAGGCACTGAGTCCAGATCCGCCGGCGGATAGACCACCAACGCCGTACCAATCGCCACCCCTGGAGCGCCTGGCAACCCCCTCAGCGAAATGCCATCCGCCACACTCCCCGGCAGACTGCTAATGCCACCGATACCACTAATGCCACCACTCACCTCAGCATGGGCAATGGCACCCGCCAGCTGGGCAGCAATGGTGAGCAGAAAGGCGGTTTCATCCTCCAGAAAACGGCGCATCGCACGTTGCTGCACAATCAGCACCCCCAGCACTTTGCGGTGATGCATGATGGGCACACCTAAAAAGGCGTGGAAGGGGTTCTCTTTTGTCGCTGCCAAAAAGAAAAAGCGGGGATGGCTGGGGGCATCTTCAAGGTTGACCGGTTCTGCCCGCTCTGCCACCAGACTCACCAACCCCTGACCAAATTCGAGCCAGACTTTGCCAATCGAACCAGGATTAAGTCCATCGGACGCCATTAAAATATGGCGCTTCTGGCTCTCGCTGGCCAGATAGACCGAGCAGACATCCACACACATCTTCTCTTTGACCCGGGTCACGATGATATTCAGCGCCTGCTCCAGATCACTGGCCAGGTTGACCTCTTGAATAATACGGCGCAACGTCTCCAACATAACTATCGATTACCTTTTGCGCCCAAGATGGAGGATCGAAAAGCTGCGCCGCTCATACCCCAGCAGCGGTGCCAGCTCCTGTAGTGCCCGTGCATACACAGCCCGTTTAAAATGGACCACCTCACTGACGGGTTCCCAGTAGTCAACCCAGCGCCACAGGTCGAACTCAGGGTGATCGGTCAGGTCAAAACGAAACTCGCTCTCCTGCGCCTGCAACCGCAACAGAAACCAGACCTGTTTCTGACCAATGCAGACCGGTTTGCTATGGCGGCGCACCATACGCCGTGGCAGGCGGTAGCGCAGCCAGCCACGGGTGCTACCCACCACCTCCACCTGCTCAGGGGAGAGTCCCACCTCCTCAGCCAACTCACGATACATCGCCTCCAGCGGGGTTTCGTAAGTACGAATCCCCCCCTGTGGGAACTGCCATGCATCTTGTCCGATTCGTCGCGCCCAGAACAACCTGCCATCGCTGTTGCTCAGGACGATCCCGACATTCGGTCGATATCCATCAGAATCAATCACTTATAACCTGCTTCAAGTATCACTAATATATAAAGCATTGTTTCACGAATAGAACAAACTAATCAATTGCTTGCAGAGTATGACAGTACAACAGCAAAACGTTCGCCATTTACCTTTAACAGCCAAACGCCTATTCTTGTGCCCCCTCAGACAAAATTCAGACAAAACAGGAGTTATCGCCGTGGATCTGGCCATTTTTGACCTCGACAACACCCTGCTCGGCGGCGACAGCGACTACCTCTGGGGCCGCTGGCTGGTGCAGCACCAACTGGTGGATGGTGCCTTTTACGAACGTGAGAACCAGCGTTTCTACAGCGAATACAAAAGCGGCACCATGGATATCTTTGAGTTCCTGCGCTTCGCGCTACGGCCGTTAGCCGACAACGATCTCGACAAACTGCTGGCACTGCGCCAGCGCTTCATGACCGAGGTGATCCGCCCGATCATGCTGCCCGCCGCACAGCGTTTAGTGGATAAACACCGCGCCCAAGGCCACACCCTGCTGATCATCACCGCCACCAATCGCTTTGTCACAGAACCGATTGCCACCGCCTTTGGCATCGACCAGCTCATCGCCACCGACCCTGAATTCAAGGATGGCCGCTATACCGGTGAGGTGAGCGGCACCCCCTCATTCCGTGAGGGTAAAATCGTCCGGCTCAACCAGTGGCTTGCCAACAATGGCTACAACCTCGCCTCCAGCTGGTTCTACTCCGACTCACTCAACGATCTGCCGCTGCTGGAAATCGTAACCCACCCGTTTGCGGTGGACGCCGATGAAACACTCACCCATCACGCCCAGACCAAGGGCTGGCCGGTAATCAGCCTGCGTGATGGATTCACCCCTCCCAACGATTAATGGCCAGCCACCCGCAAACAAAACTCATCCTCACCCTCCTCAGCCTGACCGCTGCCGCTGCCCTCAGCCTGGTCTGGTCACTGAGTCGCGGCAGCCTGCCTTTGAGTGTAAGCGAACTGTGGCAGGCCTGGAGCCATACCGGCCCGGAACCACTGCTCGCCCAACAGCTCATCACCGAACTGCGTCTGCCACGCGCCCTCAGCGCCTTTGCCGTGGGCGGCCTGCTGGCGCTGGCCGGGGCGTTGATGCAGACCCTGCTACGCAACCCACTTGCCGACCCCTATGTACTGGGGATCTCCGGCGGTGCAGCGGTTGGGGCACTCAGCGCCATGTTGCTCGGGCTCGGTTCGTTCTGGCTCACCAGTGGCAGCGTACTGGGTGCCCTACTCTCGATGCTGTTAGTCTTCAGCCTTGCCCACGGCAGTGGCAGCTGGACCAGCAACCGCCTGTTACTGACCGGTGTGGTCATCTCCGCCGGATGGACGGCGCTGATCAGCTTCATGCTCGCCGTCAGCGCCGACAATACCCTGCGTGGCATGCTCTTCTGGCTCATGGGTGATTTTGGCCAGTCCGGCAACCCCACCGTGGCCCTGCTCACCCTGGGCATCGGGGTACTGCTCTGCCTGCCCCTGGCACGTAATCTCACATTGCTAGGACGGGGTGAACTGCAAGCCCAGGCGCTGGGGGTCAACGTGACACGGCTACGCTGGTCCATCTACTTCATCGCCGCATTTTTAACCGCCGTGGCCGTCACCCAGGCCGGCAGCATCGGTTTTATTGGCCTGGTAGTGCCACACCTGATCCGGCTGCTGCTGGGCAACGACCAGCGCCTGCTACTGCCAGCCAGCGTGCTGCTGGGCGGCACCCTGCTGCTCTGCGCCGACACCCTGGCGCGCACCGTCATCGCCCCGCAACAGCTGCCGGTAGGTGTCATCACCGCCATGCTCGGCGTGCCGGTGTTCCTCTATCTGCTGCGCCGGGGCAACCACCCATGACCAAGACAAGCGCACTGCTGACAACAACCGCGCTCGACGTCACCATCGGCCAACAGCCGATCTGCCACGCACTGGAATTAGAGATCAAGGCGGGCGAACGCTGGGCCATGCTCGGCCGCAACGGCGTTGGCAAAAGCACGCTGCTGCACACCCTGGCCGGACTGCGTCCCGCACTCTCAGGCAAAATTGCACTCCAGGGCAAACCACTCAAACAGCTCAAACCACAACAGATCGCCCAACGCCTCGGCCTGCTGTTCCAACAACAGGATGACAGCTTCCCCAGCAGCGTCATGGAGACCACGCTGATCGGTCGCCACCCCTATCTCAAGCCATGGCAATGGGAATCAAAACATGATCAGGAAAAGGCGCTGGCAGCACTGCAACAGCTACAACTGGCACCACTGGCAGAACGCATCACCACCACCCTCTCCGGCGGTGAACGGCAGCGGCTCGCCATCGCCACCCTGCTAACACAAGAACCAGCCCTGATGCTGCTGGATGAACCCACCAACCACCTCGACATCCACCACCAGATCGCCGTGCTCAACCAGCTGCAACAGTGGTCGCAACAAGGCGAACGGGCGCTGCTGATGACACTGCACGACATCAACCTGGCGCTGCGTTACTGCAACCATGCCATGCTGTTATTGGGTGACGGAGAGGTGATAACGGGAACCACGGAAGAGGTGCTGACACGCGCCAATCTGGAGCGACTCTATCTGCATCCGCTGTTTAGCATCAGTGGTGAATGGGGGCAGGCGTACTTGCCCCGCTAAGCCAACGTAGGGTGACGCTTGTCATGAAAAAAGATATAGCGTTTAATCCAGTCCACGTAAGTTTGTTCAGTACGAATGCTATAGTGCATCACACGCAGCTTATCGCGTACTTGATCCAGCAATTTGGGAGGCTTTTATCGTGGTGCTTTTATCCGGAAAATTAGGGGGGGGGCCATAATTTCTCCTCCACCAAAAACAAGGCATTGCAGAACAGATGCCAGATTACACACACTGAAGGTGCCTTTGCCGGCGCGTTTTAGGGTGTCTACTTTACGTTATGCGTTTTAATCGATGAAAATAACCAAGCTCATATGGATTGTCGTTGCCGTTGCAATCGGTGTATTTTTCGTGAACAAGCTTCTTGACGACAGAGCGAAACGCGACGCACAGAGAGCAGAGACACACCGTGTGGAACAGGAAACCAAAACAGTCGTGTCGAAAATGGCGGCGGACAGCAACGCGGTTACAGATTGGGACAAGCGTCTGGGCAAAGATGAGAACTATCGCATGTCACCTGTTCTCACCATTGAGCTGGAACAACTCTGGCAAGGTGATCGGCCCATTCTGTTTATAGGCTCAATCAAAGACATATCATCGGGAGTTGGAGGCCACTATCTGGTGCTAATGGAGAGAGGCCTATTTACTTCAGACCCCATGTTTGCCACTGAACTGAGGCTTTCTCTTCATGCACCAAAGGCGCTCATTGACCCATTCCTTGCAAAGTACCCTAAGCTGTTCGCCGATTCCGGTTTCAACAATGGTGTAGCTGTGGTGGCGAAGGTTCAAGCCATAAACACTTCAGATGAGCGTGGAGAAGATGGCGAACGGGTTGAAGTAAAGACAGGTCTCGGAGAGTTATTAGAAATTCAATATACAGGCGACGTTTTTTTCTGAAATGAAGGGGGTAGCTATGACACCATTGGCACGCATCTTGGAGTTTTACAAATGCGCGGTTCTCACGGTAATTGCAATCGTTCTGGTCGGCCTCTATCTGAAGATGCCTGTTCCATTTACGATCGAGAATGTTCGCAGCAAGAAAGTCGAGATGGTGCAAATTCCATTGGTGCGGGTTCAAGGTGGGCACATTGATGCGGATGTATCTGGAAGCGTCGAGATCAATAACTAATCTGACGGAAACGCATAACATTGCGTTCGAGAGGGACGCGCCAAAAGCGGCGCGCCCCTTGTATCTTACCTTCAGCTCAGAAATGAGCTAAATTGCTCTTACGCGAAAGAGCAGGGAGAAGGGATGCCGGGCGTGCCCCAAGGCCATTGAGCCTGTAGTTGAGATTGGTGCCCTTCCCCCACCTATATTCATTA
>JANOSY010000025.1:0-20747 GCA_031416075.1 Tenderia sp. (SeqCode) | reverse complement strand
CGACAACAGCGATGAAATTCTTGGCGTTCTTCTTCTGTGAGTGAGATAGCAACGGGGACAGGCATAGTCAGCGCACCAGAAAATAAGGAAGGAGTAGCGCTATTATATATGATCACACTATTTGTTACAGTACACTAGATTCGAGACGATCACGTACACCTACTACGAGCAGCTCAACGGTTACAACTGGCTCAAATCGCTGGACATCGGCTACTTCTTCTACACGGGCCGTTACGTTGATGCCGTCGCTAAGGTGTTGGACCCGGCGTTGAAAACCATCGTCCATATTCCCAATGTGAATGCCCGCGAAAGCCTTAAAAATAAGGAGCGCGAGGTGAACGACATCATGCAAGCGCTGGGCGGTTCGAAGGACAGTTGGCAAGGCGTTGACCCGACCACCGGCTTCCATCTGGTACAGACTCAGGATGGTCGTACCTTGAAAGTGGCAGACCTGGTGGATGACAGTGACCCGGCCAGGCGTTCCAAAGTGCTTACTGCGTTGAAAGATCCCGCACAGAAGAATAATCGCGACCACGTGGATATCATCATTGCGCTGGGCATGGCGAAGGAAGGCTTTGACTGGATTTGGTGCGAACATGCACTGACCATTGGTTACCGCAGCAGTCTGACTGAAATCGTGCAGATCATTGGCCGCGCTACTCGTGATGCCGAGGGCAAGGAACGGGCGCGCTTCACCAATCTGATCGCCGAGCCTGCGGCCGAACAAGCCGCCGTGGCCGAGGCGGTAAACGACATGCTCAAGGCCATTTCTGCCAGTCTGTTGATGGAGCAGGTGCTGGCCCCGCGCTATGAGTTCACCCCAAAAAACAACGGACCGAAGGATGGTTTTGATTACGGAGAGCAAGGCTACAAGGACGGCGGCCACAACATCGGGGTCAATACGAACACCGGCCAGATTCATGTGGAAATCAATGGGCTGATAACACCGCAAAGCCCTGAGGCTACGCGCATCTGCAAGGAGGACTTGAACGAAGTCGTCACCAGCTTTTTGCAGAACAAAACCGTGCTGGAGCGCGGCTTGTTCGATAAAGAGAACACCCTGCCAGAAGAGCTGACCCAGTTGCACATGGGCAAGATTGTGCGCGAACGTTACCCGGAGTTGAGTGACACCGATCAGGAAGCTATTCGTCAGCAAGCCATTGCCGCCATGAATATCAACCAGCAGGCTAAGTTGGCTTTGGCTCAGGCCGATGCCAACGGCGGCACGGCGCAAGGCAGCACGGCATTACTGGATGGGGTGCGCAAGTTTATCAATGTGCGCGACTTGGACATTGACCTGATCGACCGTATCAACCCCTTCGATGCTGCCTATGCGGTGCTGGCGAAGGCGATGGATGAAAAATCGCTACGTCAGGTGCAGGCCAGCATTGCCGCCAAGAAAGTGAGCATCCCCGAAGACGAAGCCCGTGAGTTGGCAAAACGCGCCTTGCAGTTCAAGAACGAGCGTGGCCGCGTGCCGGACATCAACTCAGCCGACGCGTGGGAAAAGCGCATGGCCGAAGGCGTGGCTGCGCTGGCGCGCTACCGCGCACAAGCGAAGGCATCACAGCCTAAAGGAGAGTCCGGCAATGGCTGAAATGGACGATGACGAACTGCTGGATGCGCTGGGTGTAGAAGTCGCCCCGCTTAAGGCCTCCAGCCGAACCCCGCACGAGGAACGCATCATCGCGGGATTTGAGGACATCCTGCGATTCCATCAAGCGTATGGTCGCGCCCCGCTGCATGGCGAGGGGCGTGACATCTTCGAGCGCCTGTATGCTGTGCGCCTGGATCAGCTACGCAAGTTGCCGGAAGCGCAAACTTTACTGGCTGGGCTGGATGGCCCCGGCTTGTTGTCTGGTGCGGCAGCGGCTCAGCCAGATGTGGATGACCTGGACGAAGATGCCTTGCTTGCCGAATTGGGTATTGGCGATAAACCCACTGACCAGGACGACATCACTGTGTTGCGATATGTACGTTCTAGCGTTGAAAAGCGTGCGGCAGAGGAAATTGCCGACCGTACGCCGTGTGCAGATTTTGACAAGTTCCAACCGCTGTTTGAGCAGGTGGAGCGGGAGTTGAAGGCTGGTGTTCGCATAACGCTGCGCTTTGGACGCGATACCAGTATTGCCAGCGGGAACTACTTCATCGTCGGCGGCCAGCTTGCGTATGTTGCCGAAGTTGGTGAAACCATCAAGGCTCCGAACGGTGAAAGTGATGCACGTCTGCGCGTCATCTACGCCAACGGCACAGAAAGCAACTTGCTGCGCCGCTCTCTACAACGGGCGCTCTACAAAGACGAGACCGGCCGCCGCCTGACCGACCCAGACATGGGACCGCTGTTTGGCGATGCGCCTGAGCCAGACGACATTGAAACCGGAACCATCTATGTGCTGCGCAGCCTGTCTAGCCATCCATTTGTCGCCGAGCACCGTGAACTGATCCACAAGATCGGTGTGACCGGAGGTAAGGTGGAGTCTCGCATCGCTGGCGCAGAAAAGGATGCCACCTATCTGTTGGCCGGTGTGGAAGTGGTCGCCATCTACACACTCCACAACCTGAACCGCACCAAACTGGAAAACATCTTCCATCGCTTGTTCGGAGCAGCACAGCTCGACTTGACCATCGAGGACCGCTTCGGAAATCCGGTCAAGCCGAGGGAGTGGTTCCTGGTGCCGCTACATGTGATTGACGAAGCGGTTCGGCGCATTCGGGATGGGTCGATTACCGAGGTGATTTATGACCCGGAGACGGCTCGGTTGGTAGGTTGAGCAGTGTGTATGCAATGGCCGGATGGGGCAGACCTTAATTCTGACCCGCTGGAGTCCTCTGTTTGCCCATATCCCGGTCGAAAGTTTGGTACATGAACATCAGACGGAGTATTACCAGGCGCTGCAACGCGCTACCTCCCAAACGGAATCTGCGCCCTTTATCGAATTCATGCTGAGGATGGTTCTTGAGGCTGTGACTTCAACCGCCACCCCTCAAGTCGAACCTCAAGTTACCCCCCAAGTCGCACGACTGCTGGAAGTGCTTACGGGTGAAATGGCCCGTGAGGAGATCCAGGGAGTCCTTGGTTTGCAGGATCGAAAATCGTTCCGGGAACGCTATCTGGTCCCGGCATTGGCGGATGGGTTGATTGAGATGACGCTGCCGGGCAAACCCAACAGCCGTTTGCAGAGATATCGGCTGACCGATCAGGGGCGACGCTGGTTACAACAACATTCAGAGTGAGCGGTAACCCGCCCTACTGCAACCCCTTGGGCAGCGCAAACACCACATTCTCTTCACGACCCTGGATCTGTTCGACGTTGCCAACACCCCAGGCTTGCAGCTGCGCCACCACTTCACTAACCAACACTTCGGGGGCGGAGGCGCCGGCGGTTACACCCACCGTAGTCACACCTTCCAGCCAGCTGCGACGAATCTCACCTGCGTTGTCGATCAGATGGGCCTTGGCACCCAGCTTGATTGCAATTTCCCGCAGGCGGTTAGAGTTGGAGCTATTGGGCGACCCTACCACCAGTATCAGTTCGCAGCGTGGTGCCAGATCTTTCACGGCATCCTGGCGGTTCTGGGTGGCGTAGCAGATATCATCCTTGCGCGGCCCTTCGATCTTGGGAAAGCACATTTTCAGGGCGGTAATAATATCCTGGGTCTCATCCACAGAAAGGGTGGTCTGGGTGACAAAGGCGAGCCGCTCGGGATCCTTAACCTCCAGCTGCGCCACATCCACCGGGGTCTCGACCAGATAGACACCACCGCTCCCCTCCTTGCTGCGGTACTGCCCCATGGTGCCTTCCACTTCAGGATGACCGGCATGGCCAATCAGCACCACTTCACGACCATCCTGGGCAAAACGGGCCACTTCGAGATGGACCTTGGTCACCAGCGGACAGGTGGCGTCAAAGACCTTGAGCTTGCGCCGCTTCGCCTCCTCCCACACCGCTTTGGAGACGCCGTGGGCGCTGAAGATGATGGTGGCGTCGTCCGGCACATCCTCCAGCTCATCCACAAAGACTGCCCCCCGTTCACGCAGTCCATCCACCACAAATTTGTTGTGCACCACTTCATGACGCACATAGATGGGGGCGCCGAAGAGTTCCAGGGCACGCTCAACGATACCGATGGCGCGATCAACACCAGCACAAAAACCACGGGGATTGGCAAGCAGAACAGTCATACAAAAACTCCAGTGTAGCGGTTCAGGACGCGGCCTTTTTATGTCCGCGTAGACTATCGATGACCATCATCACGGCACCAATGCAGATGGCCGAGTCGGCGATATTGAAGGTAGGAAAATAGCATCCGCTACCCCCCTGACTAAATAGAGGCAAGCAACTATCAGCAACATAAAACACCTGAATAAAGTCGATCACATGACCAAAATAGGCACGATCGATGACGTTGCCAACCGCGCCGCCCAGGATCAGTGTTAGCGCAATGGCCATCCAGCGTTCATTTTGTGTAAGGCGCATGAGCCAGCCGACTATAAACGTCGCCACCCCCAGTGCCAAGACAACAAAGAACCAGCGCTGCCAGCCACCAGCATCGGCCAGAAAACTGAACGCGGCGCCGGGATTGTAGGAGAGTGTGAGGTTAAACCCCGTCACCACCTGTTGCGGCAGATAGAGCTGCAACTGGCTGTCGGCCCAGTATTTGGTGAGCTGGTCCAGCACAATCACCACCACGGAGAGCCACACCCAACGCAACATAGAAACCTCACTCTTAGGCATAACGACGCTGCTCACCGGCACCCTCCACATTCTCAATGCAACGACCACACAGTTCGGGGTGGTCACTATTGCTGCCAATATCGTCACGATGGTGCCAGCAGCGCACACACTTAGTGTGGGCCGAGGGTGCGACAGCAACCCACAGCTCGTCGTTCGATTCGAGTGTGTAATGCACCGCCTCATCAGGCACCACCGTGGTGCCGTGGACACGCGCCGCCGAGGTGATCAGCACAAAACGCAACTCATCACCGAGCTGCGCCAGTTGCGACTTGAGTTCACTGCCGCAGTAGAGTTCGACCTCGGCATCAAGTGAGCCGCCGATACCACCGGCGACACGCAGCTTCTCCAGCTCTTTTTTCACCACTTCACGCACCTGCAACACCTGCTCCCAGAACGGGGCGCCGAGCACATCATCGGTCACTGTTGGCAGTACATACCAGGTATCGAGGAAGACCGACTCGCCACGGGCGCCGGGGATGTTGCCCCAGATCTCCTCAGCGGTAAAAGAGAGGATCGGCGCCAGCCAGCGTGTCATCGCCTCGATGATGTGATACATCGCCGTCTGGCAGGAGCGCCGCGCCACGCTGTCAGACTGGGTGGTGTACTGGCGATCCTTGACGATGTCGAGATAGAAACCGCCCAGATCGACGGCACAGAAGTTGTGCACCTTCTGATAGATGAGGTGAAATTCATAACTCTCGTAGGCGGCCTGCACCTCGCCCTGTAACTCATTGGCACGCGCCACCACCCAGCGGTCCAGTGCCAGCATCTCTTCCGGTTTGACCATGTGCTGTGCCGGATCGAAACCGTCGATATTGGCGAGCAGGAAGCGGGCGGTATTGCGCAATCTACGGTAAGCGTCGGCGGTGCGTTTCAGTATCTCATCAGAGACACTCATCTCGGCGCGGTAGTCGGTCGCCGCCACCCAGAGTCGCAGAATATCCGCACCCAGCGAGTTGGCCACCGTCTGTGGTGCGACGATGTTGCCCTTGGATTTGGACATCTTTTCGCCCTTCGCATCAACGGTGAAGCCGTGGGTCAGCACCGCCTTGTAAGGGGCGACACCACGCATGGCAACAGCAGAGAGCAGTGATGACTGGAACCAGCCGCGATGCTGGTCCGAACCTTCCAGATAGAGATCCGCAGGCAGTCCGAGTTCAGGACGACGCTCCAGCACGGCAGCATGGGTAACACCCGAGTCAAACCAGACATCGAGCGTATCGCTGACCTTGTCGTAGTGCGCCGCCTCATCACCCAGCAGCTCGGCAGCATCCATCTCAAACCAAGCATCAACACCACCCTGCTCAATACGTAACGCCACCGCTTCAATCAGTTCAGCAGTACGCGGATGGAGCATGCCCGTCTCTTTGTGCACAAACAGCGCCATTGGTACACCCCAGGTACGCTGACGAGAGACACACCAGTCGGGGCGTTTTTCCACCATGCCTTCAATACGGGCCTGCCCCCAATCGGGCAGCCACTTGGAGTTTTTGATGGCGTCCAGCGCCTGCCCACGCAGCCCCTTCTGCTCCATGCTGATTCCCCGGTGCTCGTTCCCGACGGCACCGGGATACACCGCGTCCATGCGGATAAACCACTGCGGCGTGGCGCGGAAGATGATCGGCGTCTTGTGGCGCCAGCAGTGTGGATAGCTATGTTTCAACGCGGCGGCACGCACCAGCTTGCCGTTGGTCTTCAACACCTCAACCACGTGGTCGTTGGCACTGAAGACATGTTCACCGGCAAAAAACTCGGTGTTGGGCAGGAAACGGCCATCACTACCCACGGGGTTATCCACCTTGAGGTTGTAACGGCGACCGACCACATAGTCATCCTGGCCATGACCGGGGGCGGTATGCACCGCGCCAGTACCGGCATCGGTGGTGACATGGTCACCGAGAATGATCGGCACTTCACGGTCATAAAACGGATGGGCCAGCATCAACCCTTCCAGCTCACTGCCCTTGCAGTAGGCGACCACACGATGGTTATCAAACCCGTAGCGCCCCATGGCATCCTTGAGCAGCGTCTCGGCCATCACCAGCCGCTCGGCACCATGTTCGCCCTCACACTGCACCACGGCGTAGTCGAGTTCTGGATTGAGACAGATCGCCTGATTGGCGGGCAGTGTCCAGGGGGTGGTGGTCCAGATCACCACCGAGATGGGGCCTCTGCCTTCGTGATCCTCAACGTGATGGCAGCGCTGCATGAGGGCGGCATCATCGAGCACGCTGAAACGCACGTCGATAGAAGGCGAGACCTTGTCTTCATACTCAACCTCCGCCTCCGCCAGTGCCGAACCGCAATCGGTACACCAGTGCACCGGCTTGCTGCCCTTGTGCAGATGGCCGTTGTTGACGATGCGCCCCAGACTGCGCACGATATCGGCTTCGAACTTAAAATCCATGGTGAGATAGGGATTGTCCCAGTCACCAATCACCCCAAGGCGCTTGAAATCTTCGCGCTGCAGATCGACCTGTTTGCCGGCGTAGTCACGACAGGCGTTGCGGAAGGTTTTGGCATCCACCTTGTGGCCGGCCTTGCCGATCTTCTTCTCCACCTGCAGCTCGATCGGCAGACCGTGGCAATCCCAGCCCGGCACATAGGGCGCATCAAAACCACTCATGGTCTTTGATTTAACGATGATGTCCTTCAACACCTTGTTTACCGCGTGGCCAATGTGGATCTGGCCGTTGGCGTAGGGCGGACCATCATGCAGAATAAACGTTTTGCGGCCCGCGCCTTTGGCGCGCAGCTTGCCATAGAGGTCATTCTCCTGCCACTGCTTCACCATCGCCGGCTCACGATTGGGCAGGCTCGCCTTCATGGGGAAGTCGGTGTTGGGCAGGTTCAAGGTGTGTTTGTAGTCAGCCATGAGTCACTCTAGATAAACGTTAATATTTCTCAGCGCCGCGTAAAGTAGTCACGCGCAGCCACTGCATCCAATCCTATCTGCTGCTTTAGGGCGTCGAGCGAGGCAAAACGGACCTCATCACGCAGCTTGTGCAGGAATACCACCTCGACATACCGGCCATAGATCTGTTGATCAAAATCAAACAGATGTACCTCCAGCAAGGTGCGGGAGCCATCCACCGTGGGGCGTACACCGACGTTGGCAACCCCCGCCAGCGGCTCACCCTCAATACCAAACATCTCCACCGCAAACACACCACCCACCGGTATCGCCTGACGATGCAGATGGATATTGGCGGTAGGAAAACCGAGCTGACGCCCCAACTGCTCACCCCGTGCCACCCGGCCACTCATGCGATAATCGCGCCCCAACAACTTTGCCGCCGTTGCCATCTCGCCACGCCCCAGCGCCTCACGCACCCGGGTGCTGCTAACACGCTCACCATCCACACAGAAGCTGTGCATGCTCACCACCTGAAAACCATGCTGCTGTCCCGCGGCCTTGAGCATGGCAAAATCGCCTTCGCGCCCCCGGCCAAAGCGGAAATCATCCCCCACCACCAGATAACGCACCGCCAGCCCCGTTATCAACAGCCGTTCGATAAACTGTTGTGCCGAAAGCTGTGCCAACTCGGCATTAAATGGCAGACAGACAACCCGATCCACCGCGTAACGCCGCAACGCCTGTAGCTTCTCCCGCAGACGGGTCAACCGCGGGGCCAACGCTGCCGCACCAAAATACTCCTGCGGCTGCGGCTCAAAGGTAACCACCACCGTCGGCAATGTCAGCCGCCGCGCCGCCCCTGCCAGCTGCCCCAGGACTGCCTGATGACCAAGATGGACCCCATCAAAGTTACCGATAGTCACCACACAGCCACGATGACGGGGTTGCAGGTTACGAAAACCGCGAATCAGTTCCATCTCAACTCACAAATGCGCCAATATCCAGCGACAAAAGAGGGGCATTATATGACACCTTGGCGCAGCAACGGGAACAATCGCCTACTCATCCACCCGACTTTGCCAAAGAGTACGAAACCTCACCCCCAACAACAACAATACCAGCAGATAAACCACAGCCCCCGCCCCCACCCATACCAGCAGCTGTCTGGCACGCACCCCACCGCCCCATGCAAACCAGGCTGCCAGATCACTGGCGCCCCACCAGAGCAGCAGCGCCATCACCCCGTTGGCCAGCGCCACCTGCAACAGTAACCGGGACCACCCCGGCTCCGGGGTATAAATCCCTTCACGCCGCAAAACGCGATAGAGCAACGCCGCATTGATAAAGGCCGCCATTGAAGTGGCCAATGCCAGCCCAACATGGGCCAACGGCCAGACCAGTAACAGATTCAGCAGCAGGTTGGCGGCCATCGCAATCACGCCAATACGAACAGGGGTCTTTACATCCTGGCGGGCAAAAAACCCCGGTGCCAACACCTTCACCAGAATAAACCCCAGCAATCCAAAGGCATAGGCCTTCAAGCTGGCTGTTGCCATCTCCGCATCATGGGTCGTAAACGCATCATATTGAAACAGCGTCGTCAGCAGCGGTCCCGCCAGCATAAACAGCCCCACCGTTGCGGGCGTCCCCACCACCACCACCCAACGCAGCGCCCAATCCAGGGTACAGGAAAAACGTTGCGGTGACTCTGCCGCATGCTGCTCCGAAAGATTGGGCAGAATCACTGTTGCCAGCGCCACCCCCAGCAACCCCAGTGGGAATTCTACCAGTCGGTCAGAATAGTAGAGCCAGGAGACACTGCCCGTCACCAAAAACGACGCCACCACCGTATTAATCAGCATATTAAGCTGCACTACTGACGAACCAAACAGCGCCGGGGCCATCAACCGCATCACCCGCCGCACCCCCTCATCCTGACTCCCCCAACGTGGCCGTGGCAACAGGTGCAACCGTCGCAGGAAAGGAAACTGAAACAGCAGCTGCACCACACCGGAGAGAAACACCCCCCACGCCAGCGCCATCACCGGCTCATCCATCTGTGGTGCCAACCAGATGGCGCAGCCGATCAGAGAGAGATTCATCAATACCGGCGTAAACGCAGGCACCCCAAAACGGCCATAGGTATTCAGGATGCTGCCCGCAAAGGCGGTCAGGGAGATAAAAAAGATATAGGGGAAGGTAAGGCGCAACATCGATGAGGCAAGATCAAACTTCTCTCCCTCATCGACAAAACCGGGGGCAAACAGAAAGATCAATACCGGCGCAGCCACCACCCCCAGCACTGTGATCACCAGCAGAATCGCGCCAAAGGTACCGGCCACATCATCGGTTAACCGTTTTACCTCGTCATGGCTGCGCTGGGTTCTATATTCAGAGAGCACCGGCACAAACGCCTGTGAAAAAGAGCCCTCAGCAAACAGCCGCCGCAGCAGATTGGGTATTTTAAAGGCAACAAAAAAGGCATCCGCCTCTGCACCGGCACCAAACAGGCGCGCCACCACCATGTCACGCACAAACCCCAGGAGCCGCGACAACAGCGTCATAACCCCCACGATGGCCGTCGACTTCACCAGCTTTTTACTCATAACCACCTATTTAATTGCCACCCACCAGCCCAGACTGGACTGCAGGGGGATTCTACTCCGTCCCCACAGCAAACCATAACTCCTAAACCATTTGACAATCGGACATTAATCAATCATATTATCGCCCTTATTAACGCCTCGACTTTCCGGGGCAGCACTGAACACAGAATTCTCGAGGAGTTTTACTTTGGCTAACTCTGCACAAGCTAAAAAACGCGTCCGTCAATCGGAAGCCCATCGCCAACACAATGCGAGCCTGCGCTCAAAACTGCGCACACACATCAAGAATGCCGTCAAGGCAATCGCGACTGGTGACAAGAACATCGCTACCGAAGCCTACAAAGTTGCCGTGCCCGTCATCGACAATATGGCCCGCAAAGGCATCATTCACATGAACAAGGCTGCCCGCCATAAGAGCCGCCTGAACCAGCACATCAAGGCCATGGCCTGATCACAGATTCACGCTGAATAGATAAAAAAGCCGACTAAATAGTCGGCTTTTTATTGACCCAACGCCCCAGACAGCATCAGGTCAGCACAAGATTGTCGCGATGAATCAGCTCCGACTCGTCGATATACCCCAGCAGTGACTCAATACGCTCACTGGGCTGCCCTTTGATCTTACGGCTCTCAACAGCACTGTAGTTAACCAGGCCGCGGGCGATCTCGGTACCGTCAGCCGCCACGCAGGCCACCACCTCACCACGGCCAAAATCACCCACCACATCGGTAACACCCACCGCCAGCAGGCTCTTACCCGCTTCACGCAGAACACGCACCGCTCCATCATCCAGCACCAATCGTCCACGCAACTGCAGGTGATCCGCCAGCCACTGCTTACGCGCTGCCAACACCTGCCTACCGGGGGTTAATAGCGTACCTACAGATTCACCGGCCGCTATTTTCTGCAGAATACCCGCCTCGCGCCCTGGCGCAATCACCGTTGCAGTGCCGGAACGGGCGGCACGCTCAGCAGCACGCACCTTAGTCACCATGCCACCCCGACCTAACGAGCCAACACCCCCGCCGGAGGCCATTCGCACAAGATCAGGGTCACCCGCCTGGCGCTCACTAATAAAAACAGCATTGGGATTCTGGCGCGGGTCACTTTCGTACATGCCAATCTGGTCCGTCAGCAGTACCAGCAGCTCCGCCTCCACCAGATTCCCCACCAGCGCCGCCAAGGTATCGTTATCACCAAAACGAATTTCATCAACCGCCACGGTATCATTTTCGTTGATCACCGGCACCACCCCCATATCAAGCAGCGTCCGCAGGGTACTGCGGGCATTGAGATAGCGGCGGCGATCCGAGAGATCCTCGTGAGTCAAAAGCACCTGGGCAGTGTGGATACCAAAACGCTGAAAGTAGGACTCATAGGCCTGCACCAGCCCCATCTGTCCAACGGCGGCGGCGGCCTGCAGCTGATGCAGCTCGTGAGGGCGACTCTTCCAGCCCAGGCGTTTCATGCCCTCCGCCACCGCACCAGAGGAGACCAGTATCACCTGCGCGCCAGATTGACGCAGCAGCGCAATCTGCTCCACCCAGGAGGCGATGATCTCGTGGTTCAAACCACGGCCATCATTGGTGACTAGCGAACTGCCGACCTTAACAACCCAGCGCTTCGAACGTCCTAACTGTGCACGATATGACATGATCCAGTATCACTCACTAACACCATCATCCAGATCTGGGTCAACACTCGCCACCTCATCCGACGGGTAATTAAGCGGGTGCGCCTCCAGATGCTCCATAATTTTGTACGTCATTAGCTGAGTCCCTTCTTTGCTGATGGCGGCAATTTCAAACACAGGCCCCTGCCAATTGAGACGCTCAACGATGCCGCGACAACGAGCCTCTCGCTCATCCTCTGGCACCAGATCAATCTTATTCAATACCAGCCAGCGCTCTTGTGCCGCCAATTCAGGACTAAAGCGCTCCAACTCAGAGGCGATCATACGCACATTCTCAGCCGGATCACTCTCATCAAAAGGGGCTACATCCACCAGATGCAGCAACAGGCGAGTACGAGAAAGATGTTTAAGGAATTGAATACCAAGTCCCGCCCCCTCCGCCGCCCCCTCGATCACACCCGGCACATCGGCCACCACAAAACTCCGTTCCAAATCAACACTCACCACCCCCAGATTAGGATAGAGAGTGGTAAAAGGGTAAGGCGCTACTTTGGGACGTGCGGCAGAGACAGCACGGATGAAGGTCGACTTACCCGCATTGGGCAACCCCAGCAAACCCACATCGGCCAGTAATTTCAACTCCAAGCGCAGATGACGCATCTCACCTGGCGTACCTGGCTTAGATTGGCGCGGTGCCCGATTGACACTGCTCTTGAAGCGGGCATTACCAATGCCATGGAAACCGCCCCTGGCAACAACCAACTGCTGCCCCACCTTTACCAGATCACCAATCACCTCTTCGGTATCGGTATCAATCACCATAGTACCTACCGGCACACGAATCAGCAGGTCCTCACCGGCAGGACCAGTACAGTTACTACCCATGCCATTATCACCACGTTTGGCGCGGTAATCACGCACGTGGCGGAAATCAATCAGCGTATTAAGCCCTTCATTGGCAACCAGAATGACACTGCCGCCATCACCACCATCGCCACCGTTAGGGCCGCCAAAGGGGATGAACTTCTCACGCCGAAAACTGACACAGCCGTTACCGCCATCGCCCGCCTGGACCCGAATGATTACTTCGTCAACAAATTTCATGATTTCGCTTTCATGGTTTCTCAGGGCGCGCCAGACATATCGGCGCACAGGTTACGGAACAGACATAAACAAAAAAGCCCCGTCAAAGACAGGGCCTATTCAGCATGTAGCAGCAGAGTCCTCGCTTACGCAGGAACCACGTTTACATACTTGCGCATCTTAGCGCCTTTTTCTACAAATACTACCTTGCCTTCAACCTTGGAAAACAGGGTATGGTCATGACCAAGCCCAACATTTAATCCAGGGTGAAAACGGGTGCCGCGCTGACGCACAATAATATTGCCCGCCTGAACCAGCTCACCACCAAAGACTTTAACGCCAAGGCGCTTAGACTCTGAATCGCGACCGTTGCGACTACTACCACCAGCTTTTTTATGTGCCATTGTCTATATACCTCTTTAACTCACTGATAATCAGCCGACTATGCCGGTGATTTTCAGCTCGGTGTAAGCCTGACGATGCCCCATCTGCTTGCGCGAATGTTTGCGACGACGGAATTTAACAATCCTGATCTTGTCTCCACGACCGTGACTGTTTACCATCGCCATCACTTTGCCACCCGCAACGAGAGGAGCACCGATTTTGATATCATCACCATTGGTAATCATCAAAACCTGATCGATTTCAATGGTACTACCCGCTTCTGCAAGTAATTTTTCAACTCGCAATACGTTACCTTCGGTAACGCGATACTGCTTGCCACCAGTCTTTATGACAGCGTACATGCCGTTTTCTCCAACACTTGACGCCCGGAGCTGAAGCTCCAAGGGCAAAAAACCGTACTGACTTTGCTAAGAGGCCGAATTCTAGCGCTTGATTGACACTTCGTCAAATCAATAAATCGTTATTTGAACACTTGTAAGACATTATCATTCACTTCTACAATGGCCGCACTTATGCCTATATCACAAAACCATACTCTCAAAAACGCTGACAGTCGGCTCATTCCTGATCTCAGCACTGTTGCGGCACTTATGCGCGACGACATGACCGCTGTTAATGCCGTGATCCAGAAACGGCTGCAATCGGAGGTTGTTCTGATCAATCAGATGGGCCATTACATCATCAACAGTGGTGGCAAACGCCTGCGGCCGCTGCTGGCGCTGCTGTCAGCACGTGCCTTTGGCTATAGCGGCACCCATCATCTTGATCTGGCAGCAATTGTTGAATTCATTCACACTGCCACACTGCTTCATGACGATGTGGTAGATGGCTCTGAACTGAGGCGTGGCCGCGAAACCGCCAATAACATATGGGGCAACGAGGCGAGTGTGCTGGTAGGGGATTTCCTCTATTCACGCTCCTTTGAGATGATGGTGGAGCTAAAAAACATGCGGGTCATGGAGATTTTGGCCCATGCAACCAATACCATCGCTGAAGGTGAGGTGCTGCAGCTGCTTAACTGCCACGATCCCGAGACCAGCGAGGAGCGCTATATGGATGTGATCCACTCCAAGACAGCCAAGCTGTTTGAGGCGGCCACTCAACTCGGTGCAGTCATCAGCGGTCGTAACACCGCCGAGGAACGGGCAATGGCGACCTACGGCATGCACCTTGGTACTGCTTTCCAACTGATTGATGATGTGCTGGACTACAGCGCGACGGCGTCAGATATGGGCAAAAATGTTGGCGACGACCTTGCCGAAGGCAAACCAACCCTGCCACTGATCTACGCCATGCGTGTTGGCACACCACAACAAGCGGCCATCGTTAGCAAAGCTATCGAGAACGGTGGTCACGAGCAGATCGCTGCGGTGATGGAGGTTATTGAATCGACAGGGGCCATCGCCTACACCGCCAAACTGGCACAACAGGAGGCCGACAAAGCGGTAGCGGCCATCGCTGACCTTGTTCCCGCCAGCCCCTATAAAGACGCGCTTTATATCCTGGCGGAGTTTTCCGTCAACAGGGCCTACTAGTCCGGTTCGGAGTGTAGCTCAGTCTGGTAGAGCACTATCTTCGGGAGGCTGGGGCCGGAGATTCGAGCCCTCTCACTCCGACCATAAAAATCAGTTAGTTACGATACCGCCGCAGGTATTGTCACATAACTGCTCTGATACATCCGCAAATAAACAATCGTTGCAATCAACCGTCACCCGCAGCAAAAATGCTTTATTATGGCCCTTGGATGTCGGATAAAATATCCTGACGTAGTAACCTGAGAATGAAAATATGACTTACTGTGTAGCTGTCTCAGTCGACGATGGTTTGATTTTCTGCTCCGACTCGCGCACCAATGCCGGACCGGACATGATCTCGGCCTATAGCAAGATGCATATATTCAAACCGTCGTCAGACCGAATATTTGTGGTTCTGACTGCCGGCAATCTCGCCACCACCCAGGCAATCATCAGCCGCCTGGAGCATGATCAGGAAGATCCGGATACCGACAGCCTCCTCAATTGCAAAAAGATGGTCGATGCTGCCCGTTATGTCAGCCAGGTGAGCCGTGATGAGCAGAGCAACGCCACCGAGATGACTGCCGCCGCCAGCATTGATACAAAATGTTCCCTCATATTCGGCGGCCAGATTAAGGGGCACCCCCCTGCTATTTTTATGATCTATTCAGCGGGAAATTTTATCACCGACTCCACGGAACACCCGTTTATACAGATTGGTGAGAGTAAGTACGGCAAGCCTATTCTGGACCGTATCATCACCCGCAAAACATCCCTTGAAGATGCGGCCCGTTGTGCCATCGTTTCCATGGATTCCACGATCAAATCCAACGCTACAGTAGGTCCTCCTATCGAAGTGTTAATTTATGAAAATGATACCTTTGATAATGACCACTACATTCGTATGGACGAGGATGACCAGTATCTGCGCGACGTCCGACAGGCCTGGAACGAGGCCCTCAAACTCTCGTTTGCCGAACTGCCTAAATTTGAATGGGAAAAACGTACCCATACTGTCAGCAACGTGCGCCCAATGATGCATGACATAAATAAATAACAACCTGGAGGGATCCACCATGTCGATCCGTGTCGTCATTCGTCACAAGACAGTTTACGAATTCGACCGGCCGGTGAGCCTATCCCCCCATCTGGTGCGCTTGCGACCAGCGGCACACTGCCGTACCCCAATTCACAGCTACAGCCTCAAGGTCACGCCGGAAAAACACTTCGTCAACTGGCAACAGGACCCCTTCGGCAACTTCGTCGGCCGCTATGTTTTTCCCGACAAGATCACTCGACTCAGCATTGATGTCGAGCTGATCGCCGAAATGACGGTGATCAACCCGTTCGATTTCTTCGTCGAGGAGTACGCCGAAACGTGGCCTTTTGAGTACGACGAGCAGCTGGCCCACGAGCTATCCCCTTATCTCAAGATCCGCGACGATGGACCCCTGTTGCGCGACTGGGTCGCAACAGTCAAACGCGAACCGACCTCAACAGCCAACTTCATCGTCAGCCTCAACCAGCGCCTGCAACAGGAGCTAGGCTATCTGATCCGCATGGAGGCGGGGGTTCAAAGCTGTGAAGAGACCCTGCAATCGGCCACTGGCTCATGCCGTGA
This sequence comes from Tenderia sp. (SeqCode), assembly GCA_031416075.1. Classification (GTDB taxonomy): domain Bacteria; phylum Pseudomonadota; class Gammaproteobacteria; order Tenderiales; family Tenderiaceae; genus JAKFXL01. The sequence goes on along the minus strand of JANOSY010000025.1, from coordinate 4,291 downwards.
CAGCGCCTGGCTGCTGGTGCAAATCATGCGCCATCTGGGGTTAGCGGCGCGTTTTGTCTCTGGCTATCTGGTACAACTCACTGCTGACGTCAAGGCCCTCGACGGCCCCTCCGGCACGGAGAAGGACTTTACCGACCTGCACGCCTGGGCCGAAGTCTTCATCCCTGGCGCTGGCTGGATCGGCCTCGACCCCACCTCCGGCCTGTTTGCCGGTGAGGGCCACATCCCCTTGTCTTGCACGCCGGACCCCGCCTCCGCCGCGCCGGTTACAGGTCTGGTTGATCCGTGCCAGACCACGCTCCATTTCGAAAACAGCGTCACCCGCATCCATGAAGACCCACGTGTCACCAAGCCCTACAGCGAAGAGGTTTGGCAACAGGTACTGGCACTGGGCGACCGGGTTGATCAACAGCTGCAAGAAGACGACGTACGCCTGACCCAGGGCGGTGAACCGACCTTTGTCTCAATCGACGATATTGACGGTGCCGAGTGGAACACCGCCGCGCTGGGACCACACAAAGAGCGGCTCGCCCGCGAACTGCTGCAACGACTGCGTGACCGTTTTGCCCCCGGTGCCCTGCTCCACCACGGCCAGGGCAAGTGGTATCCGGGCGAGCAGTTACCGCGCTGGGCCTACAGCTGTTTTTTTCGCAGCGACAGCGAACCGTTGTGGCACGATCTGGCACTGCTCTCACCTACCAAAGCAGGCGCTGCTGGCGTAGACGAGGCGCGCCGTTTCGCCCAAAACCTGATGCGTAAATTAGGGTTGAGCGAGACCAACATCGCCCCCGTCTATGAAGACGCCGCCCACTATCTACGTGCCGAATCGGCACTGCCTGAGGATGTCGACCCACTCCAGGCCGACCTCAAAGACCCGCTTGAACGTCGCCGTCTGGCCAAGCTGCTGAACAAGGGGCTGAATGAGATCACCGGCTACGCCCTGCCGCTCAGCTGGTCCTCTGACAAAAATAGCTGGCACAGCGCCCCCTGGACGCTACGCCGGGGGCAACTGATACTCTTCCCCGGTGACTCACCCATGGGCTTTCGTCTGCCGCTCGACTCACTGCCACGCGAATCGCGCCGCAAGATCGAGCCACCCCGCGACAGCTTTGAGACCCGCACACCACTGGTCTCGGCGAGCGAGATCGCACGGCGTTACAGCCTGTTCGAACCGACTCCGGCCACCCCCCCGCCAATCCATGAACAGCCGGTGGCGGATGAGGCTGGCATGAATGAAATCGTGCCCCAGACCTCACTCTGCATCGAACCACGCGACGGCCGCCTGTGGGTGTTTTTGCCACCACTGACCCACATCGAACACTGGATTGATCTGGTTGGCGCACTGGAGGCGACCGCCAGGGAGTGCCAAATCGCCATCGACATTGAGGGTTATGAACCGCCAAGCGACCCGCGCCTGCGCAAGCTGGCCGTCACCCCCGACCCCGGCGTGATCGAGGTCAATATTCACCCGTCGGGCAGCTGGCGCGAACTGGTAGAGAACACGGAAATCCTCTACGAAGAGGCGCGCCTGACCCGGCTGGGCACAGAAAAATTCATGATCGACGGCCGCCACACCGGCACTGGCGGCGGCAACCATGTGACGTTGGGGGCCGCAACGCCAACCGACAGCCCATTCCTGCGGCGCCCCGACCTGCTGGCCAGTCTGCTGCTCTACTGGCAGCACCACCCGTCGCTCTCCTACCTCTTCTCCGGACTCTTTGTCGGCCCCACCTCGCAGTCACCACGTGTCGACGAGGCACGTGACGATGCCCTTTATGAGCTGGAGATCGCGGTGCAGCAGCTGGCTCCCGGCGAAGTCCCAGAACCTTGGCTGGTCGACCGTCTGTTCCGCAATATCCTGGTGGATATCACCGGCAATACCCACCGCGCCGAGTTCTGCATCGACAAGCTCTACAACCCCGCCGGTCCAACCGGACGGTTGGGAATCCTCGAATTTCGCGCCTTTGAGATGCCACCCCATTGGCGCATGAGCGCAGCACAGATCCTGCTGATGCGTGCGCTGGTTGCCAGCTTCTGGCGTAAACCTTTCCGCGCCCGTCCGGCACGCTGGGGTACAACACTACACGACCGCTTCATGCTGCCCCACTACCTGCAAGAGGATTTCAATCAGGTCATGGCGGATTTAAACGAAGCGGGCTTCAGCTTCGACGCCGCTTGGTTTGCCCCCTTCTTTGAGTTCCGTTTTCCCCATTGCGGCAACATCCAGAAACAGGGCATGGAACTGATCCTGCATAGCGCCATCGAACCGTGGCATGTACTGGGTGAGGAGGTCACGTCGCAAGGGACCGCGCGTTACGTCGATTCGTCGGTCGAACGACTGCAGGTGAAGCTAAAACGGTTCAACCCCGAGCGTTACTGCCTCACCTGCAACGGTCGCCGTGTGCCGCTGCAAAAAACTGAAATGAGTGGTGAGTATGTGGCGGGGGTGCGCTTCAAGGCGTGGCAACCCACCTTTGGCCTGCACCCAAGACTCGCTGCCGACGCACCGCTAGTCTTCGACATCGTCGACCTTGCCAACCACAAAAGCATCGGTGGCTGCACCTACCACGTTGCCCACCCCAGTGGCCGCAACTACGAACAGCTGCCGGTCAACGCCAATGAAGCCGAGGCACGCCGCATTGCCCGTTTCTGGGACCACGGCCATACCATCGGGCCGATGCTGCCCGCGCAGGAACAGCCCAATCCCGATTTTCCCTGCACCTTGGATTTGCGATATCGGCCGTAGATCGAACCGTGGCTAAACCCAAACGTTAGCGCTTAACGTTTGGGCAATAGTGACTCCGACAAATAAAGTTCGTCGGATGAGAATAAAGTCCGTCGAGGCGAAAACGGATTTCGGCATTAGCGTTCAGTAGTCTGCTAATGTCGAAATCCAATTGAATCTTTGAATCGCCTTGGGGTTCGCAGAAGTTGTGCCCCAAATAACGACTGTTTTTGAGCGGTTTATATTCCTGAATGATGAAATCGAGATTGATCTAAGGGTGTAGCCAGACAAGGCAACGACCCTAATCGGAGGTGCAGGCGGGTTGCGGCGAACTGCTCATCTTCGGCCATAGCAGCCGGTGGCATCCGATCCTGTAAATGACCGGTGTCGACCCGTTGCTGACGTCCAGCTCACCCACGGCGAACGGCAGCTGCCCCAACGTTAACGGACATTCGTCTTCAATTGTCGACCGCATAAATAAACATAGCCCCCGAAATGTATTGGTAATTTATTGATATTGCGCCGGAAACATATTCAGCATATGCTCCAATTTTTATCGATGTAATGCCTTCACAATTAAGCTACAGTAATTAAGGAGATTCTAATGCTTCTTTTCAAGAATAAAATTACTGGAGCAGATAAGTCGGCCATCGTTTGGCGTAACAATAAAAACCGATTTTGTAATTTCGTTCTTGTGAATCGTCTCGGCCCTTTCTTCAAGCGGGCGGGTTCACACATTAATTCTATTGTTGCGGTTTTTTTTATGGCTGCGCTGGGCACAAACTCAGCATGGGCGATTCCGGTATTGTCCTTTGACCTAGATACCACCGCACCTGGCATTCAAGGTTCACGGAGCGTACTACTGGGCGACAATTTCAATGTTGCTGTAATGTTAAGCAATTACGACGCCTCCACACGGATTGACACCGTCTCATTTGATGTTAACTACAATGACAGCGGGATGGTCCTTGCCAGCACTGGAGACCCATTGGCAGGTGCGTTAGTTGATATGTCCCCCACAGAAACGTGGGATGCCTTTGCCTTGGCTTTCACTGATATTAATCAGGGGGATACACTGACCACGCTGGATTTAGGCGTCATGCCCGGCTATCAATCAAATATTGGTTACTTTCTATATTCCAGTCTCACAGATCCGTTTAACCTGATTGGCTCTGAACCCATTGCAGTGGCTATGTTCAGTTTCTCCGCGCATTCGCTGGGAAGCAGTTTATTGACTATGGCGATTAACCCAGCTGCACTGAGCGTTGAAGGTAACCCGGTTAGTATATTGATGGAGAATGGTCGGATTAACGTAATAAACACTGTTCCGGAGCCTGCCACATTACTGCTCTTTAGCATGGGTCTGATCGGGCTTCTATTCTCCCGATCACAACGTCGTCATTAACGTAGTGTTTGAATAATCCAGTCCCGCAATCCTGCAGTAAAATTTAGCAGAGTAAAAGGGATGTTGTTTGCTGTTTTATCGTGGATGTAATCACATCAGCTCTTTTTGAGGGGTTTATAGATGAACAGTTACAAACGGACACTCCTGCTGATTAGTTTCGC